>NZ_JARIXR010000016.1:0-157972 GCF_029269205.1 Pseudomonas sp. 1912-s | reverse complement strand
GGCATAGAGGCTATGCGACGACACGCCAAGACGCGCCGCCACATCAGCGACAGGCAGCTTCTTTTCGGTCACTTGATTGACCGCTTGGATTTTGAATTCTTCGGGGTAACGCGGGTTGCTCATGGCACCTCCTAATTGACCTCAGTTTAAGGCAAAGAGGTGTCTACGAAACCCGGGGCGATTCATTCTGCCGCGAAGTAATCATCCAGTGAGGTGTTCAACGTTTCAGCGCTTCTGGCATCCGAGACGCACTGACTGAATTCGTTTTCTCCCATCAATAGTCAACTTTCCAGGTTGCGAGCGATGGCGAGTTTTATAGTCGGTTTGGTTTGGTGATAGCTATCAGCGAAATACGACGATACGTGACGTCGTATTTCTGCTTTCGAGGGGCGATGAAAATCCAGCTCTCAAATATGCAGCCACGCCATCCCACCCAACACCACGCTCACGCCCCCGGCGGTATACGCCATGCGCTTCAACCATTCCTTCCTTGTCAGCAAGGTAATCGCCGCCAGCGAAATTGCGATCTGAATCGCGGTCATTGCCTGTGCCCAGCGGTGATGCTGATGCAGCGCCTGCTCTGATTTTTCATCCCATTCTTTCGAGGTGGCTTCAAGCTTTTCGGCTTGTTTGCGCACGTCTTCCTTCTGGGTTTTATAACGCTCGATCTCGTCGGCGTAGTGCTTGGCGTCCACGCCCGGGATATGCGTCGCCAGTTCGGCGAGGTTCTGCCGGCTGGATTTGGCCTGGTAGTAGTTCCATTGGTTGGCGGCTTCGGTCTTGAAGATGGCGGCGTTGTTTTTGTCCATCGCCGCTTCGCTTTCGGTGGAGCCGGCCTGGTAGCTGAGCATGGCGCCGACGGTGGCCATGATGGCGGTCATCACGGCGATGCGGCTGGCGAAATTGTCGCCCTGCCTGTGGGCATGTTCGGTGGCGTGTTCGACGTGTTTTTCGTGGGGGCTGGGGACTTCGAAGGCTTCGGACATGGGGGCGTCTATGAAGGGTTTGAGGGACTCTGATTCTTCACCAGCGAAGCTGTCTCAATCCTGTACGTAATGCTGCAAACCGGCCACCAGGGCATCAAAAGTGACGCGGCAGCGCGGGCTGTTGCGCAGGTCTTCGTGCATGGTGACCCAGGTGTCGAGCTGGAGGGCGAATGCGTCCGGCAGGACCCGGCTCAGGCGGGCGTCTTGCCGGGCCAGTTTGACCTGGCAGCCGCCGATGCCGGCGCCGGCGCGGATCAGGGCCAGTTGTGCGAGGTCGCTGTCGCTGCTGAGTGAAAATGCGCTGCGCTCGAACCCTTTGACGGCCAGGCTGCGGATGAAAGCGCTTTCCTGGTCGTAGCCGATGACTGAATGGGTGGTGAGGTCGTTCAGGCTCTGGGGCGTGCCGTGTTGTTGCAGGTAGTCGTTACGTGCGTGCAGGCCGACTTCGATCACGCCGATGCGTTTCGCCAGCAGTTGTTCCTGGCTGGGTCGGACCATTCGCACGGCGATGTCGGCTTCCAGTTGCAGCAGGTCCAGCAGGCGGTTGCTCAGCACCAGTTCGACCTTGAGGTGCGGGTGCTGCTGGCGCAGGCGGGTGATGATCGGCGGCAGCACTTCCACGCCGATCACTTCGCTGGCCGACACCCGCACCACGCCACGCACTTCGGGGCCTTGGGGCGAGGCGGCGCGCTCGAGGGCGGCGGCGGTGGTTTCCATGGTTTCGGCGTGGGTGCGCAGGGTGAGGGCGACGGCGGTGGGCAGCAGGCCGCTGGCGGAGCGGGTGAACAGCACCACGTTCAGGGATTTTTCCAGCGCAGCGATGTGCCGCCCAACGGTGGGCTGCGTAATGCCGAGCTGCCGTGCGGCCCCCGACAGCGATCCTTCCTTGAGTACCCCGAGGAATGACCGGTAAAGCTCCCAACCAATAGTCGATGCCATGCATAAATGTATAGCGTCTGGATGATCTTCGGCAATTCCTCTATAGCCCGCCGGCGAACAGAATTGCTTCATCAAACCACCCCAAGGGGAAAAGCATGAACAAGGTTCTGGTGTTGGGCGCGACAGGCGGGATTGGTGGCGAAGTGGCGCGGCAGTTGTTTGCTGCCGGCTGGCAGGTATGTGCGCTGACGAGGGATGTGGATAAGGCCCACAACCAGAACGCCGATTTCACCTGGATAAAAGGTGATGCCCTGAACCGCGAGGAAGTGGTTGCTGCGGCGAAGGGCTGTTCGGTGATCGTGCATGCCGTCAACCCGCCCGGCTACCAGCGTTGGGCGGAGCTGGTGTTGCCGATGATCGACAACAGCATCGCGGCGGCAATCGCGGAAGGGGCAATGATTGTCTTGCCGGGCACGGTTTATAACTACGGTCCCGACGCATTTGCGCGATTAGAAGAAGACTCACCGCAGAGCCCATTTACCCGCAAGGGCGCGATCCGGGTGGAGATGGAGCAGCGTTTGCGGGAGGCCACCGAGCGTGGCGCCCGGGTATTGATCGTGCGCGCCGGCGATTTCTTCGGTGCCAAGGCCGGCAGTAGCTGGTTCTCCCAAGGGTTGATCAAGCCCGCAAAACCGGTGGCCAGCGTGAGTTATCCGGGCGCGCCAGGCGTGGGGCATCAGTGGGCCTACCTGCCTGACGTGGCGAGCACCATGGTCGAGCTGATCGCACGCCGCGACACCCTGGACGCCTTTGCCCGTTTTCATATGGCGGGGCATATTGACGCCGATGGCCGGCAGATGAGCCAGGCGATTCAGCGGGTGGTGTCACGCCGGACCGGCCAGCAGCCTTCTGTACGTGCTTTCCCGTGGTGGCTGCTGAAACTGGCCGCGCCCTTTGTCACCACCTTCCGCGAGATGCAGGAAATGCGCTACCTGTGGCAAACCGAGGTGCGCATGGACAACCGCCGCCTCGTACAGATATTGGGCAGCGAACCGCACACGCCTTTGGACGAGGCGGTTGAGGCGACATTGGTGGGTATCGGCTGCTTGCCTAAGCGCGCCTGATCAGCCGCACATACACCGCGATATTGATCAACAGCACCAGCGCGCCCAGCCCCAGTTGGATCTGCGGCGTCAGCCCGGCCGGGTAGATCAGGGTCAGGATGTAATGCTCGATAAACCCGCCGCCATAACCATCCTGCCCGGCCAAATGACGAAACAGATTTTCCCAGCGGGTCAGCGGGCAGGGCAGATGGAACACTTCAACGGCAACGCCCCACGCGGCGGCAGGCAAATGCAGCCACATGACCGGTCGCCATTTGAGGGCGAGCAAGCCGCCGAACAGCACGAACAGAATGAACAACAGATGAAACAGCACCAGGCCGTCGGCGGCAAAACGGTAGAGCATGATGGGGTTCGCTTTTTGAATGGATCAGGTCCCGAATTCTTCCTTCAGGAACTCAATGAACACCCGCAGTTTCTTCGGCGTGTTCGTGCGGTTGAAGTAATACAAATACAGTGCGCTGTGGGCAATCCAGTCGTCCAAAACCTCCACCAACTCACCGCGTTGCAGGTACTGCTCGACGCTGGAGCGCGCCACATAGGCGAAGCCAAACCCGTCCAGCGCACCGCGCACCATCAACTCCACGTCATTGGTCGCCAGCCGGCCTTTTACCGTCACCCGCATTTGCTTGCCGGCTTTTTCAAAGTCCCAGCGGTGCAGTGAGCCGGTCTGCGCGCTGCGGTAGTTGACGCACTCATGCTCCAGCAAATCGTGGGGATGAGTCGGCAGCTTGCGCCCCTGCAAATACTCCGGCGTGGCGACGATGACGAATCGCAGTTGCGTCGCCACCGGCACCACCACCATGTCTTCGGCCAGCACGTGGTCGTAGCGGATGCCCGCGTCAAAGCCCTGGGCGACGATGTCCACCAGGCTGTTGTCCACCGCCACTTCCAGGTTGATGCCCGGGTATTTGCGCAGGAAGCGCTGGAGCAATGGTTGCAGGACCATTCGGCTGGCGGTGGAGGGAATGTTAAGGCGCAAGGTGCCGGCAGCGTCGACGGTGGCCGCCGCTACGCTGTGCAGGCTGGTTTGCAGTTCTTCCAGCAGCGGGGTGATCTTCTGGATCAACTGCTCGCCGGCCTCGGTCACGCTGACACTGCGGGTGGTGCGGTTGAGCAGTTGCACGCCCAGCTGTTTTTCCAGGGCACGCACGCGATGGCTGACGGTCGACACCGAGAGGCTGTTGGCGTCGGCTGCCTGGGTGAAGCTTTTCGAGCGGGCGACCTGCAAAAACAGGCGTAATTGCTGGAAATCGGGCGTGTCCATTGTGTGGTATTTCCGAAAGGGCCTTGCGGATTATGCATCTTTTTAGCAAGAACAGCGGCGCGCATACTTTTCCTACACACACGAGGATTGGCCCTTCATGACGACTTCCACCGCAAAACCCGTCTGGTTCATCACCGGCTGCTCCACCGGTTTCGGCCGCCAACTGGCGTTGCACACCTTGAGCCTCGGCTACCCGACCGTGGTCACCGCGCGCAATCCGCAACAGGTGCAGGACATCGTCGCCGGTCACGAAGACAACGCCCTGGTCCTGACGCTGGACGTGACCGACCAGGCCCAGGTCGAAGGCGCCGTGAAAGCGGCTGAAGCGCGCTTCGGGCATATCGATGTGCTGGTCAACAACGCCGGTGTCGGCTACTTCGGCTCCTTCGAAGAAAGCGACCTGGATGATGTGCGCAACATGTTCGAAATCAACGTGTGGGGCTTGAGCGCCATGACCCGCGCGGCCTTGCCGGGCATGCGCGCCCGGCGTTCGGGCAGCATCGTGAACATCTCCTCGGTGGGCGGTGTGGCGGCGTTCCCGTCGTTGAGTTTCTACAACGCCACCAAGTTTGCGGTCGAGGGGCTTTCCGAGGCGTTGTCCCAGGAAGTCGCGCCGTTGGGCATCAAGGTGTTGCTGGTCGAGCCGGGCCCATTCCGTACCGACTGGGCCGGGCGTTCGGCCAACGAGGCGGCTCATGGGATTGCCGACTACCAGGAAACGGCGGTGGCCCGGGCCAACATGGTTCGCAGCTACAGCGGCAAGCAGCCGGGTGACCCGGTGCGGGCGGCGATTGCCATCGTCAAGGCGGTTGAGGCTGAGCAGCCGCCATTGCGCCTGTTGTTGGGCAAGGCTGCGCTGAACTTTGCGCGGATCAAGGTGAAGGCGTTGAGTGCGGATTTTGACGCGTGGGCTGACGTTACTGAAGGGGCGGACTTTCCTGAGTGAAGCGCTGACAGGGTTCGGCACAAGTTCGTAACGGTTGCTTGCAGGCAAGGCGGGCCGTTATTGTGCTGAATCCTTTTAGTTCTTTGCCCACGGATCTGTAGTGATGAATGCACCGCGTACCGCTGTCCCGATCAAGGCTGTGATTTTCGATATGGACGGGTTGTTGCTGGACACAGAAGGCATCTACACCGAAGTCACACAGATCATCGCCGAACGTTACGGGCGCACCTATGACTGGGGGATCAAGCAGCACATCATTGGTCGCGGCGCCCAGGACCTGGCCGACTACGTGGTCAAGGCGCTCGACCTGCCGATTACGCCCGCAGAATTTCTGGTGATCCGCGAGCCGCTGATGAGCGAGCGTTTCCCCAAGGCGCTGGGCATGCCGGGCGCTGAGGCGCTGGTGCGGCACTTGAAGGCGCATAACATTCCGATCGCCGTTGGCACCAGCTCGTCGCGCAACTCGTTTGGCCACAAGACCACGTTGCACCGCGAGTGGTTTGGGCTGTTCGACACCATCGTGACGGCGGATGACCCGGAAGTGGGGGCCGCCAAGCCTGCGCCGGATATCTTCCTCACGGCGGCGCGCCGGTTGGGTGTGGCACCCGAGGATTGCCTGGTGTTTGAGGACTCGCCTTTCGGCGTGACGGCCGCGAAGGCGGCGCACATGACCGCGATTGCCGTGCCGGATGAAGCGATGGCGGACAGCAAGTATCACCATGCCGACCAGATTATTCGCAAGTTGGCGGATTTTGACCTGGCGGCGTATGGCTTGCCGCCGATGCGCTAACTCCGAGATTGTTGGCTGGGTAGGGCTTTTGTGGTGAGGGGGCTTGTCCCCCGTTGGGCTGCGCAGCGGCCCCAAGAATAACGGGAGCGCTGCGCACTCCAACGGGGGACAAGCCCCCTCGCCACAGACAAGCCCTTCACCACACCTTCAACGCTTGGGCAACGTCTTCTGCCGCAAGATATAAACCGTCACCAACACCGCACTGGTCAGCATGAACCCCCGCGCCCAGACCAGCGGCACCAGGTAGCAGGAAAACCCGATACTCAACCACATCAACCCAATGGCATACACCTTGCCCTTGAGCGGAATCCCGTTGCCATCCAGATAGTCACGGATCCACGGCCCCAGGCGCGGGTGTTCTACCAGCCATTGGTAGAAGCGCGGGGAGCTACGGGCGAAGCAGGCGGCAGCCAGCAGAAGGAAGGGCGTAGTGGGCAGTACCGGCAGGAAGATGCCGATGACCCCGAGCGCCACGCTCAGCCAGCCGATGGCCAGCAGAACGTAGCGCGTGATCACAGAGCGGTTGCCCATGGGCGCCACGGGCAACGGTCTTAGTGGTGGCGAGGCTTGAGGATCGCCGGCTTTTCGTCAGGTGCGTTGCACAGCAGGTACAGCGCGGTCAGCGCTTCCGGGATCTGAACGATCATGTCGTCCATCAGGTTGGCGTCGGCGGCGATGTCGGAGAACTCGGGTTGCTCGTCGAACAGGCCCGAACCGACCATGATCGGCAGCAGCATTTCGCTGACTTCTTCTTCAGCGGTTTCGAACCAGGCCTCTTCACGCAGGAACACGCCTTCCATGAAACCGATGCACCAGCCGCGCAGTTCGGAGTCGTCCGGGTCTTCGCCCAGGTCCAGGTCGCAAGGCAGTTCGAACTCTTCATCGGACGCCAGTTGGCGGCCGATGTGAGCCTTGAGGGCCAGCAGGGTGGATTCGATTTCTTCGCGCTGGGCGGCATCACTGTAGTGAGGCTCTTCGGAGAACAGTGCGTCGATCCATTCACGGTCGGGAACGACATCGGAGCAGATCGACAGCGCGGTCAGATAGCCGTGGGCGGCCACGTAGTCCAGCGCCTCGTCGTGCAGCTCATCGGCATCGAGGAAGGCTTGCAGGCGGGTTAGTTGCTCAGCGAAGGACATTGACGGACTACCTTGGGAATAAACGATGGGCAATTCTAGGCTTTCTTGAGCGCCCAGGCCAGCCGCAGCACAGATTTGGGAGGTATTTGAGCCCGGCGGCAATTCACCAACGGCACCCTTTGCCGGGTAACGCTCGGGTATACTGCCGCGTTTTGTGATGCCCCTACAGGCCAAGCGCCTGGCGCGGGAAAAGTTCGCTTACGGATTATTTCCCGACCAGGCGTGCTTTTTCGACCAGCCTGTACAGAGGGATTTCGGCGATATTTGGAGTTTTTCATGCTCGAGCAGGCTCAACGCGTCCTCAAGGACATCTTCGGCTACGACAGTTTTCGTGGCCGCCAGGGTGCGATCATTGAGCGCGTGGCCAACGGTGGCGACGCCCTGGTACTGATGCCTACCGGCGGCGGCAAGTCGCTGTGTTTCCAGGTGCCGGCCTTGCTGCGGGACGGGCTCGCGGTGGTGGTATCGCCGTTGATCGCCCTGATGGACGATCAGGTGGCCACCCTGGAAGAACTCGGTGTGGCTGCCGCGTCGCTGAACTCTACCCTCAGCGCCGAACAGCAGCGCGACCTCGCCGCCCGGATCAAGCGCGGCGAAGTGAAGATGCTTTACCTGGCGCCCGAGCGCCTGGTGCAGCCGCGGATGCTGGCGTTCCTGCAGAGCCTGGAAATCGCCCTGTTCGCCATCGACGAAGCCCACTGCGTGTCCCAATGGGGCCACGATTTCCGTCGCGAATACCTGCAGCTCGGCCAACTGGCGGAGTTGTTCCCGAACGTCCCGCGTATTGCCCTGACGGCCACCGCCGACAAACGCACCCGTGAAGAAATCGTCGAGCGCCTGCACCTCCAGGACGCCGAGCGTTTTCTGTCGAGCTTCGACCGTCCCAATATTTTTTACCGCATCGTGCCCAAGGAGCAGCCACGCAAGCAGTTGCTGGCGTTCCTCTCCGATCGACGCAGCGATGCCGGCATTGTCTATTGCCTGTCGCGCAAGAAGGTCGACGAGGTCGCCGCGTTCCTCAGTGAACAAGGCTACCCGGCGCTGCCGTATCACGCCGGCCTGCCCAATGAACTGCGTGCGTTCCACCAGAAGCGCTTCCTCAACGAGGAAGGCCTGATCATGGTCGCCACCATCGCGTTCGGCATGGGCATCGACAAATCCAACGTGCGCTTCGTGGCCCACATGGACCTGCCCAAATCCCTCGAGGCGTACTACCAGGAAACCGGGCGTGCCGGCCGTGACGGCCTGCCGGCGGATGCCTGGATGGTCTACGGCCTGCAGGACGTGGTGATGCTCAAGCAGATGCTGCAGAACTCCGAAGGCGACGAGCGCCACAAGCGCCTGGAACAGCACAAGCTCGACGCGATGTTGTCGTTGTGCGAAGAAACCCGCTGCCGTCGCCAGACCCTGCTCGCGTACTTCGACGAAGACATGCCCGAGCCCTGCGGCCACTGTGACAACTGCGTGGACGGCGTACAGACCTGGGACGCCACCGAGCCTGCGCGCCAGGCGTTGTCGGCGATCTACCGCACCGGCCAGCGTTATGGCGTCGGCCATCTGGTGGATGTGTTGCTGGGCAAGGACAACGAAAAGATCCGCAGCTTCGGCCATGAAAAACTCTCGGTCTACGGTGTCGGCAAGGCCCGCGCCGAAGGCGAGTGGCGCTCGCTGTTCCGGCAGATGGTCGCCCGTGGGCTGGTGGATATCGACCTGGAAGGCTACGGCGGCCTGCGCCTGAACGACAGTTGCCGGCCGTTGCTCAAGGGCGAAGTCAGCCTGGAGCTGCGCCGCGACCTCAAGCCGCAAACCACCGCCAAGAGCAGCACCAGCCAGGCCAGCCAACTGGTGCGCTTCGAAGAGCGCGAACAGTGGGAAGCCTTGCGCGCGCTGCGTAAGAAGCTCGCGCAGGAACACAGCGTGCCGCCTTACGTCATCTTCCCCGACTCCACCTTGCTGGAAATGCTCCGCGAGCATCCCACCACCCTGGGCGAAATGGCCAGGGTCAGCGGCGTCGGAGCGCGCAAGCTGGAGCGTTATGGCCAGGCCTTCCTCGAAGTGCTCGGCGGGCAGGTCGAGGCGCCGAAAGAAGTCGCCGACATTCGCCACGAGCTGATCAGCCTGGCCCGTGCCGGCATGACCCCGATCCAGATCGCCGGGCAACTGCAATGCTCGGAAAAGAACGTCTACACCTTGCTCGCCGAGTCCATCGGCAAGCAGCAGTTGTCGTTGGAGCAGGCCCTTGATTTGCCGGAAGATTTGCTCGGAGAGATCCAGGATGCATTTCTCGACGGAGAAGGCGAATTGCCACCTGTTTCCGAGATCTCACCACTGTTTACTGGCCGGGTTCCCGAAGGCGTTTTGTACTGCGTGAGGGCTGCTTTGCAGTCGGAATTCGAGATTTGATGTGCCAATTACGACAATGTAACGAATCAGTACATACCGGGTCTTGCCTACTGGCATGGGTCATGCTTAGCTGACTAATAATTAGCCACACTTTATTTTCAGTCTAATCCATGAGTTTTTTATGCCGTTAACCGATCAACACCGTTTTGGCATGCAGTTGGCGCAGATGTCCCGAGGGTGGCGTGCCGAACTGGATCGTCGCCTGGCAGGTTTGGGCCTGTCCCAGGCACGCTGGCTGGTGCTGCTGCACCTGGCGCGTTTTACCGAGCCGCCTACCCAACGTGAGCTGGCGCAGAGCGTCGGAGTCGAGGGTCCCACCCTGGCCCGTTTGCTCGACAGCCTGGAAGGGCAGGGCCTGGTGGAGCGCCAGGCAGTGGTGGAAGACCGCCGGGCCAAGCGTATCGTGCTGTGTGACACCGCGAAGCCCTTGATCGAACAGATCGAAACCATCGCCACGGCCTTGCGCCATGAGCTGTTTGTGGGCGTCGATGAAGAGGATCTGCGGGTGTGCATGCGGGTTCATGAGCACATCCTCGGAAACCTCGAAAAGTCCTGATCCCTAGTACACCGATGATCAAAAAATGTGGGAGCGGGCTTGTTGTGGTGAGGGGGCTTGTCCCCCGTCGGGTTCACCGCAGATTGATGGGGCTGCTTCGCAGCCCAACGCGGGGCAAGCCCGCTCACCACAACAAGCTCGCTCCCACATTGGTTTTGCGGTGTAATTAGAACGTCTGCCCCAGGTTCAGATACACCGCCTGCTGACTGTCATCGTTAAACCCATAACTGAAATTCAACGGCCCCAGCGGCGTATCAAACCCCAGGAAAATACTGGCGGCGTTGATGTATCCGCTGTCGTACTCATTGTCGTTGTTCCACGCCCGCCCACGTTCCAGTGACGCGCCCAGGTACAACGGGAAATCCAGCGGCAAATAAGACCGTGGCGTCAGCCGGCGATAGTAAACCGCGCGCATCAGGCTGATGTTCTGCCCGGCAATCGCATCCTCGCGGAACCCCGACAACTGCCGCGCGCCCCCCAGCAGGAAGCTGGAAATCACCACGTCCGACTGATCCAGCGTGCGCCCATAGCGCCCGCCGAGGATCAGTGTGTCCGGCCCGCTGCTCATGGCCTTGTCCAGTTTGAACTCCCACTGGCGATAGCGCTGGTCAGAGCCCAGCCCCGGTTCGAACTCACGGAACGCCAGGCCGATGTCTTCGCCGGTGTGGGGGAAGTACACGTTGTCGAACGAGTCAAAGGAGTACTTCAGCTCGTAAAAGCCTTCGCTGAAGTTGATGCTCGGCGAGTTGCGGTCGCCAATGCGCACGTCTGCCTTGCCCCAGGCCTCGCCGACGCCGAAACGAATCTCGCCGCTGTTGCCGATCTGCCGGCCCACGTTCAGGCCGAAGCCGTAGCGCTCCAGGCGGTACTCGGAGATCGGGTTGTTGTCTTCAATCAGTTCAACGTTCTGCGCCTGGGCACTGATATAGGGCGCGACGAAGTAGCGCGAGCCGGTGTCCATCGGCTGATAGAACTCGCTGTACAGCTCTTGCTTGTCACCGATCTGCACCCGCGTCAGCCATTCGGCACCGAGGCGGTTGATGCCGTTCATGCGGTAGCTGGCGCCGAGGTTGAAGGCGCTGTCGCCGCGCATGTCATCCGACAGGTTGAGGCCCAGGCGCAGGTAGTCGGTGCCGCTGCGTTTGCCCCGGGCGCTGATGACCAGGGTGTTGTCCTTGCCCTTTTTCACTACGCGGTATTGCACCTGTTCGAAATAATCCAGGCCGTACAGGGTGCCCATGTCGGTTTGCAGGCGGGCCAGGTCCAGAGGCTCGCCGAGGTTCTGGCGGATGTAGTAGCGGATCACCTCGTCGCCCACCTTGGAGTCGTTCTCTACCTTGATCGCGGTGATCACCGGGTTGCGCTCGCCGGGCGTGCGGGCCGCTACCAGTGACGGGTCCACCGGCTCGGCCGGGCGCAGGTGCGCCAGGCGCACGTCGAGGGCGCGAGTGGCGCGGTAGCCGGCGTCGATCATGTCCTTGGCACGGCCGAAATCCGTCACCCCGTAGGCGGCCAACGGCGGCTGGATCAGCACGTCCCGTGGGGCCAGGGCCTTGAGTTGTTCTTCGGAGTTGCGCCGGGTCATCAGGGTGATGGACTGGTTGAGCACGTCCACCACGGTGTTGAGTTGCTTGCGTGAGCGCAGCGGGGTGCCGATGTCGACGACGATGGCGATGTCGACCCCCATTTCCCGCGCCACATCCAGCGGGATGTTATCGGTCATGCCGCCGTCCACCAGCAGCCGGCCATCCAGTTCCACCGGGGCAAACACCGCCGGGATCGACATGCTGGCGCGGATCACCTGGGGCAAGTGGCCTTTGCGGAACACCACCTTTTCGCCGCTGGTAATGTCGGTGGCCACGGCGCGGAAGGGGATCGGCAGCTTGTCGAAATCCCGGACGTTACTGGTGTGGGCGAACATGCTTTCCAGCAGCAGGGCCAGGTTCTGGCCCTGGATCACGCCCAGTGGCAGGCCGAGGCTGCCGTCATCGCGAAAGCTGAGTTTCTGTTTGACCAGGAAATCCCGGTCATCCTGCTTGCGCCGGAACGGCACGTCTTCCCGTGGCGGCGCATCGGACAGGGCGAGCTTCCAGTCGATGTTCAGGGCGAGCTTTTCCAGCTCGTCGATCTTGTAGCCCGAGGCGTACAACCCGCCAATCACCGCGCCCATGCTGGTGCCGGCAATCGCGTCGATGTGGATGCCTTGCTCTTCCAGGGCCTTGAGCACGCCAATGTGCGCCAGGCCACGGGCGGCGCCGCCGGAGAGCACCAGGCCGATCTTCGGGCGCGGGTTTTCGACGGCTTGGACGAGGACGGGGAACAGGCACAGCAACAGGCAGGACAACAGGCGGCGCATCATCAATCTCAAGGCTGGACGATAAAGGCCGGTATTATAGCCACTCGATCCTTTCAACCCGCCAAGCAGGAGCCTGTCAATTCATGTCTGCGGCCAAACCCGAGATTGTCATCACCTATTGCACCCAGTGTCAGTGGCTGCTGCGCGCCGCCTGGCTGGCCCAGGAGCTGTTGAGCACGTTCGCCGATGACCTCGGCAAAGTGTCCCTGGAGCCGGCTACGGGCGGTGCGTTTCGGATTACCTGCGACGGCGTGCAGATCTGGGAGCGCAAGGCTGACGGTGGCTTCCCGGAAGCCAAGGTGCTCAAGCAACGGGTGCGCGACCAGATCGACCCGCAACGGGACCTGGGGCATAACGACCGCGTGCAATAAAGGCCACCGCCGCTGGCGGTGACCTTGCGGCGTGCCTACTTGGTGGCCATCCGCTGTTTGAGCCAGCCGACCACCAGCGTGAGGACCAGGCCGCCGACACCACCGCCGATAATGTTGCTGGCCAGGGCGGCAAGCGTCAGGTCACTGGCGGTTTCAGTGCCGGTGATGAGGGAGACGATCTGGCCCAGGACCAGGCCGCCAACCCCGCCGACCAGCGTATTGAGGCCGGTACCCAGGCTTTGTTTGCCCAGGCCCGCGATCTGCCCGCCGATGGCGCCGCTGATGATTTGAAGGACCAGGCTGATGAGCATTTCCATGGTGCAACCCCTGCATAGCGTTGATGGAATGACCACTCGCTTGCAGCAACTTCAAAAAGCACCCGGGCTGTCGTCGAGAAGTCTGGATCCGTTGAACGACCACACACTGTCACGGACACCCAAAGTATAGATCAGGCCGTGGCGGCGGGTTGTTTGGCCGGCTTGGCGCTGCCCATCAACCCTGACACCACGATGGCGACGATGATCAGCGCGCCGCCCATCAGCATGCGCAAGGTCGGCGTTTCCGCAAACAGCAACCAGGCCACCGTGATGCCGTACACCGGCTCCATCGCAAACACCACCGCCGCGGTACGCGCCTTGAGCACCGCGAGGCTGGCGACAAACAGGCTGTGGGCGAGGCCGGTGCAGAACACCCCGAGCAGGCCGATCCACAGCCAGTCCAGCGCACGCACCTCGGCCAGCCCGGGCGCGGCAACCGGCAACAGGCACAGCGCTACCACCACGTTCTGGCACAAGGCGGCCTGCACCGGCGGGATGCGCCCGCTGGCGCGGTTGTTCAGTGACAGCAGTGAGAACAACAAGCCGGAACCGACCGCCCACAACAGGCCGCTGGTGGCTTGGCTGGCGAGGTTGAAATCCGGTGTGACCAGCACCAGGCCGATGCTCACCAGTACCACCAGCAGGATTTCATTGGCGCGGATCCGCTCGCGGAAAATCAGGCCTTCCAGAATCACCGTGAACGCCGGGAACGTGGTGAAGCCCAGGGTGGCGATGGCCACGCCGGCGATTTTCACCGCAATAAAGAAGCTCACCCAATGCCCGGCCAGCAGCAGGCCGCTGACCAGCAGGCGGCGCCAGTCCCGGGCTTGCAGCGTTTGCCAGGTGGTGTTGCTGGCGAAGCGCGCGAAGATCGCCAATGCAATCACCGCGAACGCGGCGCGGCCAAACACGATAATCGCCGGCGAAGCGGCCGCCAGTTTGCCGAACACGCCAGTGAGGCCAAACATCAATGCGCCGATATGCAGGGCGCCGAGGGCTGTGCGGGGAGTCATCGCGATCCTTAAACAACGGGTTTACAGGATCGCAGTCTAGAGGGTTGTACGCGTTCGCGTCTGTCGTCGGGCTCGCGGATTTTGTCGCAGGGCTCTTGTTTCAAAAGCAGAGGAGATCAAATGTGGGAGCTGGCTTGCCTGCGATAGCGGAGGGCCAGTCAATCAATTATTAACTGATCCACTGCTATCGCAGGCAAGCCAGCTCCCACGGGAGACCGCGCTCGTCTAATGGCGCCGGGCGATGCGCCAAACTCCCGCAACATCGCTGCGGCAAACGCACTTTGCGAACCATAGCCGACCCGCGCTGCAATCTCGCCGATGGGCAACGGGCTGTCGCGCAACAGGTCGCGGGCCATCTGCAGGCGGCGGGTGCGGATGTAGTCCATCGGCGTCTGTCCGCATTCCGCCATGAACCGCGCATGCAGGCGGGCCACGGAAAGGTCGGCGAGCTTTGCCAGGTCCGCGACTTGCAGCGGGTGCGCGGCGTGTCGCTGGATATGCGCATTAAATGCGGCGTACGGCAGGCGCTTGCCCGCCGGCAACTGTGTGAGATTGAGGCTGGCCAGCAGCAATACGGCGCCTTGCTGGACGATCAGCGGATCGTCCACCGGGCTGCTCGCCAGCCACTGCACCAGTTGGCTTTGGCGGTTGTCGAGGGTCAGGTGTGCGGACTGGCCGAGCAAGCGGCGGCTGGCGTCGGCATGCTCGCCCAGAGACTGCGCCAACCAGTGTTCATCGGGCACGTCCAGCACCAGGCAGCGGCTGCCATCGCGACTGATGCACGCGTGGTGCGCGGCGTAGGGCAGTACCATCACGCTGCTGTGCTGCACCTGGCTGCCTCGGCCATCCACCTCGAAGTCCAGATGCCCGGACAGGCCAAACACCAGCTGCGCGTGGTCGTGGCTGTGGGCGATGGGCTCTTCGACGTAGTGGCGTAGCGTGAGGTTGGGTCTCATCGCAATCTCCTGTGCAGGCCCGCAGTTTACATCGCTTCGGCCGTATTGGGCGCTGTCATCAGACTGACGCAACACTGTCATGGGCTATTAATCCCATGGGCGCAAGCTCGCGAAAACACCGTGAGGCATGCCCATGACCAGCGCCGAACTCGCCAAGCCCAGCCGTAAGCAACGCGTGCGTACCCTGTGGATTTCCGACGTGCATTTGGGCACCCGGGATTGCCAGGCCGAACACCTTTCGCATTTTCTCAAGGGCTACCACGCCGACAAGGTCTACCTGGTGGGCGATATCATTGACGGCTGGAAACTGCGCAGCGGCATGTATTGGCCACAGGCCCACACCAACGTGATCCGCCGCCTGCTGACCATGAGCAAGCGCGGCACCGAGGTGATCTATGTCACCGGCAACCATGATGAGTTTCTGCGGCGCTATTCCAAGCTGATCCTCGGCAATATCCAACTGGTGGACGAAGCGGTGCACGTGACTGCCGATGGCCGGCATTTGCTGGTGATCCATGGCGACCAGTTCGACGTGATCACCCGTTATCACCGCTGGCTGGCGTTCCTCGGCGACTCGGCCTACGAGTTCACCCTGACCCTCAACCGCTGGCTGAACCACTGGCGGGCGCGTTATGGCTACGGCTACTGGTCGTTGTCGGCGTACCTCAAGCACAAGGTCAAGACGGCGGTCAGCTTTATCAGTGATTTTGAAGAAGCGATTGCCCACGAAGTGACCAAGCGCGAATTGCACGGCGTGGTGTGTGGGCATATTCACCACGCGGAGATTCGCAAGGTGGGCGAGGTGGATTACCTCAATTGCGGGGATTGGGTGGAGTCGTGCACGGCGTTGATCGAGCACTGGGACGGGCATATCGAGTTGTATCGGTTGGCGGATGCCCAGGCCAAAGAGGCGCAGCTCAAGGCCGAGATGGTGGCTGGTTAAAGATTGGCTCGGTCCAAGTGTGGGAGCTGGCTTGCCTGCGATAGCATCAACTCGGTTTTATAGACAGACCGAGTCGTCTGCATCGCAGGCAAGCCAGCTCCCACATTTTGATCCGGTTTCTTCAATTAGGTATTGGAAACATCCGCGATCGCTTCAGCCAACAGCGTCAACCGCGTCGCATCAATGCCCGCCACGTTCGCACGCCCGGAGTTGACCATATACACGCTGTGTTTCTCCCGCAGTCGTTGCACCTGTGAGGCACTCAGCCCGGTATAGGAAAACATCCCGCGTTGCGCCGCGATGTGTGCAAACCGCTCCGACAAACCATGGGGCGCCAACGCTTCCACCAACCCGGAACGCAACTGTGCAATCCGTGCGCGCATCGCTTCAACTTCTTCGGCCCACTGCTTTTTCAGCCCGGCATCACCAAGAATCGTCGCCACCACAGCGGCACCATGATCGGGCGGCGTCGACCACAAATTACGCGCAATAAACGCCAGCTGGCTGCGTACATCCGTCAGCTTCTCGGCATTCGTCGCACACACAATCAACGCGCCTACACGGTCGCTGTACAAGCCGAAGTTCTTCGAGCAGGAACTGGTGATCAGCACTTCAGGCAGCTCGGTCGCAAACAGCCGCACCGCCCACGCATCCTGTTCCAGGCCGTCACCAAAGCCCTGGTACGCAAAGTCGATCAGCGGCAGCAGTTCGCGTTCGCGGACGATTTTCAGCACCTGGCGCCAATCGTCCCGGGACAGGTCGAAGCCGGTCGGGTTGTGGCAGCAGGCGTGCAGCAGCACTACATCGCCTTTTGGCACCGTGGACAGCGTGGCCAGCATCGCCGCCACATCCAGTCGGTTGTCGCTGCCCACATACGGGTAATGGCTGACCTTGAGCCCGGCCTTGGCGAAGATGGTTTCGTGGATCGGCCAGGTCGGGTTGCTCAGCCAGATGCCACGGCCAGGCAGGCTGTGGGCGATAAAGTCGGCGCTCAGGCGCAGCGCGCCGGTGCCGCCAGGCGTCTGGGTAGCGCCGGCACGACGTTCGCTCAGCAGCGGCGAACCGGCGCCCAGCACCAGCTCACTGATCAACGTGCCGAACGCGGCATTGCCGTGGCCGCCGATGTAGGTCTTGGTGGTCTGTTGCTCCACCAGACGCTGTTCGGCCAGCTTCACCGAATGCGGGATCGGCGTCAGGCCCTGATCGTCCTTGTACACGCCTACGCCGAGGTCGAACTTGTTCGGGTTCGGGTCCTGGGCATACAGCTCCATCAGCCCGAGGATCGGGTCCCCGGGCACCCGGCCAATTGCGTCAAAATGCATTACTTGCGGCCCTCGGCATCCTTCGCCACTTCGTCAGTGCGCGCGGCCATGATGAAGTCGTTACGGTGCAGCCCCTTGATGGAGTGGCTCCACCAGGTCACGGTGACTTTGCCCCATTCGGTGAGCAGGCCCGGGTGGTGGCCTTCAGCTTCGGAGATCGCGCCCACGGCGTTGGTGAAGGCCAGGGCAAATTTGAAATTCTTGAACAGGAAGACCTTTTCCAGCTGCATCACGCCATCGCGTACTTCGATGTTCCAGTCGGGGATCTGCTTGATCAGCACCGGCAACTCTTCGTCGCTGACTTGCGGGGCGTCGGCGCGGCAGGCTTCGCAGTGGGCTTGGTTCAACGTGGTCATGTGGGTATTCCTGAAATCGAGTGTTTGGAAAACGGTCGTCAGTGGCGTCACCCTAAAGCAACGCGCGGCCAGGGAACAGACTCACCTGGCCTTAAAAGCCGCGGTTCACGCCGCCTTGGGCTTGGGCGGGAATTTCGGCGCGTGCAGGCCCAGCTGCATCCCGCGCTCGACCATGCCCATGATGTCTTCCTGCGCCACTTCGAACAGGCGCTTGAGGTTGGGCAGGGCGAAGTACAGCGGTTGCAGGATGTCGATGCGATACGGCGTGCGCATCGCTTCCAGCGGGTCGAAGGCTTGGTGCTCGGGCTCGTCCGAGAGGCTGTACACCGTCTCCTTGGGCGAAGACAGAATGCCGCCGCCGTAGATGCGCCGGCCTTCGGGCGTGTCCACCAGGCCGAACTCGATGGTCATCCAGTACAGGCGCGCCAGGTACACGCGCTGTTCCTTGGTGGCGGCCAGGCCGAGCTTGCCGTAGGTGTGGGTAAATTCCGCGAACCAGGGGTTGGTCAGCAGTGGGCAGTGGCCGAAGATCTCGTGAAAAATGTCCGGTTCCTGCAGGTAATCCAGCTCTTCACGGGTACGAATAAACGTCGCCACGGGAAACTGTTTGCTGGCGAGCAATTCGAAAAAGGTCTGGAAGGGAATCAGCGCCGGTACCCGGGCTACTTGCCAGCCGGTGGTTTCGGCCAGCACTTTGTTGATTTCCGCCAGTTGCGGAATGCGGTCGTGGGGCAGGCCGAGCTTGTCGATGCCGTCCAGGTATTCCTGGCAGGCGCGGCCTTCGATCACTTTCAATTGGCGCGTGATCAAGGTGTTCCACACCGCGTGTTCTTCGGGCGGGTAGTCGATAAAACCGTTCGCGTCGGGCTCGCGGGCCACGTACTGCGTCTGCTTCATACTGCTCTCCTGCTAGGCATTCGTTCTTGTTATGTCCTGCGATGAGCCTATTGATACGCCGCCTGGGCCAGGAAGCCATCCTCTGTGGTCACTGTTCTGTAGGAAAAGTTACTGCGTTTCGTAAAGTTTTCGTTACGGTTAGGCCGAATCGTTCTGTATATGGCGTATTCTGAGTGTGAATCGCCTCGCAGCTGTCACATAATCTTGACGATTATCTGCGCCCAGCGGCAAAAAGACGCGGCGCCTCCACCTCTTCGGGCCTTCTCATGCGTATCAAAGTGCATTGCCAGAACCGCATCGGCATCCTGCGGGACATCCTCAACCTGCTGGTGGAGTACGGCGTGAACGTGGCCAAGGGCGAGGTCGGCGGCGAGCATGGCAACGCCATCTACCTGTACTGCCCGAATCTGGTGAACCTGCAGTTCCAGGCACTGCGCCCGCAGTTCGAAGCGATCGCCGGGGTATTTGGTGTGAAGCGGGTAGGGCTAATGCCCAGTGAACGTCGGCATATGGAGCTCAACGCTCTGCTGGGTGCCCTGGAGTTTCCGGTGCTGTCCATCGACATGGGCGGCTCCATCGTCGCTGCCAACCGTGCGGCGGCGCAGTTGCTCGGCGTGCGAGTGGATGAAGTGCCCGGCATTCCATTGTCGCGTTATGCCGAAGACTTTGATTTGCCGGAACTGGTGCGGGCCAGTAAATCGCGGATCAATGGCCTGCGGGTCAAGGTCAAGGGCGATGTGTTCCTGGCCGATATCGCGCCGTTGCAATCCTCCGAGCATGACGACAGCGAAGCCATGGCCGGCGCCGTGCTGACCCTGCACCGTGCCGACCGGGTCGGTGAGCGTATCTACAATGTGCGCAAACAAGAATTGCGCGGCTTCGACAGCATTTTCCAAAGCTCAAAAGTCATGGCCGCCGTGGTGCGTGAGGCTCGGCGCATGGCACCGCTGGATGCGCCTCTATTAATAGAAGGCGAAACCGGCACCGGCAAGGAGCTGCTGGCCCGCGCCTGTCACCTCGCCAGCCCGCGCGGGCAGTCGCCGCTGATGGCCCTCAACTGCGCCGGTTTGCCGGAGTCCATGGCCGAGACCGAGCTGTTCGGTTATGGCCCGGGCGCCTTTGAGGGGGCGAGGGCGGAAGGCAAGTTGGGGCTGCTGGAGCTGACGGCGGGCGGCACGCTGTTTCTCGACGGTGTCGGGGAAATGAGCGCGCGATTGCAGGTGAAGTTGCTGCGCTTTTTGCAGGACGGCTGCTTTCGTCGGGTAGGCAGCGATGAAGAGGTGTACCTCGACGTGCGGGTGATCTGCGCGACGCAGGTCGACCTTTCCGAACTGTGCGCCCGGGGTGAATTCCGCCAGGACCTCTACCACCGTCTCAACGTGCTCTCGCTGCATATCCCGCCACTGCGCGAATGCCTCGACGGTTTGCCGCCGCTGGTGGAGCACTTTCTGGATCAGGCCAGCCGGCAAATTGGCCGCCCGCTGCCCAAGCTGGCGCCGGGGGCGATGGAGCGGCTCAGTCATTACCACTGGCCGGGGAATGTGCGGCAATTGGAGAACGTGCTGTTCCAGGCGGTCTCGCTGTGCGAGGGCGGTACGGTCAAGGCCGAGCACATTCGCCTGCCGGACTATGGCGTGCGCCAGCCGCTGGGGGATTTTTCCCTGGAAGGCGGCCTGGAAGAGATTGTCGGTCGCTTCGAAAAGGCAGTGCTGGAACAGCTGTATGCCGAACATCCCAGCAGTCGGCTGTTGGGTAAGCGGCTTGGGGTTTCCCACACCACCATTGCCAATAAACTGCGGGACTACGAAGTCCTCAAGGCCGAGCGCGGTTAGAACTGTAGGAGCTGGCTTGCCTGCGATGGCGGTGGGTCAGCAAAACAGGTAGTGGCTGATACTCCGCCATCGCAGGCAAGCCAGCTCCTACATTTGATCTTTGTCGTTCTTGATACCTGCGCTTGCCGTAAGCGGCATAAGTCCGCCGTTTTTTCGACTCTCCACCTTCGGTCCCACGCAGCCCGCATTCCGCAAACCCCCGCCCCGCCTGGACTTTCCCTCATTTCAAAAAGTTGGTTCGCAAATTGCTTAAGCCTCATCAGTACAGCGGTGGGCGGCAAGCGTCCGTCAGAAAGAGGAAAGAGCGTGGATAAGTACCTTTACGTGGCAATGACCGGCGCCAGCCAGAATGCACTGGCGCAGAAGGCCCACGCCAACAACTTAGCGAACGTTTCCACCAATGGTTTCCAGCGTGACCTGGAGCAGGCGCGCTCGATGCCGGTGTTCGGTGACAGCTTTCCGGCGCGGGCCTTTGCCTTGACCGAGCGTCCAGGCACGGACTTTTCCCCTGGCGCCATGATTGAAACCGGCCGTGACCTCGACGTGGCCGTCAGCGGCGACGGCTGGATGGCCGTGCAAAACCCGGATGGCGGCGAGTCCTACGTGCGCAGTGCCAGCATGAACGTCGATGCGCTGGGCGTGCTGCGGGCCGGCAACGGTATGCCGATCATGGGCAACGGTGGCCCGATCGCGGTGCCGCCCCAGCAGCAGATCGAAGTCGGCCAGGACGGCACCATCAGCATCCGCGCCATGGGTGAAGGCCCGCGGGTGATGGCTGAAGTGGACCGGATCAAGTTGGTCCAGCCCGACCTCAAGAACATGACCAAGGGCCTCGACGGCACCATCCACACCAAGGATGGCCAGCCGGCGCAAGCCGACGCCAACGTCAAGCTGACGTCGGGCTTTCTGCAGGCAAGCAACGTGAACGCGGTCGAAGAAATGACGGCGGTCCTGGCGCTGTCCAAGCAGTTCGAATTGCACATCAAGATGATGAACAGCGCCAAAGAAGACGACCAGGCCATGACCCGCGTCCTGGCGATGAGCTGATAGCAGCCACACTAATTTTTGTAGCGCGGCGCCATAAAACAGGCGCACGAAGGAGAAGAACATGCTTCCGGCTCTATACGTTGCCAAAACAGGTTTGTCCGCCCAGGACACCAACCTGACCACCATTTCCAACAACCTGGCCAACGTGTCCACCACGGGTTTCAAACGTGACCGCGCCGAGTTCCAGGACTTGCTCTATCAGATCAAGAAGCAGCCGGGCGCGCAGTCGACCCAGGACAGCGAATTGCCGTCGGGCCTGCAACTGGGTACCGGTGTGGCGATTGTGGGCACCCAGAAGAACTTCAGCGCCGGTAACCTGCAGCAAACCGGCCAGCCATTGGACCTGGCGGTCAACGGCAAAGGTTTCTTCCAGATTCTGCAGCCGGATGGCACCACCACCTACACCCGTGACGGTACGTTCCACCTGGACGCCAACGGCCAGGTCGTGACCGCCAACGGTTTCGCGCTGGAGCCGGCGATTGTCGTGCCCAACAACGCCCAGACCTTCACCGTCGGCAACGACGGCACCGTGTCGATCACCGTGGCCGGCAACCCGGCGTCCCAGGTGATCGGCAACCTGCAAACCGCCGACTTCATCAACCCGGCCGGCCTGCAGGCAATCGGTAACAACCTGTTCCTGGAAACCGCCTCCAGCGGCGCGCCGCAAATCGGCACCCCGGGCCTCAACGGTTTTGGTACCACCCTGCAAAGCACCCTGGAAACGTCCAACGTCAGCACCGTTGAAGAGATGGTCAACATGATCACCACTCAGCGCGCCTACGAGATGAACTCCAAGGTGATTTCCACCGCCGACCAGATGCTTTCGTTCGTAACGCAGAATCTGTAATCAAGTCTATGGGGCGCCATTGACGGCGCCTGCAACACCGTGAGGTATGGGTCATGAATCGCTATGTTTCTGTTCTGGCATTGAGTGGGATTGCTGCGCTCGCGGGCTGTGTCGCCCCGACGCCAAAGCCCAATGACCCGTACTATGCGCCGGTGTTGCCGCGCACGCCGTTGCCGGCGGCCGCCAACAATGGCTCGATCTACCAGGCCGGTTTCGAACAGAACCTGTACAGCGACCGCAAGGCCTTCCGGGTCGGTGACATCATCACCATCACCCTCAACGAGAAGACCCAGGCGAGCAAGAACGCCAACTCGCAGATCGGCAAGACCAGCAAGACCAGCATCGGCCTGACCTCGTTGTTTGGCGGTGTACCGAACACCAACAACCCGCTGGGCAGCGGTGACCTGAGCCTGGACGCCGGCTACAGCGGCGACCGCGCCACCAACGGCAAGAGTGCGGCCGGGCAGGGCAACAGCCTGACCGGTTCGATCACCGTGACCGTGGCCGACGTGCTGCCCAACGGCATCATCGCCGTACGCGGCGAAAAGTGGATGACCCTCAACACCGGTGACGAGCTGGTGCGCATTGCGGGCATGGTTCGCGCAGACGATATCTCCACCGACAACACCGTGCCGTCGACACGGATTGCCGATGCACGCATCACCTACTCGGGTACGGGTTCGTTTGCTGACGCCAGTCAGCCGGGCTGGTTTGACCGTTTCTTCCTTAGCCCGCTGTTCCCTTTCTAGGTGATCACTTTGAACTTCAAACAGCTGATGGCTGCGATGTTGCTGCTGGCCCTGAGCGCAGGCGCCCAGGCTGAGCGCTTGAAAGACATCGCGAGCATTTCCGGCGTGCGGTCCAACCAATTGATCGGCTACGGCCTGGTGGTGGGGCTTAACGGCACCGGTGACCAGACCACCCAGACCCCGTTCACCCTGCAGACCTTCAACAACATGCTCTCGCAGTTCGGCATCAAGGTGCCGCCGGGCTCGGGCAACGTGCAGTTGAAGAACGTCGCGGCGGTGTCCATCAGTGCCGACCTGCCACCGTTCGCCAAGCCGGGGCAAGTGGTCGACATCACCGTCTCGTCCATGGGTAACTCGAAAAGCCTGCGCGGCGGCACCTTGCTGATGACGCCTCTTAAAGGTATCGACGGCAACGTCTACGCCATTGCCCAGGGCAACCTGGTGGTGGGCGGTTTTGATGCCGAAGGCCGCGACGGTTCGAAGATCACCGTCAACGTGCCGTCGGCCGGCCGGATTCCCGGTGGCGCCTCGGTGGAGCGCACCGTGCCCAGCGGCTTCAACCAGGGCAACAGCCTGACCCTGAACCTCAACCGTTCGGACTTCACCACTGCCAAGCGTGTGGTCGACAAGATCAATGACCTGCTGGGCCCGGGCGTGGCCCAGGCGATTGACGGCGGCTCGATTCGCGTCACCGCACCGCTGGACCCAAGCCAGCGTGTCGATTACCTGTCCCTGCTGGAAAACCTTGAGGTCGACCCGGGCCAGGCGGTGGCCAAAGTCATCATCAACTCGCGTACCGGTACCATCGTGATCGGCCAGAACGTGAAGGTTTCGCCGGCCGCCGTGACCCACGGCAGCCTGACCGTGACCATCACCGAAGACCCGATCGTCAGCCAGCCTGGCCCGTTGTCCAACGGCCAGACCGCCGTGGTGCCACGCTCGCGGGTGAATGCCCAGCAAGAAGCCAAGCCGATGTTCAAGTTCGGCCCCGGCACCACCCTGGACGAGATTGTCCGTGCGGTGAACCAGGTGGGCGCAGCGCCCGGCGACTTGATGGCGATCCTCGAAGCTTTGAAACAGGCCGGCGCCTTGCAAGCCGACCTGATTGTGATCTGACGCCATGGCCATGGACATGCGCAAGAGCGGCCTGAGCAGCACGGCGGATTCGGGTTCTTACTCCGACCTCAACCGGCTGAACCAGTTGAAGGTCGGCGACAAGAACAGCGACGGCAACATGCGCAAGGTCGCGCAGGAATTCGAGTCGCTGTTTCTTGGCGAGATGCTCAAGTCCATGCGTTCGGCCACTGAAGCCCTGGGCAAGGACAACCCGCTGAATACACCGGCGGCCAAGCAGTATCAGGAAATGTACGACCAGCAATTGGCGGTCTCGCTGTCTCGCGAGGGCGGCGGTATCGGCCTGGCCGACGTGTTGCTGCGCCAGATGCAGAAGAACAAGCCGGTGGACGCCCAGGCGGCCACGTTGCAAGGCCCGGATAAAGCTGAGAAGAAGGTGGATGTGCCCACCGAAATTGCCGCTGGCACCAAGGCCGATGGCCCGTTGGGCCGCAGCAATGGTCAGCGGCCATTGTGGGCGTATCGGGTGGCGGTGCCCGAGGGCACCAACTCCCACGCCAACGACATCGCGTTGATGAACCAGCGCCGCATCTCGTTGCCGAGCAAGCTCACCGATCGCCTGCTGGCCGGCATTGTGCCGGGCGCCGAGGCCACCACTGCCGCCAAGGCCGCGCCGCTGCGTAACAGTGCCGCCGATGACGGTGTGGTCAACAGCACCGCCCGCAGCCTTGCCGCACTGCCTCGCGGGCAAATGCAGGTTTACGGTCGCGCCGTGGCGCAGCCACCGTTGGCGCCGGCGAAAAAAGCCTTCAGCTCGCAGGATGAATTTGTCGCCACCATGTTGCCGATGGCCAAGCAGGCTGCCGCGCGGATTGGCGTCGACCCACGCTACCTGGTGGCCCAGGCCGCCCTGGAAACCGGTTGGGGTAAGTCGGTGATGCGTGCCGAGGATGGCACCAGCAGCCACAACCTGTTCGGCATCAAGGCCGGCCAGAGTTGGCAGGGTGAACAGGCCCGCGCGATCACCAGCGAGTTTCGTGATGGCGCGATGGTCAAGGAGACGGCGCAGTTCCGTTCCTACAATTCCTACCAGGACAGCTTCCATGACCTGGTGACGTTGCTGCAAAGCAATGATCGCTATAAAGAAGTTGTGAAATCAGCCGACAACCCGGAACAGTTTGTGCGCGAGTTGCAAAAAGCCGGTTATGCAACCGACCCGGATTACGCCAGCAAGATTTCGCAGATTGCAAAAACGATGAACAGCTACCAGAACTACGCTGCCGCGGGCGCTTCCACTCATTTATAAGGTCTGAATCATGAGTTTGCTCAATATCGGGATGTCGGGGCTCAATGCCGCCCAAGGATCGTTGTCGGTCTTAAGTAACAACATCGCCAACGTCAACACCCCGGGATACTCGCGTCAGCAGACCACCCAGAACGCCAACGCCTCGAACGCGTTCGGCGGTGTGTATATCGGCACCGGTACGACCCTGGCGGATGTGCGCCGGGTGTACAACGATTTCCTCAACACCGCCTACCAGAACAGCACCGCCCTCAATAGCGATGCCAACGCCTACCTGGGCCAGGCCAGTGCGATCGACAAGACCCTGTCGGACAAGAGCACCGGCATGTCGGCGGTACTCAGCGCCTTTTTCGCGGCAGCCCAGACCGCTGCGGCCACCCCCAGTGATGTGTCCGCCCGGCAGTTGTTGGTGACCAGTGCCCAGACCTTGAGCAACCGGTTCAACGCCATCTCCTCGCAGTTGAGCCAGCAGAAAGAAAGCATCAACGGCCAGTTGAGCACCATGAGCGACCAGGTCAACAAACTGACCTCCTCGATTGCGTCGCTGAACAAACAGATTGCCCAGGCCCAGGGCACCTCAAGCAGCGCGCCCGCCAACCTGCTGGATGCACGCACCGAAGCGGTCCGTTCGCTCAATGAGCTGATCGGCGTCACGGCCACCGAAAAGAACGGCCAGCTCAGCGTGACCACCGGCACCGGGCAGTCGCTGGTAGAAGGTGATATCGCCAATACCATTTCAGCAGTGCCCAGCAAGACCGACAACAGCCAGTACACCATCCAGATCAACATGGGCAGTACGTCCATGGACATCGGTTCGGTGGTCAGCGGCGGCAGCATTGGCGGCCTGATGCGCTATCGCAGCGATGTGCTGATGCCGGCCATCAATGACCTGGGCCGGCTGGCCATTGTCACCGCCGATACCGTCAACAATCAGCTGGGCCAGGGCCTGGACCTCAACGGTGATTTCGGCTCCTCGCTGTTCACCGACATCAACACGGCCGCTGCCATTTCCCAGCGCAGCCAGGCAGCGGCGGGTAACAGTGTCGGCTCCGGCAACCTGAACGTGTCGATTGCCGACAGCAGCAAGCTGACCACCTACGACTACAAGGTCACGTTTACCAGCGGCAACCAGTACAACGTGGTCCGTTCCGACGGCAAGGCCATGGGCTCGTTCGACACCACTACCACGCCGCCGCCGGTTATCGACGGTTTCACCCTGGCGCTGGATGGCAAGGGGCCGATGGCGGCCGGTGACAACTTCAAGGTCAGCCCGACCACCAATGGCGCCACCGGCATCGGTGTCGACCTCACAGACCCGAATAAACTCGCGTTCGCCGGGCCGTTGGCCGGCGTTGCCGGCAAGAACAGCGGCACCGGCACGTTCACGCCGCCGCAGTTGAGTGTGCCGCTGGATATTCACGGCGGTGCCGATACGGCCCAGTTGCGTACCGGGATCGAAAATTCGATGCCGGTGAAAATGGTGTTTGGCGAGAAGGCCGCGGACGGCACCCAGCCGTACACGGTCAGCGACGCCCAGGGTAACCCGATCGGCACCGGCAGCATCATCCCGGGCCAGGGCAACAAGATCACCATCAACGTGCCGATGCGCGATGCCAGCGGCGCGGTGATCACGGGCAAGAGCTTCAGTTTTGATACCACCGTTGGCGGCTCGCCTGCCAAGGACGACAGCACCACGTTCTCCTTCAACAGTGGCGCAACTTCCGACGGCCGTAACGCCCAGTCGCTGCTGGACCTGCAGACCAAGGCAACCGTCGGCGTGACGGACGGCAACGGGGGCGTGAGCCTGGTCAGTGCCAACAGCCGCCTGGTGTCCCAAGTGGGTTCCAAGGCCGCCCAGGCCAATACCGACAGCACCGCCACCGGCGCGCTGCTGACGGCGAACAAGGCCGCAGCCAACTCGGTGTCCCAGGTCAACCTGGATGAAGAGGCGGGCGACATGATCAAGTTCCAGCAGTACTACACCGCGTCGTCGCAGATCATCAAGGCGGCGCAGGAAACCTTCAGCACACTGATCAACGCACTTTAAGGGAGTCTGGGACGATGCGTATTTCTACACAGCAGTATTTCGACACCAGCTCCGCCAAGTACCAGGACAACTATTCCGGTGTGGTGAAGGCCCAGGACCAGGCGAGCTCCGGCGTTCGGGTGCAGACCGCCTCCGATGACCCGGTGGCCGCCGCCCAATTGCTGATGCTGCAGCAGCAGAAAGACATGCTGGGGCAGTACAACACCAACATCACCACCCTGCAAAACTCCCTGACCAACGAAGAAAGTGTGCTGCAGAGCATCAATACCGCGCTGCAAACCGCCCAGGGATTGGCGCAGCAGGCCGGTAACATCGGCAAGAGCGACGACGATCGCAAGGCCCTGGCCGCCCAGGTTGGCGCGCTGGAAGACCAGGTGTTGGGCTTGCTCAACTCCAAGGACTCCAGCGGCAACTACATGTTCTCCGGTGCCAAGACCGACACCCCGCCGTACAGCCGCAACAACGACGGTACCTACTCGTACCAGGGTGACGAGACGCCTCTGAGCCTGCAGATTTCGAACAACCTGTCGATCTCCATGGGCGATACCGGCAAGGCGCTGCTTGAGAGCTCTTCCAACACCGGTCGCACCCAGGCCACGTTGCTGCCGCCTGCGGTGAATGACGGCACGGTGGGCATCTCGGCAGGGCTGATCACCTCCAGCACGACGTTTGCCAAGAGCTTTTCCGATGGCCAGCCGTATAAGCTGACCTTCTCCAGCAGCACCCAGTACAGCGTGACCGACAAGGACGGCAACGACGTCACCTCGGAGATCACCGGTAACGGTACGTTCGACTCCACCAAGGAAGGCTCTTCCAGCATCAACCTGCGGGGCGTTACGTTCGACATTCGGCTGAACCTCGGCAAGGACGTTGCGCCGGGCGCGGCCTCTGATGCGCTGGTGGCAGGCAAGGAATTCAGCCTGGCAACCAAGCCGGACAGCTTCAGTGTCTCGCGCACGGCCAGCAATGCGTCCACCGCGCAACTGACCGGTGGCAGCGTCACGGACCAGGCGGCGTATACCAACACCTTTCCCAACTCGGGTGCGGTGATCAAGTTCACCAGTGGCACCGATTACCAGGTGTTCGCCCAGCCGTACACTGCCAACAGCAAGGCCATTGCCTCCGGGACCATGGCGGCCGGCGCGACGTCGATCACCACGGCGGGCGTGACCTTTGGGGTGAGTGGCACGCCCGGCGCCGGTGACCAGTTCTCGGTCGGTGCCACCAGCAACAAGAACATGAATGCCCTGGACACCTTGAGCCAGTTGCGCAAGGCCCTGGAAACCCCGGCAGACGGCAACCCGGTCGCCTTGAACAACCTCAAGGACGTGGTCGCCACCAGCATTGGCAACCTGGGCAATGCTTCGGCGCAGATCGACCAGGTGCGCGGCTCCATCGGCGCGCGCCAGAATGCGATGGATATCCAGAGCACGGAAAACACCAGCCTGGGCCTGGCCAATACCTCCACCATGTCGTCGCTGGCGAACGTTGATATGGGGCAGGCCGCCATTGACCTGACCTTGCAGCAGACTATGTTGCAGGCCTCGCAACTGGCGTTCGTGAAAATCTCCCAGCTGAGCCTGTTCAGCAAGATGTGATTTTCGGCGGCGGCACCCGGCGGCTCACCCTGGAAACGGGGTGGGCCGTTGTTGTTTTTGGGGCTTGTATGTCCCCGTGTTTCGCATAAAGCGCAGAAAATTGAGTGACCTGTGAGTCATAAAGCGCATCTTCACTGTATCGTGTGAAAAGGATAGGTCGTCGCCAGGTCTCTGCGAGGGCCTGCCGCCAGGGTATAAAGGCGGTTTTCGGCGAGTTTTTTGCGGGGTTATCCCCATTATTGTCAGCACCCGGCGACGTGTCTCGCGGGGTGTTCTCCAGCTATTTAGTATTGGGAAGCCACAATGATTGGCATAAAAAGCATCGCCAGTTACGTGCCGGCAGACGGGATCGATAACTACGCCCAGGGTGCCAAATTCGCCAAGGATGAAGAGTTCATCATTGGCAAGATCGGGTCGGCGTTCCTGCCGCGCAAGGATGCCGCGCAGGAAACCTCCGATCTGTGCGTCGAGGCGGTCAACGCCTTGTTTGCCAACAACCCCGATTTGAAGCGCGAATCCATTGACGCGCTGATCGTCGTGACCCAGAACGGTGACGAAGAGGGTTTGCCTCACACCGCGGCCATCGTCCAGGACAAACTGGGCCTGCCGACGCACGTGGCGGCCTTTGATATTTCCCTGGGCTGCTCGGGCTACGTCTACGGCATCTATGCGATGAAGGGCTTCATGGAAGCCACCGGCCTGAAAAACGGCCTGTTGGTGACTGCCGACCCGTACTCGAAGATCGTCGACCCGGAAGACCGCAACACCACCATGCTGTTCGGCGATGCCGCGACGGCGACCTGGATGGGTGAAGACGCGCCCTGGCAGTTGGGCAAGTCCAAGTTCGGCACTGACGGCTCCGGTGCGCCGCACCTGAAGGTCAGCGACGGCGTATTCTTCATGAACGGCCGCCAGGTGTTCAACTTTGCGTTGCTCAAGGTACCGGCGCACCTGCACGAGCTGCTCAACGAATCGGACCTCAAGGCCGACGAGATTGATGCGTTTTGCATCCACCAGGGCAGTGCGGCAATTGTCGACGCCGTGGCCCGGCGTTTTGAAGATGCTCCGGTAGATAAATTCATCAAGGACATGGTCGAGACTGGCAACACCGTGTCGTCGAGCATTCCGCTGCTGCTGGAAAAGCACATGCTCGATTCCACCTGGAAGCGCGTCGCGATCAGCGGTTTTGGCGTGGGCTTGTCCTGGGGGTCGGCGATTCTGCACCGCCCTTGAAGCTTTAAAGGCGCTGCACACAAAAACGCCCATGATCGAAAGATCATGGGCGTTTTTTATTTGACGCCAAAAAATCCAGCAATTGCTGGGGGTTGGGCTATCGTAAATGCTTGAATTACAAGGGGTGGCACGGTGCTAGTAAAAAAAATCAAAAAAGTCCTCAAGCAACCTGCATTCACGACGATAACTATTACGAAGGTTCTCTAGGCCACACCCGGCGGTTGCCAGGGCCGGAAGCCGCAGTAAACAACCCCACGAGGATTTCGTCATGGCTTTAACAGTAAACACTAACCTTGCTTCGTTGAACGTTCAGAACAACCTGAACAAGGCTTCCGGCGCCCTGCAAACTTCCATGCAGCGTCTGTCCTCCGGCCTGCGTATCAACAGCGCCAAAGACGATGCGGCCGGCCTGCAAATCTCCAACCGTCTGACCAGCCAGATCAACGGCCTGGGCGTTGCAATCAAGAACGCCAACGACGGCAGCTCGATTGCTCAGACCGCTGAAGGCGCCATGCAGCAGTCCACCAACATCCTGCAAAGCATGCGTACCCTGGCTCTGCAATCCGCCAACGGCTCGCCAAGCGCTGACGACCGTAAGTCGAACCAGGCTCAATACGCAGCACTGACTGCTGAATTGACCCGTATCGCTACCACCACTACTTTCGGTGGCAAGAACCTGCTGGACGGTTCTTTCGGTACCACTTCGTTCCAGGTCGGCGCCAACGCCAACCAGACCATCGACATGAGCATCGGTAACGTTGCAGCCAACAACATTGGTTCGCAGCAGCTGAAATCTCAAGGCGTTGCTCCAAGCGCAACAGGCGTTGCCGGCGGCGCACTCACCGTTACCGGTGGCGGCCAGTCCAAGAGCCTGACCATCGCTGCCGGTGCTTCGGCCGGGCAGATCGCTGCGCAAATGAACGGCGCTGTAGGCGGCCTGGCTGCTACTGCCAGCACTGTTGCCCAGTTCACCATTGACTCCGCTGCCATTGCTGGTGCAACCCCTGCCAGCGCCAACTTCACCTTGCAAGTCGGTAGCGGTGCTGCGGTTCAGTTCACTGGCGTGACCAGCGCTTCTGACCTGGCTGACCAACTGAAGTCCAACGCTGCCAAGCTGGGCATCACCGTTAACTTCGATTCGACCACCAAGGCACTGTCGGTCAAGTCCGATACCGGTGAGAACCTGACCTTCAACGCTGGCGACGCCGGTGCTGTTGCCGGTATCAAGGTTGCCACCCTGGATGGTACCGGTACTGCCGGCACTGCCGTTGCCCTGGCTGCCACCGCGATCATCGCCACGGGTGCAGTTTCCCTGAACTCCTCCAGCAGCTACTCCCTGAGCGGCGCCGGTGTGACTGGTCTGTTCGCAGCGACTGGTACTGCTGCCAACTCCACCAAAACCACCGTTAACAACACCGACATCACCACTGCTGCCAACGCACAGAACTCGATCGACGTGATCACTCAAGCGATCTCCGACATCGACTCCCAGCGTGCTGGCCTCGGTGCTGTACAAAACCGTTTCGACAACACCGTTGCCAACCTGCAGAGCATCTCGGACAACTCCAGCGCCGCTCGCGGTCAGATCCAGGACGTTGACTACGCTGCAGAAACTGCTCAGCTGACTAAGCAACAAACCCTGCAACAGGCTTCCACTGCGATCCTGTCCCAGGCCAACCAACTGCCTTCCGCTGTACTGAAGCTGCTTCAGTAATAGCGACCGGTAGATGACTGACGGAAGGGCGCGTTTACGTGCCCTTTTGTCTTTTGCGTGATGAGGAGATTGGACATGGACATGAGCGTCAAGTTGAACTTGTCTTATCCTGCTGCCCCAACGCCACAGAGTGCGCCTGCCCCTGTGACTGCCGACGCGCAGACCCCCAAGGTCGATGCAACCGTCGCAGCAGTAAAGCCCAAGCAGGAAACGAAACCGGACGACCTGGAAAAGGCCGTCAAGGATATTCGCGAATTCGTCCAGGCTGCCCAGCGCAAACTGGATTTTTCCATTGATGACTCCACTCATCAGGTGGTGGTCAAAGTCATTGCGACCGAAAGCGGCGAAGTCATTCGCCAGATCCCTTCGGAAACCGCATTGAAACTTGCACAAAGTCTTCACGACGCCAGCAGCTTGTTGTTTGACGCCAAAGTCTGAGCTGGCATGAATTTTGTTGCTGTAGCTGCTTGAGGCGCCGTCCGTCAAGAAAGCGCCAGCCCCGTATCAGGAGAAACATCATGGGTGATATATCCGTCAGCGGCCCGGTCACGGGCATTGATACCCAGTCTATCGTTACGGCCTTGGTGAACGCTGAGCAGGCGCCCAAGCAGTCGCAGATCAACAAGCAAACGCAGACGCAGACCGCCCAGTTGTCCTCGATTGGCAAGATTCAGGCGGCGCTCGATGCGTTCCGCGGCGCCATGGACAACATGGCCAAGGACGCCAGTATCGGTGGCCTGACGGCGGCGACCACGGATGCCAACGTGTCCACGGTTACCTTGGGTGCCGGTGCTTCTGCGGGCAGTTACCAGTTGGTGGTCACTCAGCTGGCGACTGCCTCGAAGATTGCCACCCAGACGTACGCCGCGGGGGCGAATGCAGTCGTCAATAAAGGCTCTACCGCGACGACCCTGGAGATTTCCCAATCGGGTAAGAGCTATGGTGTCAGCGTTCCGCCGGGCGCGACGTTGCAGCAAGTGCGTGACTCGATCAACGCGCAATACAGCAGCGCCGGCCTGAGTGCCAACATCCTGACTGACGCCACCGGTTCCCGCCTGGTCGTGACGTCGTCCAATACCGGCGCCGGCACGGACATTACCCTGGGCGGTAATACCGGCCTGGAAACCGGCACTACCGTCGTCGGCGGCGCGCCGGTGAATGCGAAATACACCATCGACGGTACCGCCCAGGAATCCAAGAGCAATACCCTGACCGAAGCGATCAGTGGCGTGAGTATCAAGTTGACTGCCGTGTCGCCTTTGCCTACAGGGGCAACAGGAGACGCCAATCGGATAGCCTCGACCATCAGCGTCACGCGCAGTACCGATACTCTCAAGAGTTCGGTAAAGGGTTTTGTCGACACCTACAACGCCTTGGTAACCGCGATCAACACCGAGACCGCCGTCACCACCAACGCGGACGGTTCCACCACCGCGGCTGCGCTGACGGGCGATTCCACCATGCGCGGCCTGCAGACCGCTTTGCGGGCTCAGCTGAACGCCTTGGCGGGTTCGGGCACGTTGAAATCCCTGGCCCAGTTTGGTGTGAACACTGACCAGACCACCGGTAAGTTGAGCATCGACGACAAGGTGTTCAGTGCGGCTATCTTGACCAACCCCACCGACATCGGCGGTATCTTCAACGGTGACAATGGCCTGCTGGCGCGTATGAAATCCGCGACCGACAGCTATGCGGTGACCAACACCGGCGTCCTGGCCACACGTTCTTCGACACTCTCGGCAAACCTCAAGGACCTGCAAAACCAGCAGGACACCCTGACCGCCCGCATGGCCGCCCTGAAGACCAGCCTGACGGCCAAATACACCACGATGAACAGCCTGGTGGCACAGCTCACCGCTCAACGCTCCAGCGTAATGACCACCCTCGATGCGCTGAACAATCCCAAGACCACCTGATCCTCGATGAGGTCGCCCGCTGAAGTGAAGGCTTTATCGGGCGCGACCTTCAGCAGACCGCCGGCTTAAAGTTTTTTGCGACGCCGTCGACATAATAGTCAGAGCCCATTCTTTTTAGCTGTTGCCTGTCACGAGGTAGAAACATGAATCCCATGAGAGCCCTTCGCCAATACCAGAAGGTCAATTCCCATGCCCAGGTCTCCGAGGCCAGCCCGCACCGTCTGGTTCAAATGCTGATGGAAGGCGCGCTGGACCGCATGGCCCAGGCCAAGGGCGCCATGGCTCGTGGCGACATCGCGCAAAAAGGCCTGTTGCTGGGCAAGGCAATCGATATTTTGATTGGTTTGCGTGACGGCCTGAACCCGGAAAAAACCGATGATCCGGCCGCCTTGCAGCAATTGGATAATCTGTACGCCTACATGACCACGCGCTTGCTCGAAGCCAATACCAAGAGCGATGTCGCGATGATCGACGAAGTCGCCGGCCTGATGATTACGCTCAAGGAAGGCTGGGACGGTATTGCAACACTGTAGGCCTGCTGGCCTGAGGAAGATGTCATGAGTCACGCCCTGCAACGGATTGACGAGACCCGCGAAGCCTTGATGGATGCATTGGCCGCACGTAACTGGGACGCCATCGGCGAACTGGACCTGGGGTGCCGTGCAGTGATCGATGAGGCGCTGAGCAATGCGCCGGTGGACGAGGATGCCCTGCGGGAAAAACTGGAGAGTCTGCTGGCGGTGTATCAGCAGCTGCTTGAGGTGACAACCGGGGAGCGTCAGGCGATATTCGAGGAGATGTCGCAGATCAACCGAGCGGAAAGCGCGTCAAAGGTTTACCATCTGTTCGGCTGAAGGCTCAGTTAATCCGAACAAAGCGCGTCATAAATTTGACTGTGCACGATTTTTTGACTTAACTAGTGCTATTTTCAGACGTCAGAAAGCTGTAGCGCAGAAAATGCCTACAGCTTTTCTAGATTGCCCCAACTCGAGGGCATTAGAGTTTTACTAGGGAAGTTGCTATTGCATGTGGCGTGAAACCAAAATCCTGCTGATCGATGACGATAGCGTTCGGCGCCGCGACCTGGCGGTGATCCTGAATTTTCTTGGCGAAGAAAATCTACCCTGCGGCAGCCATGACTGGCAGCAGGCGGTCAGCTCGTTGACGTCGAGCCGTGAAGTCATTTGTGTGCTGATCGGGACGGTAAATGCTCCTGGCGCCGTTCTGGGCTTGTTAAAGACACTGTCAACCTGGGATGAGTTCCTTCCGGTGTTGCTAATGGGCGATATTTCTTCTGTGGACCTTCCGGAAGACCAGCGCCGCCGCGTCCTTTCCACCCTCGAAATGCCTCCCAGCTACAGCAAATTGCTCGACTCCCTGCACCGTGCCCAGGTCTACCGCGAGATGTACGACCAGGCCCGCGAGCGCGGTCGTCACCGCGAACCCAACCTGTTCCGCAGCCTCGTCGGCACCAGCCGTGCGATCCAGCACGTGCGCCAGATGATGCAGCAAGTGGCCGACACCGATGCCAGCGTGTTGATCCTCGGCGAGTCCGGCACCGGCAAGGAAGTGGTCGCGCGCAACCTGCATTACCATTCCAAGCGCCGCGACGGGCCTTTTGTGCCGGTCAACTGCGGGGCGATCCCGGCAGAACTGCTGGAAAGCGAATTGTTCGGCCACGAGAAGGGTGCCTTTACCGGGGCGATCACCAGCCGTGCCGGGCGTTTCGAACTGGCCAACGGCGGCACCCTGTTCCTCGACGAAATCGGCGACATGCCGCTGCCGATGCAGGTCAAGCTGCTGCGGGTCCTGCAGGAGCGCACCTTCGAGCGCGTGGGCAGCAACAAGACCCAAAGCGTCGACGTGCGCATTATTGCCGCCACCCACAAAAACCTCGAAAGCATGATCGAGGTCGGCAGCTTCCGCGAAGACCTGTATTACCGCCTCAACGTATTCCCGATCGAAATGGCGCCCCTGCGTGAGCGCGTCGAAGACATCCCGCTGCTGATGAACGAACTGATCTCGCGCATGGAGCACGAAAAGCGCGGCTCGATTCGCTTCAACTCGGCGGCGATCATGTCCCTGTGCCGCCACGGCTGGCCGGGCAACGTCCGCGAGCTGGCCAACCTGGTGGAGCGCATGGCGATCATGCACCCGTACGGGGTGATCGGCGTGGTCGAGCTGCCGAAGAAATTCCGCTACGTCGACGACGAAGACGAGCAGTTGGTCGACAGCCTGCGCAGCGACCTGGAAGAGCGCGTGGCCATCAACGGCCATACGCCGGATTTCGGTTCCACCGCCATGCTGCCGCCCGAAGGCCTGGACTTGAAGGACTACCTCGGTAGCCTCGAACAAGGCCTTATCCAGCAAGCGCTCGACGACGCCAACGGCATCGTCGCCCGCGCTGCCGAACGACTGCGCATCCGCCGCACCACCCTGGTGGAGAAGATGCGCAAGTACGGCATGAGCCGTCGCGAAGGTGATGAACAGGCGGATGATTGACGCCTGTTTTTCAACTGACTGAAAACTAAGCCTATTTTTTTAGGCACGGGTATTGCTACAGCACTCGCAACGTTCCGTTTAACTGACGGTCAGCCAAGCGAGAGAGCATGATGCCCCACGCCGCCCAACTATCTTCGGTCCCTGACATTCAGGGGCCTGCCCCCTCCGTAGAGCAGATCAGCCGCCTTGGGCTTGAGCAGGCGTTTTCCCTGTTCAACCAGATGTCCAGCCAGTTGACTGACTCCTACAGCCTGTTGGAGGCCCGGGTTTCCGAGCTCAAAGGCGAGTTGGCGGTGGTCAGTGCCCAGCGCATGGAAGAGCTGGCCGAGAAAGAACGCCTGGCCAACCGTCTGCAAAACCTCCTCGACCTGTTGCCCGGTGGCGTGATCGTCATCGACGACCAGGGCCGCGTGCGCGAAGCCAACCCGGCAGCCTGCGACATGCTCGGCCTGCCCCTGGAAGGCGAGCTGTGGCGCGAAGTCATCACCCGCTGCTTTGCGCCGCGAGAAGACGACGGCCACGAAATCTCCCTCAAGGACGGGCGCCGCCTGTCCATCGCCACCCGTTCCCTGGATGCCGAGCCCGGCCAGTTGGTGCTGCTCAACGACCTGACCGAAACCCGTCATCTGCAAGACCAGTTGGCTCGCCATGAGCGCCTGTCATCGCTGGGGCGGATGGTCGCTTCTCTGGCGCATCAGATTCGTACGCCGTTGTCCGCCGCGCTGATCTACGCCAGTCATTTGACTGATGAGCAATTGCCGGCCGCCACCCACCAGCGTTTTGCCGGTCGCCTCAAAGAGCGCCTGCACGAGCTGGAACATCAAGTGCGCGACATGCTGGTGTTTGCCCGTGGCGAATTGCCGCTGACCGACCGCGTCACCCCGGCCGCGTTGATGCAGTCGCTGCAAGCTGCCGCCGCCACGCATATCCAGGAAGCCTCAGTCCGCTGGCAGTGCGACAGCCATCACGGCGAGTTGCTGTGCAACCGCGACACCCTGGTGGGCGCGCTGCTCAACCTGATCGAAAACGCGACCCAGGCCAGTGGCCCCGGGGCGCGGCTCAAAGTGCACCTGTACAACCGTGGCGACACCTTGCGCCTGAGCATCAGCGACAGTGGCAGCGGGATTGACCCGGTGGTGCTGCAACGCCTGGGCGAGCCATTTTTCACCACCAAAACCAACGGTACCGGCCTGGGCCTGACCGTGGTCAAGGCGGTCGCCCGTGCGCATCAGGGAGAATTGCAGCTGCATTCCCGGTTGGGTCGAGGCACGTGCGCGTTGATCACGCTGCCGCTGTTTTCATGCGCCGTCAGCGCGGAGTAAAAGGTCATGGCTATCAAGGTTTTATTGGTTGAAGACGATCGCGCCCTGCGTGAAGCATTGGCTGACACGCTGCTGCTGGCGGGCCATGACTACCGGGCGGTCGGTTCGGCCGAAGAAGCCTTGGAGGCGGTCGATCAGGAGTCCTTCAGCCTGGTGGTCAGTGACGTGAACATGCCGGGCATGGACGGCCATCAGTTGCTCGGCCTGTTGCGTGCGCGCCAGCCGCAGTTGCCGGTGCTGTTGATGACCGCCCACGGTGCCGTAGAGCGTGCCGTCGATGCCATGCGCCAGGGCGCCGCGGATTACCTGGTCAAACCTTTTGAGCCCAAAGCCTTGATCGAGCTGGTCGCCCGGCACGCCCTGGGCACCCTGGGCGCCGCCGATGGCGAAGGTCCGATTGCCTTCGAGCCGGCCAGTGCGCAATTGCTGGAACTGGCCGCCCGTGTGGCCCGCAGCGACTCCACCGTGCTGATCTCCGGTGAGTCCGGTACCGGCAAGGAAGTGCTGGCGCGCTACATTCACCAGCAATCCCATCGCGCCAGCCAGCCGTTCATTGCGATCAACTGCGCGGCCATCCCCGACAACATGCTCGAAGCCACCTTGTTCGGCCATGAGAAAGGCTCGTTCACCGGCGCCATCGCGGCGCAGGCCGGCAAGTTCGAACAGGCGGACGGCGGCACTATCCTGCTGGACGAAATCTCCGAAATGCCCCTGGGCCTGCAAGCCAAGTTGCTGCGGGTATTGCAGGAGCGCGAAGTGGAGCGGGTGGGCGCGCGCAAGCCGATCCAGCTGGACATTCGCGTGGTTGCCACCACCAACCGCGACCTGGCGGGCGAAGTGGCGGCGGGGCGCTTCCGTGAGGATTTGTTCTACCGGCTCTCGGTGTTCCCGTTGGCCTGGCGCCCGTTGCGCGAGCGCCCGGCAGACATCATCCCGCTGGCAGAGCGCTTGCTGAGCAAGCACGTCAATAAAATGAAGCATGCCCAGGCGCGCCTGTCGGCCGACGCCCAGGCCTGCCTGATCAGCTACCCATGGCCCGGCAACGTGCGGGAATTGGACAATGCGATCCAGCGTGCGTTGATTTTGCAGCAGGGCGGCCTGATCCAGCCCCAGGATTTCTGCCTGGCCATGGGCACGGGCGCTGCGCCCTTGCCGACGCTGGCGGTTGCGCCGCTGATTGAAGCCGCGCCCGCCGAGTCGGCCGGTGCCTTGGGCGACGATCTGCGCCGCCGCGAATTCCAGATGATCATCGACACCCTGCGCTCCGAGCGCGGCCGCCGCAAAGAGGCCGCGGAGCGCCTGGGCATCAGCCCGCGCACCTTGCGCTACAAGCTGGCACAGATGCGCGATGCCGGGATGGACGTGGAAGCCTACCTCTACGCCACTTGAGAATTCTCGAAGCCGACAGGGTTAGTCGCCTTTTCTTACGAATTGCCACGGAGCTGGCACCCTTGTTGCTACCACCCCAGTAACCGTTGCGTAGTGTCAAAAAATTGCGGGTCGTCGGAGAGAACGTTCATGAGCCAAGGTGTTGAATTCAATCGGTTGATGTTGGATATGCGGTCCATGCAAATGGATGCCATGTCTCAACCGAAATCCGCCGCGCAAGCCGTACCGGAATTGGGTCAGAGCAGCTTTGCCGACATGCTCGGCCAGGCCATCAACAAGGTCAGCGATACCCAGCAGGCTTCCAATCAGTTGGCGACCGCCTTCGAGATCGGCAAAAGCGGCGTGGACCTCACCGACGTGATGGTCGCCTCGCAAAAAGCCAGCGTTTCATTCCAGGCCTTGACCCAGGTGCGCAACAAGCTGGTTCAAGCCTATCAAGACATCATGCAGATGCCGGTTTAAGGACGATTTGAGTCATGGCAGAAGCAGTCGTGGATAACGCACCCGCCAAGGCAGACGGCAAGCCGCCGCTGTTTGGCCTGTCGTTCCTGGAAAACCTCTCCGAGATGACTATGCTGCGTCAGGTGGGCCTGATGGTCGGCCTGGCTGCCAGCGTGGCGATTGGTTTTGCCGTGGTGCTGTGGTCCCAGCAACCGGATTACCGCCCGCTGTACGGCAGCCTGGCGGGCATGGACTCCAAGCAGATCATGGAAACCCTGGCGGCGGCAGATATTGCCTACACCGTCGAACCGAATTCCGGCGCGCTGTTGGTCAAGGCCGATGATGTAGCCCGTGCGCGCATGAAACTGGCGGCCGCCGGCGTGACCCCCTCCGACGCCAATATCGGCTTTGAGATCCTCGACAAGGACCAGGGCCTGGGCACCAGCCAGTTCATGGAAGCCACCCGCTACCGTCGCGGCCTGGAAGGCGAACTGGCGCGCACCATTTCCGCGTTGAACAACGTCAAGGGTGCCCGCGTGCACCTGGCAATTCCGAAAAGCTCGGTGTTTGTGCGCGACGAGCGCAAGCCCAGCGCCTCGGTACTGGTCGAACTGTTTGCTGGCCGCTCGCTGGAGCCTGGCCAGGTGTTGGCGATCATCAACCTGGTGGCCACCAGCGTTCCCGAATTGAGCAAGTCGCAAATCACCGTGGTCGACCAGAAGGGCAACCTGCTGTCCGACATGGCGGAAAACTCCTCGCTGACCATGGCCGGCAAGCAGTTCGACTACAGCCGTCGCATGGAAAGCATGCTGACCCAGCGCGTGCACAACATCCTGCAACCGGTGTTGGGCAATGATCGCTACAAGGCTGAAGTGTCGGCCGATGTGGATTTCAGCGCGGTCGAATCGACTTCCGAGCAGTTCAACCCGGACCAACCGGCCCTGCGCAGCGAGCAGTCGACCACTGAACAACGCACCGCCAGCAATGGCCCGCAAGGTGTGCCGGGTGCCCTGAGCAACCAGCCGCCAACCCCGGCTACCGCCCCGCAAACCACCGGTGGCGCTGCCGCTACCGCAGGCGCGGTGCAACCTGGCCAGCCGCTGCTGGACGCCAACGGCCAGCAGATCATGGACCCGGCCACCGGCCAGCCGATGCTGGCGCCGTACCCGGCCGACAAGCGTCAACAATCCACCAAGAACTTCGAGCTTGACCGCTCCATCAGCCACACCAAGCAGCAACAGGGCCGGATCAATCGCCTGTCGGTGTCGGTGGTGGTGGATGACCAGGTCAAGGTCAACGCCGCTGACGGCGCCGTCACTCGTGCACCGTGGAGCGCCGATGAATTGGCGCGCTTCACCCGCCTGGTGCAGGACGCGGTGGGCTTCGATGCCAGCCGTGGCGACAGCGTCAGCGTGATCAATATGCCGTTCTCCGCCGAGCGTGGCGAAGTCATCGCCGAGGCGGCGTTCTATACTCAGCCGTGGTTCTGGGACATCGTCAAGCAAGTGCTGGGTGTGCTGTTTATCCTGGTGCTGGTGTTCGGCGTGCTGCGTCCGGTGCTCAACAACATCACCGGCCACGGCAAAAAGCAGCTTGCTTTGGCAGGCGGCGATGTCGAGTTGGGGGGCATGGGTGGCCTCGATGGCGAACTGGCCAACGACCGCGTGAGCCTTGGTGGCCCGCAAAGCATTCTGTTGCCGAGCCCGAGCGAGGGTTATGACGCTCAGTTGAACGCAATCAAGAGCCTGGTGGCCGAAGACCCGGGTCGTGTGGCCCAGGTCGTGAAAGAGTGGATTAACGCAGATGAGTGATGCTCGAGCCGCTGTAGCCAAACTCTCCCGGGTCGACAAAGCCGCCGTGCTGTTGCTGTCCCTGGGAGAAACCGACGCCGCCCAAGTGCTGCGCCACATGGGCCCCAAAGAGGTTCAACGGGTAGGCGTGGCCATGGCGCAGATGCGCAATGTGCACCGCGAGCAAGTCGAGCAGGTGATGAGCGAGTTCGTCGAGATCGTCGGCGACCAGACCAGCCTGGGCGTCGGCTCCGACAGCTACATTCGCAAGATGCTCACCTCGGCCCTGGGCGAAGACAAGGCCAACGGCCTGATCGACCGCATCCTGCTGGGTGGCAACACCAGCGGCCTCGACAGCCTGAAGTGGATGGAACCGCGAGCCGTGGCCGATGTGATCCGCTACGAGCACCCGCAGATCCAGGCGATCGTGGTGGCGTATCTGGACCCCGACCAGGCCGGTGAAGTGCTCGGCCATTTCGACCACAAGGTGCGCCTGGACATCATCCTGCGCGTCTCGTCGTTGAACACCGTGCAGCCGGCGGCCCTGAAAGAACTCAACACGATTCTCGAGAAGCAGTTCTCGGGCAATTCCAACGCTTCGCGTACCACGTTGGGCGGCATCAAGCGTGCGGCCGACATCATGAACTTCCTCGACAGCTCGGTGGAAGGCCAACTGATGGACTCGATCCGCGAGATCGACGACAGCCTGTCGGTGCAGATCGAAGACCTCATGTTCGTGTTCAACAACCTCTCCGATGTCGACGACCGTGGCATCCAGGCGTTGCTGCGGGAAGTCTCCTCCGACGTGCTGGTGCTGGCCCTCAAAGGCTCCGACGAAGGCGTCAAGGAAAAGATCTTCAAGAACATGTCCAAGCGGGCTTCCGAACTGCTGCGCGACGACCTCGAGGCCAAGGGCCCGGTGCGCGTCAGCGACGTGGAAACTGCGCAGAAAGAAATCCTCACCATTGCCCGCCGTATGGCCGAAGCCGGAGAAATCGTTCTCGGTGGGAAGGGCGGCGAAGAAATGATTTAAGGCGCCGCGCATGTCGAACAAAGATGAGACGCCCAGCGATCTGATTCGCGCACGGGACGTCGGAGGGTTCGACGTCTGGTCGCTGCCCAGTTTCGACCCGCATCGCCCGGAGCCTGAGCCGGAGGCGGTAGAAGAACCGCCGGCCGAGATGGAAGAAGTGCCGCTGGAAGAAGTCCAGCCACTGACCCTGGAAGAGCTGGAAAGCATTCGCCAGGAAGCCTACAACGAGGGCTTTTCCACCGGTGAGAAAGACGGCTTTCGCAGCACCACCCTCAAGGTCCGCCAGGAAGCCGAGGCGGCGCTGAGCGTCAAGCTCGCCAGCCTGGAAACCCTGATGGGCAGCCTGTTCGATCCGATTGCCGAGCAGGACTCACAGATCGAAAAAGCCATGGTTGGCCTGGTGGAACACATCACTCGCCAGGTGATTCAGCGCGAGCTGGCGCTGGACTCCACGCAAATCGAAAGCGTGATGCGCGAAGCCCTCAAGCTGCTGCCCCTGGGCGTCGGCAATGTGCGGTTGTACATCAACCCGCAGGATTTCGAACAGGTCAAAGCCCTGCGCGAGCGCCATGAAGAAACCTGGCGCATCGTCGAAGACGCCGCGCTGCTGCCCGGCGGTTGCCGGGTGGAGACCGAACACAGCCGCATCGACGCCACGATCGAGACGCGCATCAGCCAGATCATGGCCAAGCTGTTTGACCAGTTGCACGAGCAGGCACTGCACCCCGCAGAGCCTGACTTGAGCGTCGAGCTGGACACCCCCGATGCGCCTTGATCGCACCAGCTTTGCCAAGCGCCTGGGTGGCTATGCCGACGTCACCGAGTTGCCGGGCCAGCCGATCCTGGAGGGCCGCCTGCTGCGCATGGTCGGCCTGACCCTGGAAGCCGAAGGCCTGCGCGCCGCCATGGGCAGCCGCTGCATGGTGATCAACGACGACAGCTACCACCCGGTGCAGGTCGAAGCCGAAGTAATGGGTTTTTCCGGCAGCAAAGTATTCCTGATGCCGGTCGGCAGCGTCGCTGGCATCGCCCCCGGCGCCCGCGTGGTGCCGCTGGCTGATACGGGCCGCCTGCCCATGGGCATGAGCATGCTCGGTCGCGTACTCGACGGCGCCGGCCGTGCCCTCGACGGCAAGGGCGGGATGAAGGCGGAAGACTGGGTGCCCATGGACGGCCCGACCATCAACCCGCTCAAGCGTAACCCCATCAGCGTGCCGCTGGACGTGGGCATTCGCAGCATCAACGGTTTATTGACGGTCGGCCGTGGCCAGCGCCTGGGCCTGTTCGCCGGTACCGGCGTGGGTAAGTCGGTGTTGCTGGGCATGATGACGCGCTTCACCGAGGCCGACATCATCGTGGTCGGGCTGATCGGCGAGCGGGGCCGCGAGGTGAAGGAATTCATCGAGCACAGCCTGGGCGAAGAAGGCCTCAAGCGTTCCGTCGTGGTCGCCTCGCCGGCGGACGACGCGCCGCTGATGCGCCTGCGCGCCGCGATGTATTGCACACGCATCGCCGAATATTTTCGCGACAAGGGCAAGAACGTCCTGTTGCTGATGGACTCCCTGACCCGTTTCGCCCAGGCCCAGCGGGAAATCGCCCTGGCCATCGGCGAGCCGCCGGCCACCAAGGGCTATCCGCCGTCGGTGTTCGCCAAGCTGCCCAAGCTGGTGGAGCGCGCCGGTAACTCCGAGGCCGGCGGTGGTTCAATTACCGCGTTCTACACCGTGCTCTCCGAAGGCGATGACCAGCAGGACCCGATTGCCGACTCGGCACGGGGCGTGCTCGACGGGCACATCGTGCTGTCCCGGCGCTTGGCCGAGGAAGGGCACTACCCGGCCATCGACATCGAAGCCTCCATCAGCCGGGTGATGCCGTCGGTGGTCACACCCGAGCACATGATGCGCGCGCAGCAGTTCAAGCAACTCTGGTCGCGCTATCAACAGAGCCGCGACCTGATCAGCGTGGGCGCCTACGTGGCCGGTGGCGATCGCGAGACCGACCTGGCGATTGCCCTGCAACCGCAACTGGTGACCTACCTGCGCCAGGGCCTCAACGACAAGATCAGCATGGGTGAAAGCGAGGCGCACCTGGGCACCATATTCGCGCCGGCGCCAGGCGGATAACCCATGGCCAACACGCGTGCCGCGCGCCTTGCCCCGGTGGTGGACATGGCCGAAAAAGCCGAAAAGACCGCCGTCCAGCGCCTGGGTTACTTCCAGGGCCAGGTTCGCCTGGCGGAAAGCAAACTGGGCGACCTGGAGCGCTTTCGCGGCGAGTATCAGCAACAGTGGATCGAGCGCGGCAGCAAGGGCGTGTCCGGGCAATGGCTGATGGGGTACCAGGGCTTTCTCAATCAACTGGAAACCGCTGTCGGCCAGCAACGCCAGAGCCTGGCGTGGCACCAGGCCAACGTCGACAAGGCCCGCGACAGTTGGCAACAGGCCTACGCCCGGGTCGAAGGCCTGCGCAAACTGGTGCAGCGCTACATCGACGAAGCCCGTGCGCTGGAAGACAAGCGCGAGCAGAAATTGCTCGATGAGCTGTCCCAACGTCTTCCCCGCCAAAACCCCTATTAACCACGCCACCGCTGCTGCATGGATTTGCCCACTTCCCCATCACCTGCTAAACCTTGTTGCACATTGCCAATGACAAGGAAGCAGTCGTATGTCAGTCGAATCAGAAGTGTCCCTGGACGGGACGAAGTTGACGATCACCGTCAGGGGGCGATTCGATTTCGGTAGCCACCAGGCCTTTCGTGATGCCTACGAGCGGTTCTACAAGGTGCCCGAGATCTACGTGGTGGACTTGAAGGAAACCACCTACATGGACAGCTCGGCCCTGGGCATGCTCCTGCTGTTGCGTGACCATGCCGGAGGCGACAATGCCGAAGTGCAGGTGGTCAACAGCAACTCCGACGTGCGCAAGATCCTCGCCATTTCCAACTTCGACAAACTGTTCGACCTCACTTGAGCGTCCTGGCCCCGGTCCTTGAGGCGCTGACGGTGTTGATCGCCGAAGACAGCGCCGCTGACCTGTTGTTGCTGTCGACCATCGTACGCCGCCAGGGGCACCAGGTGATCACCGCCAGCAACGGCGAGGAAGCGGTGCAAGTGTTCATCCGCGAGCGGCCGCAGTTGGTGTTGATGGACGCACTGATGCCGGTCATGGATGGCTTTGAGGCGGCCCGGCAGATCAAGCACCTGGCGGGGGAGGCGCTGGTGCCGATCATCTTCCTCACCTCCCTGCGCGAGAGCGAAGCCCTGGCCCAGTGCCTGGATGCGGGCGGTGATGACTTCCTGGCCAAACCCTATAACCAGGTGATCCTGGCGGCGAAGATCAACGCCATGGACCGCCTGCGTCGCTTGCAGGCCACGGTATTACAGCAGCGCGATCTGATCGCCCGGCACAACGACCACCTGTTGCAGGAACAGCGGGTGGCCAAGGCGGTGTTCGACAAGGTCGCCCACTCCGGCTGTATCAACGCCGCGCCGAATATTCGCTACGTGCAATCGCCCTACGCGCTGTTCAACGGCGATTTGCTGTTGGCGGCCTACACGCCGTCGGGCGATATGCATGTGCTGCTGGGGGATTTCACCGGCCACGGTTTGCCCGCCGCGGTCGGCGCAATGCCCCTGGCGGAAGTGTTCTACGGCATGACCGCCAAGGGTTACGGCCTGGCGCAGACGTTGCGGGAGATGAACGCCAAGCTCAAGCGCATCTTGCCGGTGGACATGTTCTGTTGCGCTACCCTGCTGTGCCTCAGCGCCCAGCGGCGGGTGGTGGAAGTGTGGAACGGCGGCATGCCCGAGGGCTACGTGCATGAAATCGCCACCGGCAAGCGCACGCCGCTGGTGTCTCGGCATTTGCCGCTGGGCATACTGGCGGCCGAGGCGTTTGACGACCGCACTGAAGTCTGGCCGATGGCGCTGGGCGACCGGGTGTTCTTGTTGTCGGATGGCGTGCTGGACACCGCCGATGCCCACGAGCAATTGTTTGGCGCCGAGCGTTTGCAGCAGGTGTTTGCGGCCAATCGCGAGCCCGACCGGTTGTTCGAGGAGATCGAGCAGGCCCTGGCGGGTTTTCGCGGTGAAGTGCGCGATGACATCAGCATGGTGGAAATCAGCCTGCAGGCGGGGGAGGTGTTGCGCTCGCCGTCGGTGATGTATTCCGACAGCGGCCAGTCGTCGCCGCTGGATTGGTCGGTCAGCTTTGAATTTCGTGCCGAGACGCTCAAGTCCTACAACCCTTTGCCGTATTTGCTGCAACTGCTGTTGGAGATTCATGGGCTGCGCGAGCAGAGCGGTGCGTTGTACACGGTGATGGCTGAGTTGTATTCCAATGCCCTGGAGCATGGCGTGCTGGGGCTGGATTCGCGGCTGAAGCGGGATGCCCAGGGATTTGCGGCGTATTACCGGGAGCGTAATGAGCGGCTGGCGCAGGTGAACAGCGGGTATGTGCGGGTGCACCTCAATGTGGTGCCGGCCGGGCAGGGCGGTTGCCTGACCTTGCGGATCGAGGACAGTGGGCCGGGGTTTGATGTGGAGAAGGTGTTGGCCAGGCCGCTGGATGTTGACCGTCTGTCTGGTCGGGGGTTGAGCCTGGTACGTCAGTTGAGCAGCGATGTAGGCTGGTCTGACGGCGGGCGGTGTGTGTGCGTGGAGTTTTCATGGAAGGCTCTGGCATAATCCGCCGATTCTTGATCAAGGAGCGAACAAGTGGCAGAGATTCATCTGGACCCCGATGTGCTGACCGGCTTGCAGGAGGTCATGGAGGGCGAGTATCCGAAGCTGCTCGACACGTTTCTCGATGACTCGCAGAAGCGGGTAGAGGCGCTGCGCCGGGCGCGGGATGATGCCAAGGCGCTGGGGCGGATTGCCCATAGCTTCAAGGGGAGTAGCGGTAACCTTGGGGCCGTGCGGTTGGCTGAGCTTTGTCAGTTGCTTGAGGATCGATCGGCCAGGCCTGTGGTTGCGGATTTGGGGCAGTTGGTGGATGAGATTGACCATGAATTCGCGTTGGTAAGGCCGTTGTATGAGCATGAGCGGGAGCGGTTTGGGCTCTGACGCTGTTGGGGTGTATATCCATTCCTGCGGTAACGGCGGCTTATGGTTTCGCTCTTACAGCGACTCACTTTGGAAAAGCCCCAAAGTAAGCAAAGGGCTCTGCCCCGCCTGTCGGCACCTCGCCTAGGCTCGGTGTTCCCTCGCTCCGGCGATGCTCCGCGGGCCGCCGCGATGGGCCATCCTTGGCCCAGCGCGGCTAAACCGGCGTCCTGCCGGTTTACCCGCTCCGTACTACCTGCGTTCGGCCTCGGGCTGAATGGGGCAGTCAGAGCCAGATCAAGATCAAAAGCAAGAGCACAGCGGCCTACAGGCCGGCTTGAGTGGTAGAAGCCAGATCAAAAGCCAGAGCGAAAGCCAAATCTGAAACTGATGCAGCTCTGCTTTTCTGTGGGAGCTGGCTTGCCTGCGATGCAGACACCTCGGTTTTTCAGGTACACCCAGTTGATGCGATCGCAGGCAAGCCAGCTCCCACATTTGACCGTGCCCGCTGTAGCTTTTGATCTTGATGTTGCCTTTGCTCCACACCACTCAAGCCGGCCTGTAGGCCGCTGTGTTCTTGATCTGCTTTTGATCTTGATCTCGCTCTGACTGCCCCATTCAGCCCGAGGCCGAACGCAGGTAGTACGGAGCGGGTAAACCGGCAGGACGCCGGTTTAGCCGCGACGGGGCAGGGACGCCCCGTCGCGGCGGCCCGCGGAGTAGTACCGGAGTGAGGGCACACCGAGCCTAGGCGAGGTGCCGAGTGGTGGGGCAAGAGCCTTTTGGTTACTTTTGGGCTCCTTTCAAAAGTGACCCGCTGTAAGAGCGGAACCAATAGCGGCCCTAACCCAAACAACGGATATACACACCAAAACCAAAAGCTGGCCCAACTCTTGCTCTACCTCCTGTAACCGCACCCTCGACCCCTGTGCGGCGGAGACTCTTATATATGGCAATCACCCCGAATTCGCTCCTTCAGGCGGCCCCTGCGGCCAAGCCTCAAGCGCCCGCTGCCAATCCACCGGCAGTGGCTGCGGACCCGCGGGACAAGGCCCCGGGCTTCGCTCAGGTGTTCGCCAACCAGGCCTCCACGCCAGCGGCAAAACCCACCGACACCACGACCAGATCGACCCGCGACAAGCCTGCGGACAGCAACGCCAAGCCTGTCGCGAATAACGATAAGCCTGCCGCCGGCACCCCATCGGTTGCCGATAACGGCAAGACTTTGCCTGCCAAGTCCGACACCCCGGACACCACCGCCAAAACCGACGACGCGCCCCCGGCAGACGACCCGACCCTGGCCCAGCAACCCCCGGTTGACCCCACCGTCGACCCGGCGCTTGTGGCGGCGGTCGTCCCCGTTCCCGTTCCCGTTCCCGCAGCGCCGGCGCCCGTCGAAACGCCGGCACCGGCTGCAGCGAAAGACGACAAGGCCCAACCCGTCGTGGCACCTTCGGTGGCCGCGACCGACGACGCCAAGCCCGCCTTCGACCCCGAAGCCGATCCGCTGGACGCCATGCCCGCCGTGCGCCTGGCCATGGAGCAGGGCGGACACGTTTCCGCCAGCAGCCAAACCCCGGCAAAAACCGCCCCGGCCCCGACCCAGGATCAGCCGACCGCCGCGCAGAACTTCGCCACGGGCCTGGCCACTATGGTCGATCAGCAAGCGGCCAAGGACAGCACCGACCAGGGCGGCGACAAAGCCTTCACCGGCCTGATCGACAGCGGCCTCAAGGACCTGAAGGACGCCAGCAGCGACACCCGTGTCGATGACTTTGCCAACCGTCTCGCCGCGCTGACCCAGGCTGCCACGCCGAAAACCGCGAATGCCTTGCCGCCGGTCGCCAACGCGCCATTGGCCATGCACCAGAGCGGCTGGACGGATGAGGTGGTGAACCGGGTCATGTACCTGTCCAGTGCCAACCTCAAGTCGGCCGAAATCCAGTTGCAGCCTGCTGAACTGGGCCGCCTGGACATCAGCGTGAAAATGTCCGCCGACCAACAGGCGCAGGTCACCTTCATGAGCGGCCACGCGGTGGTGCGTGAAGCCCTGGAAAGCCAGTCGGGCCGCCTGCGGGAGATGTTCGCCCAGCAGGGTATGGGCCAGGTCGACGTCAACGTGTCCGACCAGTCCCGTGGCTGGCAGGGTCAACAGGGCCAGGACCAGCAACAACAGAACCAGGCCCGCGGCGTCAGTGGCAATGGCGGTCGGGGTGATGGGGCTGATGGCGGCGGTGTCGGTGAAGTGGCTGAAGTCGCAGCGCCGGTTGTGCAGTCCGTGATCGGCTCCAGTGCGGTGGACTACTACGCCTGATCTGAAGAGTGGCCTTATTTCCAGTTGGAATCGGGTCATGTGGGAGCTGGCTTGCCTGCGATAGCGGTGGGTCAGCAACCAAGATATCGCCTGGCAGGGCCTCATCGCAGGCAAGCCAGCTCCCACAGTTAATCGGCGTTGTGAGTAAGAGCACCTCACTCTTCCCGTTTGAACAGACAACTCTGGCATAACACTTGCTCTTGCCTTTCCCCAGAACTATGAATCCCCGAATAGTGACGGATTATTGGCATGGCGAAGAGCGACGACGTAGCAAAAGCACCCGCAGGCAAGGGCAAGCTCAAGCTTATCCTGCTGATTGTTCTAGGCTTGTTCCTGGCGATCGGCGTGTCCGTGGGGGCTACCTGGTACTTCATGCACAGTGCCGCAAGCAAACCGGCAGCGACAGCCGAGATCAACCCCAACGTCAAGCAACCGGCAATTTTCGAGCCGATGCTTCCGGCGTTTGTCGCCAACTTCAATCAGAACGGCCGCCAACGCTACCTGCAGGTGAGCATTACCCTGCTGGCGCGTAACCAGGCAGACCTGGATGCCCTCAAGGTGCACATGCCAGTGATCCGCAACAACCTGGTGATGCTGTTCTCTGCCCAGCCCTTCGACACCCTCGCCACCCCGGTGGGCCAGGAAATGCTGCGCCAGAAGGTCACTGCCAGCGTGCAGGAAGTGGCCCAGAAGGAAGTCGGCAAACCTGTGATCGAGCAGGTGCTCTTCACTAATTTCGTATTGCAGTAGGATCACGACATGGCCGTGCAGGACCTGCTGTCCCAGGATGAAATCGATGCGCTGCTCCATGGCGTCGACGATGGTCTGGTACAGACCGAAATGGCTGCCGAGCCCGGCAGCGTCAAAAGCTACGACCTGACCAGCCAGGATCGCATCGTCCGTGGACGCATGCCGACCCTGGAAATGATCAACGAACGGTTTGCCCGTTACACCCGCATCAGCATGTTCAACATGCTGCGCCGCTCGGCGGACGTGGCGGTGGGCGGTGTGCAGGTGATGAAGTTCGGTGAATACGTGCACTCGCTGTACGTGCCCACCAGCCTCAACCTGGTCAAGATCAAGCCGCTGCGCGGTACCGCGCTGTTTATCCTCGACGCCAAGCTGGTGTTCAAGCTGGTGGATAACTTCTTCGGCGGTGACGGCCGTCACGCCAAGATCGAAGGCCGTGAATTCACCCCGACTGAACTGCGCGTGGTGCGTATGGTGCTGGAACAGGCCTTCATCGACTTGAAGGAAGCCTGGCAGGCGATCATGGAAGTCAACTTCGAGTACATCAACTCGGAAGTGAACCCGGCCATGGCCAACATCGTCGGCCCCAGCGAAGCCATTGTGGTCTCCACCTTCCACATCGAACTCGATGGCGGTGGCGGCGACCTGCACGTGACCATGCCGTACTCGATGATCGAGCCTGTGCGCGAGATGCTCGATGCGGGCTTCCAGTCCGACCTCGACGACCAGGACGAACGCTGGGTCAAGGCCCTGCGCGAAGACCTGCTGGACGTCGACGTGCCCCTGAGCGCCACCGTGGCCCGTCGCCAGCTGCGTTTGCGGGATATTTTGCACATGCAGCCGGGGGACGTGATTCCCGTCGAACTGCCGGAAGAACTGATCATGCGCGCCAACGGCGTGCCGTCGTTCAAGGTCAAGCTCGGCTCTCACAAAGGCAACCTCGCGTTGCAAGTGATTGAGCCGATCAACCGTCGCTGATCCACACTAATTTCTGCTCCGCCGAGGACATGTAATGGCTACTGAACACGAAAACACTTCCGCCGAAGACCAGGCCCTGGCTGACGAGTGGGCGGCTGCCCTGGAAGAAACCGGCGACGTCGGCCAGGACGATATCGACGCTCTGTTGGCGGCCGATGCGGCCACCGCACCGGTGGGTAATCGCATTCCCATGGAAGAGTTCGGCAGCGTGCCGAAGAACAACGAGCCGGTAACCCTGGATGGTCCGAACCTGGACGTGATCCTCGATATCCCGGTGTCGATCTCCATGGAAGTCGGCAGCACCGAAATCAACATCCGCAACCTGCTGCAACTCAACCAGGGTTCGGTGATCGAGCTGGACCGCCTGGCCGGCGAGCCGCTGGACGTGCTGGTCAACGGCACACTGATCGCCCATGGCGAAGTGGTGGTGGTCAACGAGAAGTTCGGCATCCGCCTGACCGACGTGATCAGCCCGAGCGAACGCATCAAGAAGTTGCGTTGATATGAAGCGCTCATTGGTAGGACTGTTATCGACGCTGCCCTTGAGCGCAATGGCAGCAGAGCCGGTCGCCCAGGCGGCCGCGCCGGCGCTGGGCAGTGGCGTCGGCGGGCAATTGACGCAGTTGGTGCTGGGTTTGTTGCTGGTGGTGGGGCTGATCTTCGTGCTCGCCTGGGTGCTGCGCCGCGTACAACGCATTGGCCCGGGCAATGCGCAGGTCATCGAGCTGGTGGGTTCACGAGCCCTGGGCCCGCGGGACCGGCTGGTGCTGGTGCAAGTCGGTGACGAGCAGATTCTGCTGGGCATCACCCCTGGCCGTATCACCCCGTTGCACGTGCTCAAGACGCCTGTGGAAGTGGCCCAGACTCAAGCGGCCACGCCGGAATTCGCCCAGCGCCTCATGGAGTTGCTGGGCAAGGATCAGAAGGATAAGAAGTAATGCGCGTTTTATTGACGCTCATGCTGTTGCTGGCAGCGCCGCTGGCGTACGCGGCGGACCCGTTGTCGATCCCGGCGATCACCCTGGGCACCAACGCGGCGGGCGCGCAGGAGTATTCGGTCAGCCTGCAGATCCTGCTGATCATGACCGCGCTCAGCTTCATCCCCGCGTTCGTGATGCTGATGACCAGCTTCACCCGCATCATCATCGTGTTCTCGATCCTGCGTCAGGCCCTCGGCCTGCAACAGACGCCGTCGAACCAGATCCTGACCGGCATGGCGCTGTTCTTGACGCTGTTCATCATGGCGCCAGTGTTCGACAAGGTGAACCAGCAAGCCCTGCAACCGTACCTGGCAGAGAAAATGACCGCCCAGGATGCGATCGACAAGGCGCAAGGCCCGATCAAGGATTTCATGCTGTCCCAGACCCGTTCCAGCGACCTTGAGTTGTTCGTGCGGTTGTCCAAGCGTACCGACATCGCCAGCCCCGACATGGCGCCGCTGACCATCCTGGTGCCGGCGTTCGTGACCTCGGAGCTGAAGACTGCGTTCCAGATCGGCTTCATGATCTTCATCCCGTTCCTGATCATCGACCTCGTCGTGGCGAGTGTGCTGATGGCCATGGGGATGATGATGCTGTCGCCGTTGATCATTTCGTTGCCGTTCAAGATCATGCTGTTTGTGTTGGTGGACGGGTGGGCGCTGATTATCGGCACCCTGGCCGGCAGTTTCGGTGGGGTTTAGCGCATGACGCCAGAAGTAGCGGTCGACCTGTTTCGCGAAGCCCTGTGGCTGACCACCATGATGGTCGCCGTGCTCGTGGTGCCCAGCCTGTTGGTGGGTCTGCTGGTGGCGATGTTCCAGGCCGCGACCCAGATCAACGAACAGACCTTGAGCTTCCTGCCGCGCCTGCTGGTGATGCTGATCACCCTGATCGTCGCCGGCCCGTGGCTGGTGCAAACCTTCATGGAATACATCCTGCAGCTGTACGGCAGTATTCCGCAGTTGATCGGCTGACCCCGTGAATTCGATGCTGGCGTTGACCGACACCCAGATCAGCACCTGGGTGGCGTCGTTCATCCTGCCGCTGTTCCGGGTCACGGCCGTGCTGATGACCATGCCGGTGTTCGGCACCACCCTGGTACCACGGCGCATTCGCCTGTATTTCGCGGTGGCGATCACCGTGGTCATCGTTCCGGGCTTGCCGCCGATGCCGCCGGTGAATGCCCTGGACCTCAGTGCACTGATGCTGATCGCCGAGCAAATCATCATTGGCGCCTTGCTGGGCTTCTCCCTGACGCTGTTTTTCCAGGCCTTTGTGATCGCCGGGCAAATCATCTCGATTCAGATGGGCATGGGCTTTGCGTCCATGGTCGACCCCACCAACGGCGTGTCGGTGGCGGTGATCGGGCAGTTCCTGACGATGCTGGTGACCTTGCTGTTCCTGTCCATGAACGGCCACCTGGTGGTGTTCGAGGTGATGACTGAAAGCTTCACCACCTTGCCGGTGGGCAGCGGGCTGGTGGTCAATCATTTCTGGGAGTTGGTGGGTCGCCTCAGTTGGGTGCTCGGCGCCTCGTTGCTGCTGGTGTTGCCGGCGATCACCGCGCTGCTGGTGGTCAACATCGCCTTTGGCGTGATGACCCGGGCGGCGCCGCAATTGAACATCTTCTCCATCGGTTTCCCGTTGACCCTGGTGCTGGGCATGGGGATTTTCTGGGTCGGCATGGCTGACATTCTCAATCAGTATCAACCGCTGGCGACCGACGCCTTGCAGTTTTTACGTGACTTGGCGCGGGCGCGGTAAGCCATGGCCGAGAGCGAGAGTGGCCAGGACAAAACAGAAGACCCCACGGAGAAACGTAAAAAGGACTCCCGGGAAAAGGGCGAGATTGCCCGCTCCAAAGAGCTCAACACCCTGGCGATCATGCTCGCCGGTTCTGGCGGCCTGCTGATCTACGGCGGTGGCCTGGCCCTGGACCTGATGGAATTGATGCGCCTGAATTTCTCCCTGCCCCGTGACGTGCTGTTGAGTCCCGGCGCCATGGGCTTGTACCTGCTGCACTCGGGCAAGATCGCGATCCTCGCGGTGCAGCCGATCCTGATTACCTTGCTGCTGGCGGCACTGATCGGCCCGATCTCCCTCGGTGGCTGGCTGTTTGCTGCTGGCAGCATGGCGCCCAAATTCAGCCGGATGAACCCGGGCCCGGGGCTCAAGCGGATGTTTTCCACCAAGGCCCTGGTGGAGCTGCTCAAGGCCTTGGCCAAGTTCATCCTGATCCTGTTTGTGGCGTTGACCGTGTTGTCATCCGACATCGACGACCTGCTGCGCATCGCCCATGAGCCGATCGAGCTGGCGATCATCCACAGCGTGCAAGTGGTGGGCTGGAGCTCGCTATGGATGGCCTGCGGGCTGATCATCATTGCTGCGGTGGACGCGCCGATCCAGCTGTGGGAAAGCCACAAGAAGCTGCTGATGACCAAGCAGGAAGTGCGCGACGAGCACAAGGACCAGGAAGGTCGGCCCGAGGTCAAACAGCGGATTCGCCAACTGCAGCGCGAGATGTCCCAGCGCAAGATGATGGCTGCGGTGCCCGACGCCGACGTGGTCATCACCAACCCGACCCACTACGCCGTGGCGCTCAAATACGACCCGGAGAAGGGCGGGGCGCCGATGTTGCTGGCCAAGGGCAGCGACTTTACGGCGTTGAAAATCCGTGAAATTGCCGTGGCCAATGACATTTTGCTGCTGGAGTCGCCGGAGTTGGCGCGGTCGATCTTCTATTCCACCGACCTGGACCAGGAAATCCCGGCCGGGTTGTATCTGGCGGTGGCGCAGGTGTTGGCGTACGTGTACCAGATCCGCCAGTACCGCGCGGGCAAGGGCAAGCGTCCGGATCCGCTCAAAGACCTGCCGATTCCGCCGGATTTGCGTCGGGATTCCTGATTTTTTAGTGGCTGTGCCGGCCTCTTCGCGAGCAAGCCCGCTCCCACATTCGACCGTGTTTCTACCGGGTGTACACGGTCAAATGTGGGAGCGGGCTTGCTCGCGAAGGCGTCCGCCCAGGCAACAAAAATCTCCTGAGCGCCTTCCCGTCGTGATTCTTCCAGTTCAAAGGCAAAGTCGCAGGTCAGTGCATGGGCCGAAGCCAGTGTTTCGGTGAGGTTGACCAGCAGGTCTTCGGTACTGATGCCGTCGATGACGCTGAATAGCACGACGGGGGCGTTGTGGGGGGAGGAGTGGCTATCTTCGATAGCGCCTTTTTCGGCGTTGCGCAGGTTATGGGAAGTTGTTTTGGTCATGGTGACGCCGCGACGCCCGCCCGCTGCGTTTGCAGCGGTGCCCGAAGACTAGAGATCGACTTTGCCACCAGCAACCCGAAATACCTGTCGGACGTTTCGCCATCTCCCGCGAACGAGCTTGTGTGGCGAGGGAGCTTGCTCCCGCTGGGGTGCGAGGCGCCCCCAATCAAGCTATCGCGGTTATTCAGGCAAAACGCGTAAGCCGTTCTGGGGCTGCTGCGCAGCCCAACGGGAGCAAGCTCCCTCGCCACAGGTGATGTGTGTGCGGCGGTAGCCCTTCGCTGTCCGTGAGACCGATCTGCTTCCTCAAGCAAAAGTTGGAAGGCTTCTTGCAATACCGCCTCCAGGACGCCTCCCGGCGTCAAAAGTTTGCTTCAAGGAAACGAGGAATACCGGTGGATCGCTCTCAAATGCTCAGCACGGCCCGTGGCACCCTGACTGACCTCTCGCGAGGCAATCTGGGTGTGCCGTTGTTGTTGCTGGTGATGCTGGCAATGATGATGTTGCCGATGCCGCCGTTCCTGCTGGACGTGTTCTTCACCTTCAACATCGCGCTGTCGGTCGTCGTGTTGCTGGTGTGCGTGTACGCCCTGCGGCCACTGGATTTCGCGGTGTTCCCCACAATTCTGCTGATTGCGACCCTGTTGCGGCTGGCGCTCAACGTGGCCTCCACCCGGGTGGTGATGCTCCACGGCCAGGACGGCCACGCCGCCGCGGGCAAGGTGATCCAGGCCTTCGGTGAGGTGGTGATCGGCGGTAACTACGTGGTCGGTATCGTGGTGTTCGCGATTTTGATGATCATCAACTTCGTGGTGGTGACCAAGGGCGCCGGGCGGATTTCCGAGGTGAGCGCACGTTTCACCCTCGACGCGATGCCCGGCAAACAGATGGCCATCGACGCCGACCTCAACGCCGGCCTGATCGACCAGAACCAGGCCAAGTCCCGCCGTCTTGAAGTCGCCCAGGAAGCCGAGTTCTACGGTTCCATGGACGGTGCCAGTAAATTCGTGCGCGGTGACGCCATCGCCGGCCTGCTGATTCTGTTTATCAACCTGATCGGCGGCATGGCGGTCGGCATCTTCCAGCACGGCATGACCTTCGGCGACGCCGGCAAGGTTTACGCTCTGCTGACCATCGGTGACGGTTTAGTGGCGCAATTGCCATCACTGTTGTTATCTACAGCGGCAGCGATCATGGTGACCCGTGCTTCGGGCTCCGAAGACATGGGCAAGCAGATCAGCCGGCAAATGTTTGCCTCGCCCAAGGCGCTGGCGGTGGCGGCGGGCATCATGGCAATCATGGGGATCGTGCCGGGCATGCCCCATGTGTCGTTCCTGAGCATGGCGGCCATGGCTGCCGGCGGCGCCTACCTGTTCTGGAGAAAGCAAAACCAGATCAAAGTGATTGCCCAGCAGGAAGTGGCGCGCCAGCAGGAACTGCTGCCATCGCCGGCCCGCGCCCAGGAAACCAAGGAGTTGGGCTGGGATGACGTCACCCCGATCGACATGATCGGCCTGGAAGTCGGCTACCGCCTGATTCCCCTGGTGGACCGTAACCAGGGCGGCCAATTGCTGGCGCGGATCAAGGGCGTGCGCAAGAAGCTGTCCCAGGACCTGGGCTTCCTGATGCCCACCGTGCACATCCGCGACAACCTTGACCTGGCCCCCAGCGCCTACCGCCTGACCCTGATGGGGGTGATCCTGGCCGAAGCCGAGATCTACCCGGACCGTGAACTGGCGATCAACCCGGGCCAGGTGTTCGGCACCCTCAACGGGATTACCGCCAAAGATCCGGCTTTTGGCCTGGAAGCGGTATGGATCGAAATCAGCCAGCGCAGCCAGGCGCAGTCGCTGGGCTACACCGTGGTAGACGCCAGCACCGTGGTCGCCACCCACCTTAACCAGATTCTGTACAAGCACTCCCACGAGCTGATTGGCCACGAAGAAGTCCAGCAACTCTTGCAATTGCTGGCCAAGGCCTCGCCAAAACTCGCCGAAGAGCTGGTGCCGGGGGTGCTGTCTACCTCGCAACTGCTCAAGGTATTGCAAGCGCTGTTGGCCGAGCAGGTGCCGGTACGGGACATTCGCAGCATTGCCGAGGCCATCGCCAACAATGCCGCCAAGAGTCAAGATACTGCCGCCCTGGTGGCCGCAGTGCGCGTCGGATTGTCGCGTGCAATCGTCCAAAGCATTGTAGGGCTTGACTCCGAGCTGCCTGTTATCACCTTGGAACCAAGGTTGGAACAAATATTGCTCAATAGTATTCAGAAGGCTGGGCAGGGCGCTGATGAAGGCGTGTTGCTGGAGCCAAGCATGGCTGAGAAGCTGCAGCGTTCGTTGATCGAGGCCGCGCAGCGCCAGGAAATGGAAGGCCATCCGGTGATCCTGCTGGTGGCTGGCCCCGTCCGGGCGATGTTGTCGCGGTTTGGACGCCTGGCTATACCGAATTTGCACGTATTGGCTTACCAGGAAATTCCTGACAATAAGCAAGTGACTATCGTCGCGACAGTAGGGCCCAACGGCTGAGGTAGTGGGATATGCAAGTGAAGCGTTTTTTCGCCGCCGATATGCGTCAGGCCATGAAACTGGTGCGCGATGAGTTGGGCGCCGACGCTGCGATTATCGGTAACCGCCGTATTGCCGGCGGTGTCGAGCTGACGGCTGCCCTGGATTACAAGCCCTCGGCCCTGGCGCCGCGTGTGCCGAACATGGAGCTGGAAGACGAGCTGCGCAAGACTGCTTCGCGCATTGTCTCGGCCCAGGCCGAACTGAGCATGCGTGGCGACAGCGACACCACCACCAACCGCCAGCTGTTTGCCGGCCTGCCGCTGACGGCGTCCGAGCCTTTGGTAGAGCCGACCTTTGTCGAACCGCCGCGTCCTGCTGCGCCCGCCCCGGCGGCAGCGGTAGACCAGCGGGTATTCGACTCGATGCGTTTCGAGCTCAACGGCCTGCGTGAACTGCTGGAAGTGCAGTTGGGCTCGCTGGCCTGGAACCAGTTGCAGGGCAGCCAGCCGCAACAGGCCAACCTGTGGCGCCGTCTGCAACGCATTGGCCTGTCTGGCCCGCTGTCCCGCGACCTGCTGCAACTGACCACCCAGATTGAAGAACCCAAGCAGGCCTGGCGCATGCTCCTGGCCCACTTGGCGCGGATGATTGTTACCCCGGAAATCGAGCCCCTGGAAGAAGGCGGCGTGATTGCCATGGTCGGCCCTGCCGGCATGGGCAAGACCACTACCCTGGCCAAGCTGGCCGCACGTTACGTGCTCAAGTACGGCGCGCAGAACATCGCCCTGGTGAGCATGGACAGCTACCGCATTGGCGCCCAGGAACAGCTCAAGACCCTGGGCCGAATCCTCAATGTGCCGGTGACCCACGTCGACCCGGGCCAGTCCCTGGCCAACGCCCTCGACCCGCTGCTGCGCAAGCGCGTGGTGTTGATCGACACCGCCGGCCTGCAAGCCAGCGACCCGGCCTTGCGCATGCAACTGGAAAGCCTGGCCGGGCGCGGGATCAAATCCAGAAACTATTTGGTACTTGCCACGACCAGCCAGAAGCAGGTACTGACGGCTGCCTACCACAGCTATAAACGCTGCGGGCTGGCGGGCTGCATCCTGACTAAACTGGATGAAACAGCGAGCCTGGGCGAAGTGTTGAGTCTGGCTATCAGCCATGAATTGCCGGTTGCCTACCTGACCGACGGGCCGCGGATCCCGGATGATTTGCATCTGCCGCGCCGTCATCAGCTGGTCAGCCGGGCTGTCAGCGTGCAAATGCAGGAAGAACCGAGTGAGGAAGCGATGGCTGACATGTTCGCCGACCTCTACCACAGTCCGAACAAACGGGTCGGCTGAGGTCAACATGAACAGGCAACACAAAACGACAGTGCAATGTATCTACATCGATGGTCTGCCAGCAGTTCGCGCGGCCAAGTCATGTAGCCTGCGTCTAAGCAAGACAAGGTAAAGAAATAAAATGGGCAGCATGCATCCCGTACAGGTGATCGCGGTGACCGGCGGCAAAGGTGGCGTCGGGAAAACTAACGTGTCAGTGAATTTGTCCCTGGCCCTGGCAGAGCTTGGCCGTCGCGTCATGCTGCTGGATGCTGACCTGGGTCTGGCGAACGTCGACGTTCTGCTGGGGCTGACGCCCAAACATACCCTGGCCGACGTGATCGAAGGCCGCTGTGAGCTGCGCGACGTGCTGTTGCAGGGGCCCGGCGGGATTCGTATCGTGCCGGCCGCTTCCGGCACCCAGAGCATGGTGCACCTGAGCCCGGCGCAACATGCCGGCCTGATTCAGGCGTTCAGCGACATCGGCGACAACCTCGACGTGCTGGTGATCGACACCGCCGCCGGTATCGGCGAGTCCGTGGTCAGCTTCGTGCGCGCAGCCCAGGAAGTGTTGCTGGTGGTGTGCGACGAACCCACCTCGATCACCGACGCCTACGCCCTGATCAAACTGCTTAACCGTGACTACGGCATGAACCGCTTCCGCGTGCTGGCCAACATGGCCCAAAGCCCGCAAGAGGGGCGCAATCTGTTCGCCAAGTTGACCAAGGTCACAGATCGCTTCCTCGATGTCGCCTTACAATACGTGGGCGCAGTTCCTTACGACGAGTGCGTACGCAAGGCCGTGCAAAAGCAGCGTGCGGTCTATGAAGCGTTCCCTCGTTCGAAGTGCGCATTGGCGTTCAAGGCTATTGCCCAGAAGGTCGATACCTGGCCGTTGCCCGCCAACCCGCGTGGGCATCTGGAGTTTTTCGTCGAGCGATTGGTGCATCAGACGAGCGCAGGACCGGTGCTATGACAGCCAGCGGCTACAACCTTTACAAGAAGTCGGCACGTGACAGTCAGGTGGAATTGATCGAGCGCTATGCGCCGCTGGTCAAGCGCATTGCCTATCACTTGCTGGCGCGCCTGCCTGCCAGCGTCCAGGTCGAAGACTTGATCCAGGCCGGGATGATCGGCTTGCTCGAAGTGTCGACCAAGTACGACGCGAGCAAGGGCGCGAGTTTCGAGACCTACGCGGGTATCCGTATCCGTGGGGCCATGCTCGATGAAGTGCGTAAAGGTGATTGGGCGCCGCGTTCGGTGCACCGCAATACACGGATGGTGAGTGACGCAATTCGCTCAATTGAAGCAAAAACCGGTCGCGACGCTAAAGATCACGAAGTTGCGGCCGAACTCCAATTGAGTCTCGACGATTACTACGGGATTTTGAACGATACCTTGGGCAGCCGCCTGTTCAGTTTCGACGACCTTTTGCAGGACGGCGAACATGAAGGGCTGCACGAGGACGGCGCGAGTGCCCATCTCGAACCGTCACGCGATCTGGAAGATGAACGCTTCCAGACTGCGCTGGCGGACGCGATTGCCAATTTGCCGGAGCGTGAGCGACTGGTGTTGGCGCTGTACTACGACGAAGAGCTGAACCTCAAGGAAATCGGTGAGGTCCTGGGGGTCAGCGAGTCGCGGGTCAGCCAGTTACACAGCCAGTGCGCAGCCCGCTTGCGGGGGCGTTTGGGAGAGTGGCGAGCGCGCTGACAGGCAGTGTGGGGACACTGCGAACGATACCGTCCAGGCCTTGCGCCCGGACGGGCTTGGCCCGTGGTGCGCCCCCGGTAGTCCTTTTTGTGTAACGCCTGTTGATTGATATGGCGCGCCCAGGTGCTGGGCGCGTTTAAGACTGCTTGGAGGTCGAATTGGACAAGAACATGAAAATCCTCATCGTTGATGACTTCTCAACGATGCGGCGGATCATAAAAAACCTGTTGCGTGACCTTGGGTTCACTAACACGGTCGAGGCGGATGACGGCATTACGGCGATTCCGATCCTCAACAGCGGGAGCATCGACTTTCTGGTAACGGACTGGAACATGCCGGGCATGACCGGTATCGATCTGCTGCGCCACGTGCGCGCTGATGAAAAACTGCGCAGCCTGCCTGTGCTGATGGTGACCGCTGAAGCCAAGCGTGAACAGATCATCGAAGCCGCCCAGGCCGGGGTTAACGGCTACGTGGTCAAGCCATTCACTGCACTGGCCTTGAAAGAGAAGATCGAAAAAATCTTCGAACGCATCGGTCATTGATGCTGCCACGGGGGAGCTATGGAGCATAAAGAATCATCGCAGGCCGACTTTGAGTCGACCCTGAAAAAACATGCTCATCAACTCGTTGAAAGCCTTGAAAAAGGCCAGTTCGGCGACGCGGTGCAGTTAATCCATGAGCTCAACCAGACCCGTGACCGCGGCCTGTACCAGGAAGTGGGCAAGCTCACCCGTGAGTTGCACAGTGCGATTGTCAATTTTCAGATTGACCCGCACATGCCCCAGGCCGAAGAAATCTCGCAGATCACTGATGCCACCGAACGCCTGTCCTATGTGGTCAGGCTGACTGAGGCGGCGGCCAACCGCACCATGGACCTGGTGGAAAACGCCACGCCTCTGGTCAACGGTATGGCCAGTGAAGCCAAGGCCCTGAGCAACGATTGGGGTCGGTTCATGCGTCGGGAAGTGGGCGCTGAAGAGTTTCGTGAACTGGCGCGTCGGGTCGATGGCTTTTTGTCCCGCAGCGAGCAGGAGAATCGCACGGTTTCCAGCAACCTCAATGACATTCTGCTGGCCCAGGACTACCAGGACCTGACCGGCCAGGTGATCAAGCGCGTGACCCAACTGGTCACCGAAGTGGAAAGCAACCTGCTCAAACTGGTGTTGATGGCGGGTCAGGTTGACCGGTTTGCCGGCATCGAACATGACCGCGAAGCGATCCTTTCTGAAAAAGATCCACAAAAACACCTCGCCAAGGGTGAAGGTCCGCAGATTCATGCCGATAAACGTGAAGACGTTGTATCCGGGCAAGACGACGTAGACGATTTGCTGTCCAGTTTAGGCTTCTAAGGAGCACACCCATGAGCTTCGGCGCCGATGAAGAAATCCTTCAGGATTTCCTTGTAGAGGCCGGCGAAATTTTAGAGCAACTGTCCGAACAGCTGGTCGAGCTGGAAAGCCGACCGGATGATGCGAACCTGCTCAATGCAATTTTTCGCGGTTTTCACACTGTAAAAGGGGGCGCCGGCTTCCTCCAGCTCCACGAGCTGGTGGAGTGCTGTCACATCGCCGAGAACGTGTTCGACATCCTGCGCAAGGGTGAGCGTCACGTCGACTCGGAACTGATGGACGTGATTCTGGAAGCACTGGACGCGGTCAACGGCATGTTCAGTGAAGTGCGCGAACGTGCACCGATCACTGCGGCCACGCCGGAACTGCTGGCCGCCCTGGCGCGCCTGGCAGAACCTGCGGCCAATGCACCGGTCGTTGAAGCGGTGGCTGAGCCTGTCGCCGAGCCTGCGGGCGACGTCACCGACAGCGAATTTGAACAACTGCTGGACTCGCTGAACGCCGTCAAGGCCGAAGCCGAGGCTCCAGCGGCCAGTGCGCCGGCCATGGTGCCGACCACTGAAGACATTACCGACGCCGAGTTCGAGTCATTGCTCGACCAGTTGCACGGCAAGGGCCAGTTTGCCCCGGACGCGGTGGCCGCAGCGCCAGCGCCAACGGAAGCCGCGGCGCCTGCCAGCAATGAAATCACCGACGACGAATTTGAAGCGCTGCTGGACCAGTTGCACGGCAAAGGCTCGTTTGCCGCCGATGCACTGCCCGAAGTCGCTGCAACGGCCGCTGCACCTGCAGCACCCGCCGCTGCCGCTGCACCGGCTGGCGATGGCCTGATCTCCGATCACGAGTTCGAAGCCCTGCTGGATGAACTGCACGGCAAGGGCAAGTTCACCGAAGCCGTCGGCACTGCTGCACCGGCTGCTGCGGCCGCCGCTGCGGTGGCAACGCCGGCTCCGGTGGCCGCCAAGGCCGCTGCGCCCGTGGCTGCCAAGCCTGCACCGACGGCTGCACCTGCGCCCGCTCGTGCGGCTGCCGCCCCGGCCCCGGACAAGCAACCGGCCAGTGAAGCCGAAACCACCGTGCGGGTTGATACCGCGCGCCTGGACGACATCATGAACATGGTGGGCGAACTGGTGCTGGTGCGTAACCGCCTGGTGCGCCTGGGCCTGAACAGCGGCGACGAGGCCATGCAAAAGGCCGTGTCCAACCTCGATGTGGTCACCGCCGACCTGCAAACCGCGGTGATGAAGACCCGGATGCAGCCGATCAAGAAAGTCTTCGGGCGCTTCCCGCGCCTGGTTCGCGACCTGGCACGCCAGCTCAAGAAAGAGATCAACCTGGAACTGGTGGGTGAAGAAACCGACCTCGACAAAAACCTTGTCGAGGCTCTGGCCGACCCGCTGGTCCACTTGGTGCGCAACGCCGTCGACCACGGCGTCGAGACGCCGGAAGAACGCGAAGCCTCGGGCAAAAGTCGCCAGGGCAAAGTGATTCTGGCGGCCGAACAGGAAGGCGACCACATCCTGCTGTCGATCACTGATGACGGCAAGGGCATGGACCCGACGGTACTGCGCAACATCGCCGTCAAGCGTGGCGTGATGGACAAGGACGCCGCCGACCGCCTGACCGATACCGAGTGCTACAACCTGATCTTCGCCCCGGGCTTCTCCACCAAGACCGAGATTTCCGACGTGTCGGGCCGTGGCGTGGGCATGGACGTGGTGAAGACCAAGATCAGCCAGCTCAACGGCTCGATCAACATCTACTCGACCAAGGGCCAGGGCTCGAAGATCGTCATCAAGGTGCCGTTGACCCTGGCGATCATGCCGACCCTGATGGTGATGCTGGGCAACCAGGCCTTCGCCTTCCCGCTGGTCAACGTCAACGAAATCTTCCACCTCGACCTGTCGCGCACCAACGTGGTGGACGGCCAGGAAGTGGTGATCGTGCGCGACAAGGCGTTGCCACTGTTCTACCTCAAGCGCTGGCTGGTGGCCTCGGCCAAGCATGAAGAGCAGCGCGAAGGCCATGTGGTGATTCTCTCCGTGGGCACCCAGCGTATCGGCTTTGTCGTCGATCAACTGGTGGGTCAGGAAGAAGTGGTCATCAAGCCTTTGGGCAAAATGCTGCAGGGAACCCCGGGCATGTCGGGCGCGACCATTACCGGTGACGGTCGGATCGCGCTGATTCTCGATGTTCCGAGCATGCTCAAGCGTTACGCCGCACGGCGTATTTGATTCGGCCCGGGCAGGGCGGTTGTCCCTCGCCCGGCCTAACGGAGTGTTTATGGTAGTCAAGGTCCTGGTGGTGGACGATTCGGGTTTCTTCCGCCGCCGCGTCTCGGAAATTCTTTCATCGGATTCCAATATCCAGGTGGTCGGCACGGCCACCAACGGCAAAGAGGCGATCGATCAGGCCCTGGCCCTCAAGCCGGACGTGATCACCATGGACTACGAGATGCCGATGATGGACGGCATCACGGCGGTGCGGCACATCATGCAGCGCTGCCCGACGCCGGTGTTGATGTTCTCCTCGCTGACCCACGAAGGCGCCCGGGTGACCCTGGATGCGCTGGATGCCGGTGCGGTGGACTTTCTGCCGAAGAATTTCGAAGACATCTCGCGCAACCCCGAGAAGGTCAAGCAGATGCTCTGCGAGAAGGTGCACAGCATCTCCCGCAGTAACCGCCGCAGCCTGTTCAGTGCGCCGGCGCCGGCGCCGGCACCGGTTACGCCGCCACCGGCCGCCCCGAGCACCTTCGGTCGCCCGGCACCTGCGCCGGTTGCGCGTCCGGCCGTCGCCCCTGTGCGTCCGGCTGCGCCCACTGCGCATTCGCCTGCGCCCAAGCGCAAAGCCTACAAGCTGGTGGCCATCGGTACGTCCACGGGTGGCCCGGTGGCTTTGCAGCGGGTGTTGACCCAACTGCCGGCCAACTTCCCGGCGCCGATCGTGTTGATCCAGCACATGCCTGCCGCGTTCACCAAGGCCTTCGCCGAGCGCCTGGACAAGCTGTGCCGCATCAGCGTCAAGGAAGCCGAGGATGGCGACATTCTGCGTCCGGGCCTGGCGCTGCTGGCCCCTGGCGGCAAGCAGATGATGGTCGACGGCCGTGGCGCGATCAAAATCCTGCCGGGTGACGAACGCCTGAACTACAAACCGTGTGTGGATATCACCTTCGGTTCGGCGGCCAAGTCCTACGGCGACAAAGTTCTGGCGGTGGTGTTGACCGGCATGGGCGCCGACGGCCGTGAAGGCGCGCGCCTGCTCAAGCAGGGCGGCAGCGCCATCTGGGCCCAGGATGAAGCCAGCTGCGTGATCTATGGCATGCCCATGGCGATCGTCAAAGCCGACCTGGCGGACGCCGTCTACAGCCTGGACGACATCGGCAAGCACCTGGTGGAGGCCTGCCTCTAATGGATGTCTTGAGCCTGATTGGCATCATCATGGCGTTTGTCGCGATTATCGGCGGCAACTACCTCGAAGGCGGCCACCTGGGCGCGCTGGCCAACGGCCCGGCAGCGTTGATCGTGATCGGCGGCACCGTGGGCGCAGCGTTGTTGCAGTCGCCCATGAGTTCGTTCAAGCGTGCCATGCAGATCCTCATCTGGATCATCTTCCCGCCGCGGGTCGACCTGCCGGGCGGCATCGACCGCGTGGTCAACTGGAGCCTCACGGCGCGCAAGGAAGGCTTGCTGGGCCTGGAAGGCGTGGCCGATGCCGAGCCTGACAGCTACGCGCGCAAAGGCCTGCAATTGCTGGTGGACGGCGCCGAGCCGGAAGCGATCCGCAGCATCCTGGAGGTGGATTTCTACACCCAGGAAAGCCGCGACATCAACGCCGCCAAAGTCTTTGAAAGCATGGGCGGCTACGCGCCGACCATCGGCATCATCGGTGCGGTGATGGGCCTGATCCACGTGATGGGCAACCTGGCCGATCCGTCGCAACTGGGCAGCGGGATTGCTGTGGCGTTCGTCGCCACCATCTACGGCGTGGCCAGTGCCAACCTGGTGTTGTTGCCGGTGGCCAGCAAGCTCAAGTCCATCGCCATGCGCCAGTCGCGTTATCGCGAGATGTTGCTGGAAGGCATCCTCTCGATTGCCGAGGGTGAAAACCCGCGCTCCATCGAATTGAAGCTCCAGGGCTTCATGGATTGATGGGAGGTATCTGTTGTGAGCCGTCGCCGCCGCGAGCCTGAAGAACACGTCAACCATGAACGCTGGCTGGTGTCCTACGCCGACTTCATTACGCTGCTGTTCGCGTTTTTTGTGGTGATGTACTCCATTTCCTCGATCAACGAAGGCAAGTACAAAGTCATTTCCCAGGCGCTGATCGGTGTGTTCAACGACGCCGACCGCGCCCTCAAGCCGATTCCGATCGGCGAAGAACGCCCCAAGACCGTGACCCCGGCCAAGCCGCTGGTCAACGACAGCGATGAAACTGCCGCCGGCATCGGTGGCACCAGCGACCCGCTGAAAAGCATCGCCGATGACATCAGCGCGGCCTTTGGTGATTTGATCGCCTCCAATCAGATGACCGTACGCGGCAATGAGCTGTGGGTGGAAATCGAGCTTAATTCCAGCCTGTTGTTCGCCAGCGCCGATGCGATGCCCAGCGACCAGGCGTTCACCATCATCGACAAGGTGGCGGCGATCCTGAAGCCGTTTGAAAACCCGGTCCACGTTGAAGGCTTTACCGACAACCTGCCGATCAGTACCGCGCAGTACCCGACCAACTGGGAGCTGTCTTCGGCCCGCGCCGCGAGTATTGTGCGAATGCTGGCGATGCAGGGCGTGAACCCCGGGCGCCTGGCGTCGGTGGGGTACGGCGAGTTCCAGCCGGTGGCCAATAACGCCACGGCGGAAGGCCGCGCACGCAACCGTCGGGTGGTGCTGGTGGTGTCGCGTAACCTGGATGTGCGCCGCAGCCTGACCGGTACCGGCACTGCCAATGCAACACCGGATGCCGCCTTGAAGCGGGCTGGCACACAAACTGCACCAGCGCCCGTAAAGGCGCCGGTTCGCGGGAATGCCGTCAATTCTCCGTCACCGGCTCTATAACCCCATGCAATTTCTCGGTCGAGCCTGTGCCTGCCGGGAGGAACAATCCGAATGAGAGTCTGGGCAGTTGCCAATCAAAAGGGTGGTGTCGGTAAAACCACCACCTCCATCGCCTTGGCCGGCTTGCTGGCCGAGGCCGGCAAGCGCGTGGTCGTGGTCGACCTGGACCCCCACGGCTCCATGACCAGCTATTTCGGCTATGACCCGGATGCGCTGGAACACAGTTGCTACGACCTGTTCCTGCACAAGGGCAGCGTGCCGGCCGATTTGCCGGGCCAACTGTTGCTGCCCACCAGCAATGAAAAGATCTCGCTGTTGCCGTCCAGCACCGCCCTGGCCACCCTTGAGCGTCAGTCGCCGGGGCAAAGCGGCCTGGGGCTGGTGATCGCCAAGACCCTGGCGCAGCTGTGGCAGGACTTCGACTACGCCATCATCGACAGCCCGCCGTTGCTGGGCGTGCTGATGGTCAACGCCCTCGCTGCGAGCCAGCAGTTGGTGATCCCGGTGCAGACCGAGCACCTGGCCGTCAAAGGCCTGGAACGCATGGTCAGCACCCTGGCGATGATCAACCGCTCGCGCAAACAGGCGCTGCCGTTCAGCATCGTGCCGACCCTGTTTGACCGGCGTACCCAGGCATCCCTCGGCACCTTGCGTGTCTTGCGTGACGCCTATCCGGACACCATCTGGCAAGGCTACATCCCGGTGGACACGCGCCTGCGGGATGCGAGCCGGGCCGGGCTTACACCGTCGCAATTCGACGGCAAGAGCCGTGGCGTACTGGCCTACCGGGCGTTGCTCAAGCATCTGCTGTCCCAGCAACTTGTGGCGCAGGTGGCGTGATGACCATAGACAGCCCTGTAGGAGCCTGGCTTGCCAGCGATGCAGACGCCGCGGTTTTCCTGACAAAACCGGCTCCCGATTCAAGTCCGGACACCCACAGGCCGATAACCTCTGAATACAGGGTTGATGGGGCTTGCGCGTGGGCATACAGATGAACCGTCCCGTTGATTTCAAGACCCGGCCGCAATTGGCGCTGGAGTCCTATCTGGACGCCTTGCTCCAGGACGCCACCGAGGACATGCCGGAACCGATTCTGATCCTCGATGAAGTCATCGAGCCTGAGCCGGCGGCTCTGGACGAGTTTCAGTTGGCGGTCCTGGAAGAACAGGCCCGCGATGCGTTGGTGGTGCCCGTGGCGGAGCCTGCACCGGTTGCTGTGCCCGTGCCCGTGCCCGTCGCGCCGGTCGTGGTCGCACCCGCAGTGGTGGAACCGGTGGTTGAGGTTCACCTCCCGCCGAGCATCACGCCGCCGCCGGTACAGGGCGATGGCCGGCCGGCGTGGGCCGCCGAGCCGTTCGAATGCTTGCTGTTCGACGTTGCCGGGCTGACCCTGGCGGTGCCGCTGGTGTGTCTGGGTTCGATCTACTCCCTGGAGGGCCAGGAGTTGACGCCGCTGTTCGGCCAGCCGGAGTGGTTCCTCGGGATCCTGCCGAGCCAGCAGGGCAACTTGAAGGTACTCGACACCGCGCGCTGGGTGATGCCCGACCGTTACCGCGACGATTTCCGCCAGGGCCTGCAGTACGTTATTTCGGTCCAGGGCTATGAGTGGGGGCTGGCGGTGCATCAAGTCAGCCGCTCGCTGCGCCTGGACCCCAACGAAATCAAATGGCGCAGCCACCGGGGCCAGCGGCCATGGCTGGCGGGCACCGTGATCGAACACATGTGCGCGTTGCTGGATGTCGCCGAATTGGCGGAGTTGATTGCCAGCGGCGCGGTAAAAGATATGCCGCTCAACAAACGCACTTGATAACAAGCGCAGCGCGCTGGCGCTGCCCAAGAACACACACCGTAACCAACGGTATTTGAAGGGGTCTGGAGTATGAACAAGTCAGTGTCCGCACAAGGTCTGGTGGATGATCCAATCCTGCAATGGGTCACCTTCAAGCTGGACAACGAGTCCTACGGCATCAACGTGATGCGTGTGCAGGAAGTGCTGCGCTACACCGAGATCGCTCCGGTCCCGGGTGCCCCGAGCTACGTGCTGGGCATCATCAACCTGCGCGGCAATGTGGTGACCGTGATCGACACCCGCCAGCGTTTTGGCCTGGTGCCGACCGAAGTCAACGACAACACCCGCATTGTGATTATTGAAGCCGACAAGCAAGTGGTCGGAATCATGGTCGACAGCGTGGCGGAAGTGGTTTACCTGCGCCAATCTGAAGTCGAGACCGCGCCGAACGTCGGCAACGAAGAATCGGCCAAGTTCATCCAGGGTGTCTGCAACAAGAACGGCGAACTGCTGATTCTGGTTGAGCTGGACAAGATGATGAGCGAAGAAGAGTGGCAGGACCTGGAGAATATCTGATTGTTCCTTGAGGTAGCGGTGATCGTCCTGGCCATCCTGTGGGCCGGGACCCTGGGCTTCCTGCTGCGCTATGTGCGCCAGCAACGGGAGGTGGCCACTCAACAGGTCGCACGCGAAGCCGCGCGCGACCGGCGCATTCTGGAACTGGTCAAGCGGGTCGACCACTTCCAGCAGAGCGCCGTGCGTGTGGGTGACGAAGTGCATGAGCTGCGTTCGGTGCTCGCACCGTTGCCGGACAAACTGTCGGCACTGGAGCAGCGCGACCCGTCGAGCCTGTCCTTCGCCCAGGCGGCGAAGCTGGTGGGCATGGGCGCCACGGTGGATGAGCTGACCCAGTCCTGCGGCTTGACCCAGGCTGAGGCGCAGTTGATGAGCAAGTTGTACAAGAGCAGTTGACGGTGACGGGCTGCAAGCGGGCTCGCTTGCAGCTTATAACTGATGCCGTTTGCTCAGCCATTCAGCCATGGTTGAGTCTTCCAGGGCGTACTCGCCACGATTGGCTTTCCAGACCAACTCCTTCTCCCGCAACACCTCCAGGGCTTTCTGAACGTTTGGCGTGCTGGCGTTCGGCTCAGCCTGGGCCAACTCCAACTTGCTGTTGACGTCCTGGAAGGTTTTTTCCGCAAAAGGCGAGAACGCTTGCTTGCCCAGGGTTCTTTCGCCCATCACCTCCAGCACCGCCTGTTGCAGGGGGGAGAGGTCGTTGTAGGCGCTCTCGTAGTCGCTCCAGATTCCCGCCTGGTGATTGAGTGCCCCAGTCCTCAGCAACTCGCCAAGGTTGCTGGCCTCACCCAGGCCCACGCTCACTTCGGTCAATAGTGTGTTGAGCATTTCCGGGCGTCGGCCAACGAGCTGGAACGCGTAGTCCATATCCTCAAGGTTGAACTGGTTGGTCGCGGCCAGGCGCTGGTTCCACAGGTCCGTCACGAACTCGACATAATCCCGGCTCAGCAGCGGGAACGGCGTGATGTGGGCGCCAAAGAAGGGTTGTTTGCTCTTGAGTACCAGGTTGGCCAGTTTGTCCCGGCTGGACCCGGTGAACACCAGGCGCAGGCCGTCTGCCGTGCTGCCGCCGTTGAGATGATCCCGTGCAGCCTTGAGGGCAAACATCGCGTTCACGCCATTTTCGCTGTTGAGGGCATGCTGGGCCTCGTCCACGATCAGCACGATCATTTGTCCCGAGACCTGGTGCAGCACGTCCAGGGCGTGGCTAAGCGTCGTGCCGGCGGGCAGTTGAGGCTTGGTGAAATCCCAACTCAGGGTGCGCAGCAGGCTGATCTTGTCGATACCGGCTTTCTTGGCCGCTTTGCTCACGGCGCTTTCGAATTCGCCCAGGGCTTTGCCGATGGCGCCGGAAATCAGCGCGGCGGGGTCGATTTCGCGGTTCATCCAAAGGTCCACGTAAACCGGCAGCCAGCCGCGCGCCTTGCATTCAGGGATGAGGTCGTTGCGCAGGAACGTGCTCTTGCCCGTGCGGCGAGGGGCCGCGAGGAACATGCCGGAGCTGTAATCGGCAAATGACTCGCCCGCCAAATCACGGGCGAGGGCTTCGGCGAGTAGCTTTCGACTGAGGATCGGGCGGGTCGGGCTCATGACGTTATCCTGAACTATCGGGTTCGAGATAATCTATACCTTGAAAGATATAATTGCTATACATCAGCGGCTGCGGCTTCCCGCTATAGCGAGTTGGTGCCTTTCTTTGGGCAAGGATAATGTTCGGTAATTGCACCCCTGACCAGCCGGGCCGTGCCGCCTCGCTCTGCCGCAGGGTATTTCTTGCTGTACGCCAGAACCCTATCGACCAAACGCCCTGGCTCCAAGCTTTCCGGCAGGCAAAGGCGGCGGTTTCTGGGGGTGAATTCGTCCAGGTATTCCAGTGTTCTCAGCACGCCCGTGGTGATGCCAAGGCAATAGGCTGACGGGTAGGAAGGTGGCGCATCCGGCGACATTTCCCTGGCTTCGCGACAGGCCGCAAGGTATTCATGGGCCTCGTTGCTGGCCGTTGCCGTCAGGGAAAACACACAGAGACTCAGTGCTACCAGGATTGAAGTCCGTTTCAACTGCCGTGCTCCGGGATTAAGGGGTCGCGACAGATTAATTCCCAGTTGTTACGGCTTAATGTGGGCAAATCAAGCCCGCTCCCACATTAATAATCGTCGCCTCTTTCCGTCACATCCCGCTCCACCGGCCCCGCATCCGGGTCGTATCCCACCGGGAACTTGCCCTTCAGCGTCCAGGCAAACGCAATGATCTCGGCGATGGTGCGGTACAACTCTTCCGGGATGCTGTCGCCCAATTCCATGCGCGCCAGTAATTTGACCAGCTCGGCATTTTCATAAATCGGTACTTCATTTTCCCGGGCCAGCTTCAGGATGGCTTCCGCCAGGGCGTCGTCGCCCTTGGCGGTCAGGGTCGGCGCTTGCTGGCCGTCGTATTTGAGGGCAATGGCCTGGCGCGGCGGGTTGGGGTTTTTCATGCGGTTTCATCCACCCAGCGTTGTTCCAGCCCGGTTTTCGGGCCCCGTGGCGGCGTGCCGAGGTGGCAGTCCAGGTCGCCGACGTTGAGCCCCGACGACACCAGGCGTTCGCGCAGGCTGCCCAGGTGGCTTTCGATCAGGCTGGCCGTGTAGGGTCGGGTTGCCCACAGTTGGCTGGAGAGTTTGCCCTGGCTCAATTGGGCCTGGACCTGCAGCGGGCCCAGCGGCTCCATGTCGAGGGCCATTTCCACGCGCCAGAGCATGTGTTTGGGGTCTTTGCTGTCCTTGCGTTCCGGCTGTTCCTTGTCGGGGGCCGGTTCTTCCCGCTGGAACTTGACCTGCAACGGCACGATGTCCTGCAAGGTGCGCATCGGGATCTCCAACTGCCAGGTGGTCAAGAGCTTGCCGTCGGCAGTGGTGCCGGTCTGTTCCAGGCTAGACAGCTGATGGCTTTGCAGGCGCGAAATGGCCCCGGCGGCCAGGCGCAGCAGGTTTTCCAGGTCGCTTTCACCTTCCAGGCGTTGCATCAGCCGATCCGGCAACGGAAAACCAGCGGGGGTTTGTCGGGCGCCGACCTGGCCGAGGGTACCCAGCGGGCTGCGCACGAAGCTGGGGAGCATCTGCGCCAGGGTGTTGGCCGCCAGGACTGCGTTGAGGTTGGTGCTGGCGGGCAGGGCAGGCATCAGGTCGGCGACGAGGCGCAGCAGGGCGCCTTTCATGTCCAGTGGCGGTATCTGTGGGTTTTGTCCTGCCAGCAACTTGGCTTCGAGAAACGTCCCGCTGTTCTGGATGATTTGGGCCAGCACCTTGGGATTGCTCACCTGGGCCAGGTCGGGCAGGGCTGCCAGCAAACGCGCGGCGGCGGCGCGCAGGTCGACCGAGGTGCTGTCGCTGCTGGTCGCGGGCAGGCTTTGCAGTGCGGTGAACACCACGTCCAGCGAACCCTGGCGGCTTTGCTGGGTGGAAAGTTGCTGGGCCACGGCCAGTTGGTCCTTGAGACCGCTCAGCGGCACAAAACTCAGGGTTTGCGCACTTTGCACCACGGCGCTGAGCAGGCTGCCGATGCGCAACGGTTGCGGGCTTTCGACGGTCAGGGTCGCGCCGCTGAGGACGTTATTGAGGACTGACACCAGCGAGCGATACACCACTGGCTGGTTGGCGCCCTGGGGCAGTGCCTGGGTGGTCAGCACCTTGCCTTGCAGCAGGGTGCCCACCGGCAATTGGCTGGTATCGATGCGCGTCAGCGCGGCCACGCTGGAACTCAGCGCCTGCTGCAGGCTGATGGACAAATTGCCCGACGGCGTCTGGCTGACTTCCACCTGGGTACCCAGCGGCAGCGGCTGGCTGCTGCTGGCCTGCACCAGGGTTTGCCGGCCACCTTCCAGGGTCAGCTTGAGCAGCAACTGAAACGCATCACCACCCTGTTTAAGCGCCAGGACCTCGGCGTTCACGGTTTTTCCAGGGTCGATCAGGCCGGTCTGCGGCTCCAGCAGTTTCAGCAGCTCACCCGTCGCCGGCGCAGGGGCAGGCCCGGCCGGAGGCGTCGGGGGAAGTGTTGGAAGAGTGATCTCACCGGTCATCGTGCGCGCCGTCTCAAGGGAAATTGCCCTCTTTAGAGTAGGGCATCACATGTATAATGCCGCCCGTCTTCAAAGAGAGCGTTAAAAACAACACAACTGATTGATCCAGCTCTCTAAAAACGGTCGCCAAAGCAGTTAATGTGCATCTCTTTAACGGCCGTTCCACCGCCGACTTGAACCGTAAAGGCCCGCGATCTCTTGACCAGCCCTCTTCTAGAAGCCGTAGCGCTCGCCTGTGAACGTGACCTGCGGATGCTGTTCGAACACCTCGAACTGCGTCTGGCGGGCGGCGACATGGTGCAGGTCAGCGGGCCCAACGGCAGCGGCAAGACCAGCCTGTTGCGCCTGCTGGCCGGGCTGATGCAGCCGACGGCGGGCGAAGTGCGGCTCAACGGCAAACCGCTGAACGAGCAGCGCACGGAACTGGCCCGCAACCTGATCTGGATCGGCCACGCCGCCGGGATCAAGGACGTGCTCACCGCCGAAGAAAACCTCAGCTGGCTCAGCGCCCTGCATCATCCAGCAAGCCGCGAGGCCATCTGGCAGGCCCTCGCCGCTGTCGGCCTGAAGGGCTTCGAAGACGTTCCCTGCCACACCCTGTCCGCCGGCCAGCAGCGCCGCGTGGCCCTGGCCCGTTTGTACCTCGACGGGCCGCCGTTGTGGATTCTCGACGAGCCCTTCACCGCCCTCGACAAACAAGGCGTCGCCCAGCTGGAAGCACACCTGGCGGCCCACTGCGAGCAGGGCGGCATGGTCGTCCTCACCACCCACCACACGCTGGCGCGCATGCCCGCCGGTTACCGCGACCTCGATCTGGGCCGGTGGTCGGTATGAGTGTATTTGCCCTGTTGGTCGCCCGCGAAGCGCGGTTACTCTGTCGCCGCCCGGCCGAACTGGCCAACCCGCTGGTGTTCTTCGCGATTGTGATCGCGCTGTTCCCGTTGGCGGTCGGCCCCGAGACTAAACTGTTGCAAACCTTGTCTCCGGGACTGGTCTGGGTAGCGGCGCTTTTGTCGGTCCTGCTCTCGCTGGACGGGCTGTTTCGCAGTGATTTTGAAGACGGTTCCCTTGAACAGTGGGTCCTTTCGTCGCACCCCCTGCCACTTCTGGTATTGGCCAAGGTACTGGCACACTGGGCGTTTTCCGGCCTGGCGCTGGTATTGCTCGCGCCGCTGCTGGCGATGATGCTGGGGTTGCCCACCGAGTGCCTGCCGGTGTTGCTCCTTTCCTTGTTGCTTGGCACGCCGGTTCTCAGTCTACTGGGCGCCGTGGGTGCGGCGCTGACAGTGGGTTTGAAGCGCGGCGGCCTGTTGCTGGCCCTGCTGATTTTGCCTTTGTACATCCCGGTGTTGATCCTGGGCAGCGGCGCGTTGCAAGCCGCGCTCCAGGGCATGCCGGCGACCGGTTACCTCCTGTGGCTTGGCAGCCTGGCCGCCCTGGCGGTAACCCTGACACCCTTTGCTATAGCGGCTGGCCTGAAGATCAGCGTCGGCGAATAATGAGGTCTGACCAAGCGTTGTCTTAGTCAGTAAAGACCCTAAGCTCCTCGCATTGACGAGAAGCAACCGTGATGGAAACAGCATGAACTGGACCTGGTTTCACAAGCTCGGCTCGCCCAAATGGTTTTACGGCATCAGTGGCAAACTGCTGCCGTGGTTGAGCATCGCCGCTGTATTGCTGATCGGCATCGGCCTGGTCTGGGGCCTGGCCTTCGCGCCGCCGGATTACCAGCAAGGCAACAGCTTTCGCATCATTTATATCCACGTTCCCGCCGCGATGCTGGCCCAGTCCTGCTATGTGATGCTGGCGGTGTGCGGCGTCGTCGGCCTGGTGTGGAAGATGAAACTGGCGGACGTGGCCCTGCAATGCGCCGCGCCCATCGGTGCCTGGATGACTGCGGTGGCGCTGGTCACCGGTGCGATCTGGGGCAAGCCGACCTGGGGTTCGTGGTGGGTCTGGGACGCGCGCCTCACCTCGATGCTGATCCTGCTGTTCCTGTATTTCGGCCTGATCGCCCTGGGCAACGCCATCAGCAACCGTGACAGCGCCGCCAAGGCCTGCGCCGTGCTGGCGATCGTCGGCGTGATCAACATCCCGATCATCAAATACTCGGTGGAGTGGTGGAACACCCTGCACCAGGGCGCCACCTTCACCCTCACCGAAAAGCCGGCCATGCCCGTGGAAATGTGGGCGCCGCTGCTGCTGATGGTGCTGGGGTTCTACTGCTTCTTCGGCGCCGTGCTGCTGCTGCGCATGCGCCTTGAAGTGCTCAAGCGTGAAGCCCGCACCAGTTGGGTCAAGGCCGAAGTGCAAAACAGCCTGGGAGCACGTGGATGAGCTTCAACTCTTTCAGTGATTTTCTCGCCATGGGCCATCACGCCCTGTACGTCTGGACGGCCTATGGCATTTGCCTGGCGGTGCTGGCCCTCAACGTCGCCGCGCCGATCTTGGCCCGCAAGCGTTACCTGCAACAAGAGGCGCGTCGTTTGCGCCGGGAGACCGAAAAGTGAATCCGCTGCGTAGAAAGCGTCTGTTGATCATCCTGGCCATCATGGCCGGTGTCGGCATTGCCGTGACCCTGGCCCTGAGCGCCCTGCGGGAGAACATCAACCTGTTCTACACCCCGACCCAGATCGCCAACGGCGAAGCGCCGCTGGACACACGAATCCGTGCCGGTGGCATGGTCGAGAAGGGCTCGCTGCAACGTTCCGGCGACTCCCTGGACGTCAAATTCATCGTCACCGACTTCAACAAGTCCGTGACCATCACCTACCGCGGCATCCTCCCGGACCTGTTCCGCGAAGGGCAGGGCATCGTCGCCCTCGGCAAGCTCAACGCCGACGGCGTGGTGGTGGCCGATGAAGTGCTGGCCAAGCACGATGAAAAATACATGCCGCCGGAAGTCACCAAGGCCCTCAAAGACAGCGGCCAATCCGCCCCGACCCCTGCCAAGGAGGGCTAAGTCATGACGTCCGCATTGTTTATTCCGGAGTTGGGCCAGTTGGCGATGATCCTCGCCCTGTGCTTTGCCATCGTCCAGGCCGTGGTCCCGCTGCTGGGCGCCTGGCGCGGTGACCGTCTGTGGATGAGCCTGGCCCAGCCGGCCGCCTGGGGCCAGTTCGCCTTTCTGGTGTTCGCCTTCGGTTGCCTGACCTACGCCTTCATGACCGACGACTTTTCCGTCGCCTACGTCGCCAATAACTCCAACAGCGCCTTGCCCTGGTACTACAAGTTCAGCGCCGTCTGGGGTGCCCACGAAGGGTCGTTGTTGCTGTGGGCATTGATCCTCGGCGGCTGGACCTTTGCCGTATCGATCTTCTCCCGCCAGTTGCCGCAAGTGATGCTGGCCCGGGTGCTGGCGGTGATGGGCATGATCAGCATTGGTTTCCTGCTGTTCCTGATCATGACCTCCAACCCGTTCACCCGCATCCTGCCGCAGATCCCGGTAGACGGCCATGACCTCAACCCGCTGCTGCAAGACATTGGCCTGATCGTGCACCCGCCGATGCTCTACATGGGGTATGTAGGGTTCTCGGTAGCCTTCGCGTTTGCCATCGCCGCGTTGCTCGGTGGGCGTCTTGATGCGGCCTGGGCGCGCTGGTCGCGACCCTGGACCATCGTCGCCTGGGCGTTCCTCGGCATCGGCATCACCCTGGGCTCGTGGTGGGCCTACTACGAACTCGGCTGGGGCGGCTGGTGGTTCTGGGACCCGGTGGAAAACGCCTCCTTCATGCCCTGGCTGGTGGGCACGGCGCTGATTCACTCGCTGGCGGTCACGGAAAAACGCGGCGTGTTCAAGAGCTGGACCGTGTTGCTGGCCATCGCCGCGTTCTCCCTGAGCCTGCTGGGTACGTTCCTGGTGCGTTCCGGCGTGCTGACCTCGGTTCACGCGTTTGCCTCCGACCCGGAGCGCGGCGTGTTCATCCTGATCTTCCTGCTGTTTGTGGTCGGCGGCTCGCTGACGCTGTTTGCGTTGCGCGCGCCTGTGGTCAAGAGCCACGTCGGCTTCAACCTCTGGTCCCGGGAAACCTTGCTGCTGGGCAATAACCTGGTGCTGGTGGTGGCGGCCTCGATGATCCTGCTCGGCACCCTGTACCCGTTGGTGCTGGATGCCCTGAGCGGCGCCAAGCTGTCCGTCGGCCCGCCGTACTTCAACGCACTGTTCATCCCGTTGATGGCATTGTTGATGGTGGTGATGGCGGTGGGTGTGCTGGTGCGCTGGAAAGACACCCCGGTGAAATGGCTGGTGGGCATGCTGACTCCGGTGCTGCTGGGCAGCGCCGCGCTGGCGGTGATCGCCGGGATTGCCTACGGCGACTTCAACTGGGCCGTGCTCGCCACCTTCATGCTCGCCGCCTGGGTATTGCTGGCCGGCGTGCGCGACCTGATCGACAAGACCCGTCACAAAGGCCTGATCAAGGGCCTGCCTACCATGACCCGCAGCTACTGGGGCATGCAGGTCGCGCACATTGGCATCGCCGTGTGCGCCCTGGGCGTGGTGTTGTCCAGCCAGAACAGCGCCGAGCGCGACCTGCGTCTGGCGCCGGGCGAGTCCATGGACCTGGCCGGTTACCACTTCATTTTCGAAGGCGCCAAGCACTTCGAAGGCCCCAACTTCACGTCTGACAAGGGCACCGTACGCGTCGTGCGCAACGGCAAGGAAATCGCGGTGCTGCACCCGGAAAAACGTCTGTACACCGTACAAAGCTCGATGATGACCGAAGCCGGGATCGACGCCGGTTTCACCCGTGACCTCTACGTCGCCCTGGGTGAACCCCTGGGCGATGGCGCCTGGGCCGTGCGGGTCCACGTCAAACCGTTTGTGCGCTGGATCTGGTTCGGCGGCCTGCTCACAGGTTTCGGTGGTTTGCTGGCCGCGACAGACCGGCGTTATCGGGTCAAGGTCAAGAGCCGGGTGCGTGAAGCCCTCGGCCTGCAAGGAGCAGCGGTATGAAGCGTTGGTTGATGGTGTTACCGCTGGCGGCGTTTCTGGTGGTGGCGGTGTTTCTGTATCGTGGGCTGTACCTGGACCCGGCCGAGCTGCCCTCGGCGATGATCGGCAAGCCGTTCCCGGCGTTTTCGCTGCCGACCGTACAGGGCGACAAAACCCTGACCCAAGCGGATTTGCAGGGCAAACCGGCTCTGGTCAACGTGTGGGGCACCTGGTGCATTTCCTGCCGCGTCGAGCACCCGGTGCTGAACAAGCTGGCCGAGAACGGCGTGGTGATCTACGGCATCAACTACAAGGACGACAACGCTGCCGCCTTGAAGTGGCTGGCAGAATTCCACAACCCGTACCAGCTGGATATCCGCGACGAAGACGGCAACCTCGGCCTGAACCTCGGCGTGTACGGCGCCCCGGAAACCTTCTTCATCGACGCCAAGGGCGTGATCCGCGACAAGTACGTGGGCGTGATCGACGAAGTGGTGTGGCGCGAGCAACTGGCCGCCAAGTACCAGGCGCTGGTGGATGAGGCCAAGCCATGAAGCGTTGGTTAGCCGCYGCTGTATTGGGCTTGAGCATGGTCGGCGTGGCTCACGCCGCCATCGACACCTACGAATTTGCCAAGGACGGGGACCGCGAGCGTTTTCGCGAGCTGACCAAGGAACTGCGGTGCCCCAAGTGCCAGAACCAGGACATTGCCGACTCCAACGCGCCGATTGCTGCCGACCTGCGTAAAGAGATTTTCCGCATGCTCGGCGAGGGCAAGGACAATCAGCAGATCATCGACTTCATGGTCGACCGCTACGGTGACTTCGTGCGCTACAAGCCGGCGCTCACCGGCAAGACCGCGCTGCTGTGGTTCGGCCCCGCCGGGCTGTTGCTCGCTGGCGTCGTAGTCATGGCGGTGATTGTGCGCCGCCGTCGTGTCGCCCCGGCCGATGGTTCGGACGCGCTTTCCGTCGATGAGCGTCAACGCCTCGACCAACTGCTGGACAAAAAAACTGATGATTGATTTCTGGCTCGCAGCCGGTCTGCTGCTTCTGATTGCCTTGAGTTTCCTGCTGATCCCGGTGTTACGCGGCCGTCGTGCCCAGCGTGAAGAGGATCGCACCGCGCTGAACGTGGCGCTGTATCAAGAACGTGTGGCGGAACTGCAAACCCAGCAGTCCGAAGGCGTGCTGGATGCGGCCCAACTGGACAGCGGTCGTGCTGAAGCGGCCCGTGAGCTGTTGGCGGACACCGAAGGGGTCGAAAAGCCTCGGGAGTCGCGCCTCGGCAAACCGCTGCCGTTTCTGGCTGCGTTTCTGGTGCCGGTGTTGGGTGTGGCGCTGTACCTGCATTACGGTGCCAGCGACAAGGTCGAACTGACCCGTGAATTCTCCCAGCCGCCGGTGTCCATGGAAGACATGACCCGCCGTCTGGAGCGCGCCGCAGTGGCCCAACCGGACTCGCCGGAAGGCCTGTACTTCCTCGGCCGTGCCTACATGGCCCAGGACCGCTCGGCCGACGCAGCGAAAGTCTTCGAACGCACCGTGGCCCTGGCCGGTCGCCAGCCGGAGTTGCTCGGGCAGTGGGCCCAGGCCCAGTACTTTGCCGACAACAAACAGTGGTCGCCCAAGGTCCAGGCCTTGACCGACGAAGCCCTGAAACTCGACCCGAAAGAAGTCACCAGCCTCGGTCTGCTGGGCATCGCGGCCTTTGAAGGCCAGCGGTACCAGGAGGCAATCGACTACTGGAACCGCCTGCTGGCGCAACTGCCGCCGGAAGACAACTCCCGTGCCGCGCTGCAAGGCGGGATCGACCGGGCCGCCGAGAAGCTCAAAGAGAGCGGCGGTACCGTGGCACCCGTGAAGGCACAAAAGCAGATGCAAGTGCGCGTGGATTTGGCGGCGGACGTGAAGGCCAAGGCCTTGCCGACCGACAGCGTGTTCATCTTCGCCCGCGCCGTCAAAGGCCCGCCGGCGCCTTTGGCAGCCAAGCGCGTGACCGTGGCCGACCTGCCAATCACCGTCGAACTGGGCGATGCCGACGCGATGATGCCGCAGTTGAAACTGTCCAACTTTCCCGAAGTCCAACTGGTTGCGCGCATATCCCGGGCAGGTGTTCCCACCGCTGGCGAGTGGATCGGCCGCAGCCAACCCTTGGCCAGCAGTACCACTGCGTTGCAGCAGCTGACCATCGACAGTCCGGATAAATAATTCGAGGAAATGCCCATGACCGCCATTGCACGTATCACCCTGCTCAGCCTGGTATTGGGGCTGAGTGCTTGTGCGGTCCATCGGCCACCGTCGCCTACCGGGCCGACCATCCCGCCCACCGGGCCGTCGACCCAGCCGAGCACCCAGCCTTCCGGCCCGGTGATCAAACCGTCGAAGCCGGTGCCGAGCTCTTCGCCGACCTTCGCACCGCCACCGGGTGCGGCCAGCCACTGGGACGGGAAGATGCAGGTGTACGTGCTGGACGAGCAGCCGGATACGTTCTATCGCCAGCGCACGTACTACCGCTGGAGCAACGGCTGGAGCCGGTCCATCAGCCCGAACGGGCCTTGGGAAGAGACCGACGTCCATGGCGTACCGCCGGGGTTGAGCAAGCAATACGCGCAATAAGAAAAGGCGACCTTCGGGTCGCCTTTTTCATGGCTGGTTTGGAATACAGTCCACCCAACAACAAAGCTCAAATGTGGGAGCGGGCTTGCTCGCGAATACGGTGTGTCAGCCAACAAATCCGGCACTGATACACTGCATTCGCGAGCAAGCCCGCTCCCACATTTTGAATCTCGTTTGATTTGAAATTACGCCAGCTCCTCAGTCTGCCTCGGCGCGCTGATCCAATGGATCACCCCCGCAATCACCCCCAGCATCACCCCAAACTCCACAATCCCCATCCAGCCCAACCGCGCCATCAACCAGCCGCTGACCGTGGCCCCCACCGCACCGCCAAAAAACGTCGCCGTCATGTACAAACTATTGATGCGGCCCTGAGCTTTCGGGTCTACCGCAAACGCCCGGGTCTGATTAGACACCAACCCCGACTGCACGCCGATATCCAGCACGATCACCCCCAGCACCAGCCAGATAATCGAGGTTTGCGCGCCCGCCAGCAGCAGGAACGCCAAGGTCACAATCCCGATACTCGCCCCAATCACCTTGCGCGAACCCAACCGGTCCGACGCCCGTCCACCGAGTGATGCCGCCAGCGCACCCGCCGCCCCGATGATCCCGAAACCGCCGGCCCACGCGCTGCCCAACTGCCACGGCCCGTGGGCCAGCAACGCCGCCAGGTTCACCCAGAACGCATTGAAGCAAGCCCACAACAACGCCTGCACCATCATTGATTGGCGGATCGGGCTGTTGTCGCGCATCAGCGGCCACAGCGAGGCCAGCAGGCGAGGGTAGGACAGGTTCGTGCTCGGCACGCCCCGTGGCAGCAACCTGGCAGCGGCGATCCATACCGGGATCATGAAGGCCGCTTCCATCGCGTACACCGCCCGCCAGCCATAAGCCTCACCGACCACGCCGGCGATCGTGCGCCCGAGCAGAATGCCGACCATGATCCCGCTGACCACCGTGCCCACGTTGCGCCCACGTTCATGAGGCTGCGACATCACCGCCGCGAACGGCACCAGTTGCTGCGGCACACAGCTCACAATCCCCAAGCCAAAAGACGCCGCGATCAGCGCCCAGATGCCCGCTGAAAACGCCGCCGCCAGGGCGAAACAGAACCCCAGCGCGATCTGCCCCAGCACCAGCTTGCGCCGGTCAAAGCGGTCGCCCATCGGCAACAGCAACGCGAGACCGGTGGCAAACCCCAGCAGGGCGGAACCGGCCACCAGGTCGACGGTGGGCACGTCCACGCCCAAGTCCGAGGCAATCAACGGCAAAATCGGCTGGGTACAGTAAATATTGGTGATCACCGCGCCGGCGATCACCGCCATCATGATGATCTTGCCGCGCGGCGCGACCGCAGGCGCTGTGGAAGGTTGGGATGTCATCGGCTGGCCACTCACGGCGCTCTCCTTCAATGCAGGTCTCCGGGGGACGGAGATGAGTGGCCAACGTTACGCACTCGCGCTTGGCAGGATAATCCCCTAGGATTTGGAATCATCCTTCCAGAATTTGATAGGTTGCCATGAACCGCCTTGAATCCATGTCCATCTTCGTTGCCGTGGTTGATGCGGGCAGCCTGACCGCTGCGGCGCGGCGCCTCGACATGCCGCTGGCCAGCGTCAGCCGCAAGGTGGCCGAACTGGAAACGCACCTGAAGACCCGCCTGCTGCACCGCACCACGCGCCAGCTGTCGTTGACCGATGCCGGCGCCTCCTACCTCGACGCGTGCCGGCGCATTCTTGAAGACATCAGCGAGGCCGAGCGCGCGGCCACTGGGGAATATTCCCAGCCTCGGGGCGAGTTGGTGGTCACCGCGCCTGTGGTATTCGGACGGCTGCACATCGTGCCGGTGGTGGCGGAATTCCTGGCGCAGTACCCGGAGATCGACATCAATCTGATCCTCACCGACCGCGTCGTGCACCTGATGGAAGAACACTGCGACGTGGCGGTGCGGATTGGCGAGCTGCCCGACAGCTCGCTCAAGGCCATGCAAGTGGGCGCGGTGCGGCGCGTGGTGTGTGCCAGCCCGGCTTACCTGGCCGCTCGCGGCGTTCCGGCTGAGCCTCAGGACTTGGCAGGGCATGACTGCATCACCTTTGAAGTGCTGGCGTCGCAAGGGGCGTGGGGGTTTGGCGCGGGTAAAACCGGAGTCTCGGTGCCGGTGCATTCGCGGTTGTCGGTGAACACCGCAGAAGCGGCGATTGCGGCGGCGACGCTGGGGGTTGGGGTCATTCGAGTGCTGTCGTATCAAGTGGCGGATGCGGTGCGGGAAGAGGCACTGGCGGTGGTGCTTGAAGCGTTCGAGTCGGCGCAGCTGCCCATTAGCCTGGTGCACAAAGGGCAGTCGCCGTTGCCGCTGAAGCTGCGAGCGTTTCTGGATTTTGTGATGCCGCGGTTGCGAGCGCGCACCGCCCAATAACACCGACGAATTTGAACCTGATGAATATCAAAATGTGGGAGCTGGCTTGCTGTGGTGAGGGGGCTTGTCCCCCGTCGGGTTCACTACAGATTGATGGGGCTGCTTCGCAGCCCAGCGCGGGGCAAGCCCGCTCACCACAGCAAGCCCCCTCACCACAGCAAGCCCGCTCCCACATTGGATTTATGTTGCCAGTTGGATTTCGGTTTTGATCAGGCAACCGGGCACTCTCGATCCAGCGCTCTATCCACCAACAACAATCCCAGCTCCAGCAACTGCTGCATCGCCAATATCAGGCTGCGGTCTTTGCCATCAATGTTTTCGGAAAGGTCCAACGCCATTGCATTGGCAGACTGGAGTGTTTCGTAGGCGTTGCTCAGCAGTGCTTCCGTTTCAACGTTGGCTGATACGGTGAACAGACTGAAGTGGTTTTTTTGATTGGTGGACGCTTTGGTTTCGGCGGGTTTCAGGTAGTGATCGATAGCCCGCTGGGCGGCGTCCTGAAGCTTGGTTTTTTCAGACTTGGAGCCAGACGTTTCTGGCGGATTGGGCGTGACTTTGTACATGCAATGACTCTCCATTCAATTGGAGCTCACCACATCTGCGACCAAGCAGGAGGGTGGCGAGCTGTACGCAGGTTGGTCGACCAGGGAATGGAAACCCGGCAGGGCCAGGGCCCTCCCACGCACAGCTCGCCATAAAGCGAACACGATAATGCCGCTTGCGCGGCACTGTGCGCCATTCTAACCCGGGCGACCAAACCCGATCGCTGATGAGCAGCGACTTGGAGAGGCTAGCGGCGAGTTAAGGCTGCTGCAAGCCATAGAGATCGTAGGAAAAATCACCGATCTACCGGGATCTTGATTATTCCTGAAGCGATACTTCGGCAAGACGCGGCTTTAGAAACTCCAGGGCATCTTTAAACACCTGATGCCACTCTTCTGACGGTTCGCTCGCTAGTGAGTGCCAGAAGAACTGGAATTCATGGCCTCCATCATCTTCTGTGAAATGAGTCCAGGTATCTGGCAGCTCTTGCGCGACCTGGCATTGGTGAAAGGCCCATGTATGCCCCGTGGACGCTGAGTGCCAAGTGCCCAGGTCACGTATCACCTTGCCGGTTATCCCGGCTTCTTCCTGTAATTCCCGAATCGCAGCTGCGTCGGTGCTTTCGCCAGGCTCCACACTGCCCTTGACCAGTTGAAGGCCGGCCAGTGGGTGTTTGAATGCGAGGATTTCCAGCGATTGACGGGTTCGCAGAACGACCGGACATGCCTTGTCTTTTCCCATCACGTTTCCCTCTTGCACCTATTCGCAGCCAGCTATTGCACCACAGTCCGGCACATTTTCAATGCCGGGTGAAGACCTTGTGGCGAGGGAGCTTGCTCCCGCTGGACTGCGCAGCAGGCCCAAGTCAGCCACCTCGGTCGGTACATCCGACAGACCGTGTCACCCGGGTTTGGGGCCGCTTTGCAGCCCAGCGAGAGCAAGCTCCCTCGCCACAGGTTAGGTATTCAGCGTCAGCTCCAACCTTTCATCAAACCTTCATCAAACGGTTTTACTCCAGTCATGTGCAAGTCATAGGGCTGACACAGCCCGCGCCTACTGTCGTTTGAACTCAAACGCAGCCACGGACGGCTGTTCAACCAGACAGAGAAGCCCATGACTCCAGCTATCCATGTCGATCATCTGAACAAGACCTTTGCGAAGAAGTCCGCACTGGTCGACCTCGAACTCACCGTGGCCACCGGTGAGATGGTCGCGCTGATTGGCGCTTCCGGCTCCGGCAAGTCCACCTTGCTGCGCCACCTCGCGGGCCTGGCTTGTTGCGACAAGAGCAACGGCGGCAGCGTCAAGGTGCTGGGCCGGGAAGTGCAGGCCAGCGGCCGGTTGAATGGCAAGGTGCGGCGCCTGCGCTCCGACATCGGCTATATCTTCCAGCAGTTCAACCTGGTCAATCGCCTGAGTGTGCTCGACAACGTGCTGCTCGGTTGCCTGGGCCGCATGCCGCGCTGGCGCGGCAACCTCGGTTTGTTCAATGCCGAGGAAAAACAGTTCGCCATGGAATCCCTGGCCCGCGTCGGCCTGGCAGACCTCGCCGCACAACGCGCCTCCACCTTGTCCGGCGGCCAGCAGCAGCGCGTGGCGATTGCCCGCGCCCTGACCCAGCGCGCCGAAGTCATCCTCGCCGATGAGCCCATCGCCTCGCTCGACCCGGAATCGGCGCGCAAGGTCATGGAGATCCTCGCCGACATCAATGGCCGCGACGGCAAGACCGTGGTGGTCACCCTGCACCAGGTAGATTACGCCATGCGTTATTGCCCCCGAGCCGTGGCGCTCAAGGGCGGGCGGATTCATTTCGACGGCCACGCAAGTGAGCTGAGCAGCCAGTTCCTCAATGATTTGTACGGTGCCGATGTCGACACCAGCCTGATGTTTTCCGACCAGACCCGCACACCCGTCGTCCCCGCACGGTTGGCCCTGGCCCGCGCTTGAAACCCCAATAACGACCCACAGGAATCCTCTCCATGTTGAACCGTATCGGTCATGTGTTTCTGTCCGCAGTCCTGCTAGCCAGCGTGGCCATGGGCAATGCCCAGGCCGCCGACAAGGCGATCAATTTCGGCATCATGTCCACCGAGTCTTCGCAGAACCTCAAGAGCATCTGGCAGCCATTTTTGGATGACATGCACAAGAAGACCGGTCTCACCATCAACGCCACCTTCGCCTCCGACTACGCCGGCCTGATCCAGGGCATGCGCTTCAACAAGGTCGACGTGGCCTGGCTGGGCAACAAGGCGGCGATGGAAGCGGTGGACCGCTCCAACGGCGAAATCTTCGCCCAGACCGCCGCCGCCAACGGTGCCGCCGGTTACTGGAGCGTGCTGATCGTGCGCAAGGACAGCCCGATCAACAACGTCGATGACATGCTCAAGAACGCCAAGAACCTGACCTTCGGCAACGGTGACCCGAACTCCACCTCGGGCTACCTGGTACCCGGCTACTACGTGTTCGCCAAGAACCACGTCGACGCTGCCACCGCCTTCAAACGCACCCTCAACTCCAGCCATGAAGTCAACGCACTGAGCGTGGCCAAAGGGCAGTTGGACGTCGCCACCTTCAACACTGAAAGCTGGGACCGCCTGGAAGTCACCCAGCCGGACAAGGCCGCCATGCTCAAAGTGATCTGGAAATCGCCGCTGATCCCCGCCGACCCAATGGTGTGGAGCAAGGCCCTGAGCGACAGCGAGAAAACCAAGATCCGCGATTTCTTCGCCAACTACGGTGACACCGACGAAGAGAAGGCCGTGCTGAAGAACATGCAACTGGGCAAGTTCCTCAAGTCCAGCGACGACCAACTGCTGCCGATCCGCCAACTGGAGCTGTTCAAGCAGCGCACCACCATCAGCGCCGACGACCACCTGGAAGCCGCCGACAAGGCCAAGAAACTCGCCGACATCGACGCCGACCTCGCGAAGCTGCAAGAGCGCATCACCGAACTGGACAAGAAGACCGCAGCCAACGGCTGATCCTGTGGAGGAAGGCGTTTGTGGCGAGGGAGCTTGCTCCCGTTCGACAGCGCAGCTGGAGTCGGCTTTTTGGGGGCGCTTCGCACCCCAGCGGGAGCAAGCTCCCTCGCCACAACAAGCCCAGTTACCACATTTACTGAGAGTGACCCATGACTACCTTGCATGCTGAAGCAGTGGGCAAAAGGACTTGGCCGCAATACCTGGGCTGGGGCCTGTTCCTGGTCCTGCTGGCCTGGGCCTGGCACGGCGCCGAAATGAACCCGCTGGCGCTGTACCGCGACTCCGGAAACATGGCGACCTTCGCCGCCGACTTCTTCCCGCCGGACTTCCACGAATGGCGCTCCTACCTCAAGGAGATGATCGTCACCGTGCAGATCGCCCTCTGGGGCACGGTGCTGGCGATTGTCTGTTCGGTGCCGCTGGGCATTCTGTGCGCCGAGAACATCACGCCCTGGTGGATTCACCAGCCGTTGCGCCGGGTGATGGATGCGTTCCGTTCGATCAACGAAATGGTCTTCGCGATGTTGTTCGTGGTCGCGGTCGGCCTCGGTCCTTTTGCCGGTGTCCTGGCCTTGTGGATCAGCACCACCGGCGTGCTCGCCAAGCTGTTTGCCGAAGCCGTCGAAGCCATCGACCCGGGCCCCGTTGAAGGCGTCCGAGCCACCGGCGCCAGTGCCCTGCAAGAGGTGATCTACGGCGTGATCCCGCAAGTGATGCCGCTGTGGGTGTCCTACGCGCTCTACCGATTCGAGGCCAACGTGCGTTCGGCGACGGTGGTGGGGATGGTCGGTGCCGGCGGTATCGGCGTGATCCTGTGGGAGAACATCCGCGCCTTTCAGTTCGTGCAGACCTGCGCGGTGCTGCTGGTGATCATCGTGGTGGTGAGCTGTATCGACGTGCTGTCCCAACGCCTGCGCAAGCAGTTCATCTGACGACGGAGGGGTGCCCTTGGGCGCTTTTTTTTAAGCATGCAGTTGTCTAGACAAGATGAGCCGGTGTACCGCGAACTCGCCGATATCCTGCGCCGTGAACTGAGCAGTTATCACGCCGGGGACTTCCTGCCGGGCGAGGTGCAATTGGCCGAACGCTTTGGCGTGAACCGCCACACCCTGCGCCGCGCCATCGACGAGCTGGTGTTCGAAGGCAGCCTGTTGCGCCGCCAGGGCAAGGGCACCCAAGTGCTCGACCGCCCGCTGATTTACCCGATGGGCGCCGAGACCTCCTACAGCCAGTCGTTGTCGGCCCAGGGCGTAGGCGTGGAAGCGCTGCTGCTCAAGCGCCGCTACTGCTTCGCCAGTCGCGACGAGGCGCAACAACTGGGCATCGCCGAGATGGCGCCGATGATCGAGCTGCAAACCCTGCGCAAGCTCGACCACCAGCCGGTCAGCCTGATCCGCCACCGCTACTGCGCCAGCCATGCGCCGCTGCTGGCGGACTACAACGGCGGCTCGCTGCGCCACTACCTGCGTGAACGCGACATGCCGTTGACCCGCACCCAAAGCCTGATCGGCGCGCGGTTACCCAACCGCGACGAAGCCGCGCTGCTGATGATGCCCCGGCACTTGCCGGCGCTCACCGTATTTACCCTTTCCCGCGATCGCGACGGCCGCCCGGTGGAGCTGGCGCAGTCCACCAGCCGTTCGGATCGCTTCCAGTACCAAGTGGTGACCTGATGGAGACCCTGATGAACCTGTCCCCGCGTCAACACTGGATCGGCGTGCTCGCCCGCGCCTTTCGCAGTGAATTGCTGCCCCATGAAGACGCCCTGCGCGACGTGGATTACCAACTGATCCGCGCCCCGGAAATCGGCATGACCCTGGTGCGTGGCCGCATGGGCGGCAATGGCGCGCCGTTCAACGTCGGCGAAATGAGCGTGACCCGTTGCGTGGTGCGCCTGGCCGACGGCCGCACCGGCTACAGCTACCTGGCCGGGCGCGACAAGGTCCACGCCGAATTGGCGGCCCTGGCGGATGCGCATTTGCAGGGCGCGCACCCGAGTCTCTGGCTCAGCGATCTGATCCGCTCACTGGCCAACGCGCAGGCCGCACGCCGGGCGCAAAAAGAGGCCGATACCGCCGCCACCAAGGTCGAGTTTTTCACCCTGGTTCGAGGAGAAAACTGATGAATGCCCAACGCTTGCAACCGGCGTTTGTAGACCCGGTGCTGGACGCCCAGCGCGGTTTTCGCGGGGCCCTCAAGGCCCTCGCCGAGCCCGGTTTGATCCAGTCCTTGCCCGCTGCCCCCAGCCTTGAAGGCCTGGCGCCGGCCACCTATGCGCTGTGCCTGGCGTTGCTGGATACGGACACGCCGCTGTGGCTGGCGCCGAGTTTCGACACGCCGCTGATTCGCGCCAACCTGGCCTTCCACTGCGGCTGCCCGCTGACCGCCAACCGTGAAGAGGCCGCGTTCGCCTTGCTCGGTGAGCAGGACCTGCTCGACCTCAGCGGCTTCGACCACGGCAATGATCGCTACCCCGATCAGTCCTGCACCTTGCTGGTCCAGTTGACCGACCTGGAAGCCGGTCGCGCCTTGAACTGGCGCGGGCCAGGAATCAAGACCCAGCGTCAGGTCAACCTGCCGGTGCCCCAGGCCTTCTGGCTGGAACGCCAGCGCCGCGAGACGTTTCCCCGTGGCCTGGACGTGTTGTTCGCCGCCGGCCATCACCTGATCGGCCTGCCCCGCAGTACCCGAATTGCACAGGAGCGTGCCTGATGTACGTAGCCGTCAAGGGTGGCGAACAGGCCATCGACAATGCCCACCGTCTGCTGGCGAAAAAACGCCGGGGCGATACGGCCATTCCTGAATTGAGCGTGGAGCAGATCCGCGAGCAACTGCCACTGGCGGTCGCCCGGGTGATGAGCGAGGGCTCGCTGTACGACACCGAACTGGCCGCGCTGGCGATCAAGCAAGCGGCGGGGGACCTGGTGGAAGCGATCTTCCTGCTGCGGGCCTACCGCACCACGTTGCCACGCTTCAGCCCGAGCCTGCCGATCGATACCGCGCAGATGTCCCTGAGCCGGCGTTTGTCGGCGACGTTCAAGGACGTGCCGGGCGGGCAACTGCTGGGCCCGACCTTCGACTACACCCATCGCCTGCTGGACTTCGCGCTGCTGGCCGAAGGTGAATACCCGGGCCCGCACACCACGCCGGATGCGACCCTGGAGGCGTGCCCGAGAGTCCTGGGTTTGCTGGCTAAAGAAGGCCTGATCAAGAACGAGTCCGACGACAGCGGCAGCGTCGCCGACATCACCCGCGACCCGCTGGAATACCCGGCCAACCGTGCCCAGCGCCTGCAAGCCCTGGCCCGTGGTGATGAAGGTTTCCTGCTGGCGCTGGGTTACTCCACCCAGCGCGGTTACGGCCGCAACCACCCGTTCGCCGGCGAGATTCGCATCGGTGAGGTCGAGGTGTGGATCGACCCGCAAGAGCTGGGTTTCCCGGTCTGCCTGGGCAGCATCGAAGTCACCGAGTGCGAGATGGTCAACCAGTTCGTCGGTTCGGCGACCGAGCTGGCGCAGTTCACTCGCGGCTACGGTTTGGCGTTCGGGCATGCCGAGCGCAAGGCCATGGGCATGGCCCTGGTGGACCGCTCGCTGCGGGCCAGCGAGTTCAACGAAGAGATCGTCTCGCCGGCCCAGCAGGAAGAGTTCGTGTTGTCTCACTGCGACAACGTCGAAGCGGCGGGCTTCGTGTCCCACCTCAAATTGCCTCACTACGTGGACTTCCAGTCCGAGCTGGAACTGATCCGCAAACTGCGCCAACCGGCCGAGGGCACCCGCCATGAATGACCTGACTCAAACGCCTGCGCGCGACCCGGCGTACAACTTCGCCTACCTCGACGAGCAGACCAAACGCATGATCCGCCGCGCCTTGCTCAAGGCCGTGGCGATCCCCGGTTACCAGGTGCCGTTTGGTGGTCGCGAGATGCCGCTGCCTTACGGCTGGGGCACCGGCGGCATGCAACTGACCGCCGCGATTCTGGGGGCCGATGATGTGCTCAAGGTCATCGACCAGGGCGCCGACGACACCACCAACGCCGTGTCGATCCGCCGCTTTTTTGCGCGCACGGCGGGGGTTGCCACCACCGAAAGCACCCCGGACGCCACGGTGATCCAGACCCGCCACCGCATCCCGGAAACCCCGTTGCAGGCCGACCAGATCATGGTCTACCAGGTGCCGATCCCGGAGCCGCTGCGCTTTATCGAACCGTCGGAAACCGAGACCCGCACCATGCACGCCCTCAATGATTACGGGGTGATGCACGTAAAGCTCTACGAAGACATCGCCACCTTCGGCCATATCGCCACCAGCTACGCCTACCCGGTGATGGTGGACGAGCGCTACGTGATGGACCCATCGCCGATCCCGAAATTCGACAACCCGAAACTCGACATGAGCCCGGCGCTGATGCTGTTCGGTGCCGGTCGCGAAAAGCGCCTGTACGCGGTGCCGCCGTACACCCAGGTCACCAGCCTGGACTTCGAAGACCACCCGTTCGAAGTGCAGAAGTGGGAGCACAACTGCGCCATCTGCGGCAGCCATGAATCGTTCCTCGATGAGCTGATTCTGGACGACGCCGGTACCCAGAGTTTTGTGTGTTCCGACACCTGGTATTGCGCCCAGCGGGTCAAGGAGAACAACCAGTGAGCCAGCCTTTGCTACACGTACGTGACCTGTCTTTGCTCTACGGCCCGGAGAAGGGTTGCCAGGACGTCAGCTTCGATTTGTACCCCGGCGAAGTGCTGGGGATTGTCGGCGAATCCGGCTCGGGTAAATCCACCTTGCTCTCGTTGCTCAGCGGGCGTTTGCCGCCGCAGGCCGGGAACATCGGCTATCGCGGCAAGGACGGCGAATGGCTGGATCTGTACAGCGCCAGCGAAGCTGAACGCCGCACCTTGCTACGCACCGAATGGGGCTTTGTCGAGCAAAACCCACGGGATGGCTTGCGCATGGGCGTCTCGGCCGGCGCCAACATCGGCGAGCGCCTGATGGCCCAGGGCGTACGCAATTACCAGCAACTGCGCGGTGCCGGTCTGGACTGGCTGGGCCAGGTGGAAATCGATCCGCAGCGCATCGACGACTTGCCCCGGACCTTCTCCGGCGGCATGCAACAGCGCCTGCAAATCGCCCGCAACCTCGTCTCCAGCCCGCGCCTGGTTTTTATGGACGAACCCACCGGCGGCCTGGACGTGTCGGTGCAAGCGCGCTTGCTCGACCTGTTGCGCGGCCTCGTGCGCGAGCTGGATTTGGCCGTGGTGATCGTAACCCACGACCTCGCCGTGGCGCGTCTGCTGGCCGACCGCTTGATGGTGATGCGCCGTTCGCGGGTGGTGGAATCCGGGCTGACGGACCAGATCCTCGACGATCCGCAGCACCCTTACTCTCAACTGCTGGTGTCTTCGGTATTGCAGCCATGACGAATGCCTTGATCGAGGTCCGTGATCTCTCGAAAACCTTCACCTTGCACCAGCAGAACGGCGTGGTGCTGAACGTGCTGCGCGGGGTGGAATTCAGTGTGAAGGGCGGTGAGTGCCTGGTGCTGCACGGCCAGTCCGGCGCCGGTAAAAGCACGTTGCTGCGCACCCTGTACGGCAACTACCTGCCGGCGGGCGGCAGCATCCGTGTGCAGCATGCCGGCGAGTGGCTGGAGCTGGTCGGTGCAGAGCCCCGGGACATTCTGCAGGTACGCCAGCAGACCCTGGGCTACGTCAGCCAGTTTCTGCGGGTGATCCCGCGTGTGGCTTGCCTGGACGTGGTGATGGAGCCAGCCCTGGCCCGTGGCTGGTCGAAGGCCTATGCCCAGTCACGCGCTGAACACCTGCTGACGCGCCTGAACATCCCCCAGCGGTTGTGGCAGCTCGCGCCCGGCACCTTCTCCGGTGGCGAGCAGCAACGGGTCAATATCGCCCGCGGCTTCATGGTGGCCTGGCCGGTGATGCTGCTGGACGAACCCACCGCGTCCCTCGATGACAGCAACCGCCAGGTGGTGCTGGAACTGATGAACGAAGCCAAGGCCGCCGGTGCTGCATTGATCGGCATCTTCCACGACCGCGCCGCCCGTGAAGCGGTCGCCGACCGCCATTTCGACATGACCCCCGCGCCTATTGCCCAAGAGGAATACGCTCATGCCCGCTGAACAGATCCTCAGTAATGCCCAGCTGGTGACGGCTGACCGCATGTTCCTTGGCAGCGTGGTGCTGCGTGACGGGCTGATCGTCGACATCGCCGAAGGCCGCAGCCAACTGCCCCAGGCCCAGGACCTGGGCGGTGATTTCCTGCTGCCGGGTCTTGTGGAGTTGCACACCGACAACCTGGAAAAACACATGACCCCGCGTCCCGGCGTGGACTGGCCGTCCACCTCGGCGGTGCTCAGCCATGATGCGCAGATCATCGCGGCCGGCATCACCACGGTGTTCGACGCGGTGTCCATCGGCGATGTGAATCCCAAGGGCAACCGCATGAAAAAACTGCCGGCGATGCTCGATGCCATCGCCTCGGCAGAAGGCGCCGGCCTGACCCGCGCCGAACACCACCTGCACCTGCGTTGCGAGCTGTGCCACCCGGACACGTTGAGCGTGTTCCGCGACCTGGTGGAAAACCCGCTGGTGCGCCTGGTGTCGGTGATGGACCATTCGCCGGGCCAGCGCCAGTTCGTGCTCGAATCCAAGTACCGTGAGTACTACATGGGCAAGTACCACCTCAACGACGAGACCATGGATGCATTCATCGTGCTGCAAATGGCCAACTCCAGGGAGTACAGCGACCGTTACCGTGCGGCGATCGTCGAGCATTGCCTGGCGCGCGGGCTGTCGGTGGCCAGTCATGACGACGCGACGTTGGCGCATGTCGAGGAGTCGGCGCGCTACGGCATGACCATCGCGGAGTTCCCCACGACCCTGGAAGCCGCCCGTGGCTGCCAGGCGCTGAGCATGAAAGTGCTGATGGGCGCGCCGAACGTGGTGCGTGGCGGGTCCCACTCGGGTAATGTGGCCGCCGCCGGCCTGGCTGCCGAGGGATTGCTGGATATACTTTCCAGTGACTACTACCCGGCCAGCCTGCTGCAGGCGGCGTTCGTGCTGGCCGATCAGCAGGACGGCGGCGATCTTTCCCGGGCGGTGAAGATGATCAGCCTGGCGCCGGCACACGCCGCGGGCCTGGACGATCGCGGCGAAATCGCCCTGGGCCTGCGGGCCGACCTGGTGCAAGCGAAAAAAAGCCGCGACGGACTGCCCGTGGTCCAACAAGTCTGGCGACAAGCGAAGAGGGTGTTTTGATGGCAGGCAGGTTGATCTATCTCATCGGACCATCGGGTTCGGGCAAGGACAGCCTGCTGGATGCCGCACGACCGCGTTTGGCCGAGCGTGGCTGCCGCATCGTGCGGCGGGTCATCACCCGCTCGGCAGAAGCGGTGGGCGAAGCCGCTCAGGGTGTGAGCCCGGCGCAGTTTGCCGCGATGGAGGCCGAGGGCGCGTTTGCCCTCTGCTGGCACGCCAACGGCTTGTCCTATGGCATCCCCCGGGAGATTGATGAGTGGCTGGCGGCGGGGCACGACGTGCTGGTCAACGGCTCCCGTGGCCATCTGGCGCAGACCCGGCTGCGTTACCCGAACCTGCTGGTGGTGTTGCTGACGGTGGACCAGGCGGTGTTGCGCCAGCGCTTGTTGGCGCGGGGCCGCGAATCCCTGGACGATATCGATCAGCGGCTGGCGCGCAATGCGCGATTCGCCGAGGGCTTGAGCAGTGCACCGGACGTGTTCCTGCTCGACAACTCCGGCCAGTTGGAACACACGGTCGAGCGCCTGCTTCGCTGCCTCGACGGGCAATCCGCATGCGCCTGACGCTGCTGGGCACCGGTGACGCGCGACAAGTCCCGGTGTATGGCTGTGAGTGCGCCGCTTGTGGTCTGGCCCGCAGTGACGAGAGCCTGCGGCGCCGCCCGTGCAGCGCGTTGATCGAGTGCGGCGACCAGCGCTGGTTGATCGACAGCGGCTTGCCCGACCTCACCGAACGCTTCCCGCCGCGCAGCTTCAACGGGATTTTCCAGACCCATTACCATGCCGATCACGCCCAAGGCCTGCTGCACTTGCGCTGGGGTCAGGGCCTGGTGATTCCGGTGCATGGGCCGGTGGATGCGCAAGGTTTGTCCGACCTGTACAAGCACCCCGGCATCCTGGATTTCAGCCAGCCGTTTGGCGAGTTTGAAACCCGCCGGTTTGGTGAACTGAGCGTCACCGCGTTGCCGCTGCTGCATTCCAAACCCACCCTGGGTTATCTGCTGGAAGGCGAAGGGCGGCGCATTGCCTACCTCACCGACACCGTCGGCCTGCCAACCGCCACCCGCGACTGGCTGCAACGCGAGCCGCTGGATGTGCTGGTACTCGACTGCTCCATGCCGCCCCAGCCGCAGGCGCCCCGTAATCACAATGATTTGACGCTGGCGTTGCAGTGCATTGAGGACGTCGGCGCCGAGTTGGGCGTGCTGACCCATGTGGGGCATACGCTGGATGCGTGGCTGATGCAGCACCGGCGCGAGTTGCCCCGCAACGTCACCGTGGGCTGGGATGGCAGGGTGATTTAACCCAACTCTTGAACTCGCCGCAGATCCAATGTGGGAGCCCGCTCCCACATTGAGCCTTCATCGTTCTCAAAGCTTTATTCCAAACTGGCCTGTCAGTGCTTTTCGCCCCTTTGGCGTAAGCCCAAGCGCACGACTATCCAGGTCCTGGGTGACCCACTGGCGGCTGATCACGCTTTGCAGAAAAGCCGCCCCCAGCGCCCCGGCCAAATGCGGGCGGCGCATGCTCCAGTCCAGGCACGAGCAGGCGAAACGACGCCGCTGGACGCGAAGCGCTTGCACATCAACACCCAATTCGGTCATCGCTTTTACACCGGCTTGCGTGAGTTGGTAGGTGCCGTCACCCATCAGCCAGCCGGCCTCGATGAAATGGTCATGCAGGCGCACGGCCAACGTCCCGGCCATGTGGTCGTAGCAGGTCCGTGCGAACTGCAAGCGATTGGGCGTGGTTGCAACGAACGCCGTTGCAGTGTTTTGGCTGATCACCATCAGCGCTTCAATCACCTGGGCAACGTGAGGGCCTGCGAGGCTGTAATACCGATGCCGGCCCTGAGTATGCAGCTTCACCAGCCCGTCATCCTTGAGCCTGGCCAAGTGGGCGCTGGCGGTGGAGGCGCTGACCTCGGCGATGACTGCCATTTCGGTGCTGGTGCGCGCATGGCCGTCCATCAGTGCGCAAAGCATTTTGGTCCGTGCAGGTTCCGCAATCGCGCCAGCGACCCGGGAGAGGGCAGAGTCTTCTTGGTGGGCATTCATATTTCGTTCCTGAACGAATCGTTGCCGTGTGCGGTGGCAGATAGTAGCGGTTCTTTAGGCACAGGATGTACTGAATGACCCCGCTGGAAGCTGCGACACACAACAACCCTTATGAGTATTACGCAGGCTTGAGGCTCAACGGCGAGCTGCTGTTCGATGAAGGTCTCGGGCTATGGATCGCCAGCACTGCCAGGATGGTCGAGGCGGTGCTGGCGCATCCCGATTGCCGGGTGCGGCCACTGCACGAGCCGGTGCCTGCGGCCATTGCGCAAGGCGCGGCGGGGCAGGTGTTTGCGTCATTGATGCGCATGAATGAAGGCGCGGGCCATCGGTGCCCCAGGGCGGTCATTGAGCCGGCGCTGGCTTCGGTGGTGACTGCGGATGTCATAACCCGCATCGGTCCCCCGGCGGCTGATTTGAACGAATTTATGTTCACGTTACCGGTGTCGGCGGTCGCGCATTGGCTGGGTTTTCCAGGCGACCAACTGGGGGAAGTCGCCCGGATGACACGTGATTTTGTCGCCTGCCTTTCACCGCTGAGCAGTGAGACTCAGATCCGCGATGCGCACACCGGGGCGAGCCGGCTAAGGGAAATGTTCAGCGGGTTGCTGGCGCAAACAGGGTTGCGGGAGCACATCCTTCGCAACTACGAAGCCAGTAGCTGGGAAGCCCCTGACGCATTGATCGCCAACCTGATCGGGCTGCTGTCACAGACCTGCGAAGCCAGTGCAGGTCTTATCGGCAACACCTTGGTCACACTGCATCGGCGCCCCGATCTGCTGGAACTCGTCCAGCGTAGGCCGCCCCTCACCATTGCGTTGGTCGAGGAGGTCGCTCGCTACGATTCTCCGGTGCAGAACACCCGACGATTCGTGGCCAGCCGCTGCACCATTGGCGACCGCACTCTGGAGGCTGGAGACACTGTGCTGGTGTTGCTGGCGTCGGCCAATCGGGATCCTGCGGCGAACCCGGAACCCGACCGATTTTTACTCGAGCGCCAGCAACGACAAACCTTCAGTTTCGGCTTGGGAAGGCATCAGTGTCCGGGTCAAAAAATCGCGCTCAGCATTGCCGCGCAGGCGATCCAGGATTTACAGCGTCGTCAGCAAGGTGTGCTGAGCAGCCCGTGTGCGTTCAGTTACTGGCCGTCTCTGAATGGGCGCATTCCGCGCTTTCACGGGTAAGGATCAGCGCAACACACCCTCCATAAACTCGATAAACGCCCGGGCCTTGGCACTGACCATTCGGCCTGTGGGCAACACGGCCCACAAGTCCCGTGGCGGCAGTTCCCAGTCGGTGAGGACTGCCTTGACCTCGCCACTGGCGATCTCCGGCATGAACATCCATTCGGCGGTCATCGCCACGCCATGGTGGGACAGCACACCAGCGCGAATACCTTCGGAGGACGTGACGCGCAGGCGTCCGTGAGCGACCACCGGGTATTGATGGGCACCTTGAGTGAAGGTCCAGCAGGTGCTTTCGCTCAAGCTATAGATCACCGCCTGGTGGTGCAGGAGGTCTGCCGGGGAGCGGGGTTCGCCATGGCGTTCAAAGTAGGCGGGCGTGCCGAAAATCCGGCAGGGGCTTTGGCCAATCTTGCGGGCCGTCAGGCCGGAGTCACTCAGGTTGCCGATGCGCAGTGCGACGTCGATACCTTCTTCCACCAGATTGAGCAGGCGGTCGTCGAGTACGACGTCGACGTTCAGGCCGGGGTGTTGCTCAAGGAACGGCCCCAGGTTGGGAATGATCTGCAAACGGCAAAAAGTCACGCCCGCGCTGATGCGCAGGGTGCCCGACAGACCATTGCTGGCGCCCCGGGCGGCGTCGTCGGCATCGTTGGCCTCGTCGACCGCGCGCTTGGCCTTCTCAAAAAACGCCAGGCCCGCCTCGGTGGGCGTCAGTCCCCGGGTGGAACGCATCAGCAGCCTGACCGCCAGCCGGGCCTCCAGTTGGGCAATGCCTTTGGACACGGCGGGCTGGCCAATGCCCATGCGTTTTGCGGCCGCGGAAAACGAGCCGGTCTCGACGACGTGGACGAAGGTTTCCATGGCGGTGAGGCGGTCCATTGGGTGTCCTTGTGGATTGGTGGGGCAAGGCGTGCAGCATCGCCAGGATGAGTTTAATCCGGGTTTATCGGGATGGCTGGCGGGAATGATGGTGTCTTGGAGATTAGGGTAGAAGACAGTCGGTTGGCATAGGATTTATGCCCTGAGGGAATAGAGGTTCTGTCGAGCACAAAGTAAAAAGCCGCTCGTCATTTCTGGCGGATGCGGCTTTGGAGAAGTTGGTGCGGTTGTAAGTTTGACTAGGCGGTGGCCACCGCCCCTTGGCGCGATGCACTCAGGAACCGCAACAATGCCACCAGCGGGAACGCGCTGCCCACCAGCATCACCCCCAGCCAGCCGCCGTGTTCGTACACGCTGCTGGCAATCGCCGAGCCGAAGGCGCCGCCGATGAAGATGCTGGTCATGTACAGCGCGTTCAGCCGGCTGCGGCTGTTGGCGTCGAGGGCGTAGATGGCGCGTTGGCCGAGGACCATGTTCATTTGCACGCAGAAGTCCAGGACCACGCCGGTGACCGCCAGGCCAATCACGCTGTACAGCGGGTGCACGAAGGCGGGCAGGAAGCTCAGCGCCGCAAACAGCATCGCCAGCAGTGAGGCGCGGTGGGTGTGGCCGGCATCCGCCAGGCGCCCGGCAATGGGGGCGGCGATGGCGCCGAGGGCACCCACCAGGGCGAACAGGGCGATCTGGCTTTGGCTCAGGCCATGGTTGCGGGACAGTTCCAGTGGGGCAGCGGTCCAGAACAGGCTGAAGGTCGCGAACATGCAGCCCTGGTAAAACGCCCGCTGGCGCAGCACCGGCTGGCGGCGCAGCAAGGTGCCCAGGGAGCCCAGCAATTGGCCGTAGCTGGCGGCATGATCGGGTTGGCGCTTGGGGATGGTCAGCATCAGCACCACGCTGATAAACGCCATCAGGGCTGCGGCAGCCATGAACATGGCGCGCCAGCCGAAGTGGTCAGCCACCACGCTGGACACAGGCCGGGCCAGCAGGATACCCAGCAGCAAACCGCCCATGATGCTGCCGACCACTCGGCCACGGGATTCCGCCGGTGCCAGGTGCGCCGCCAGGGGAATCAGGATTTGTACCGACACCGAACTGAAGCCGATCAGCAGCGACACCAGCAGGAACAGGTTCGGCTGTTCGGTGAAGGCTGCGCCCAGCAAGCTGGCGATGGCCACCACGGTGGTGATGATCATCAGCCGGCGATTTTCCAGCAGGTCGCCCAGCGGCACCAGGAAGAACAGGCCCAAGGCATAGCCGATCTGGGTCAGGGACACGATGAGGCTGGCCATGGCCGGCGTGAGGCCGATGTCCGGGGCAATCAGTTCGATGATCGGTTGGGCGTAGTAGATGTTGGCGACGATGGCGCCGCAACAGAACGCAAACAGCATCACCATGCCTCGGGTCATGGTGCTTGTAGCGTGGGGCGTAGCGTTCATGGTGTTCTCATAAAAGCGAAGGAAAGAGGCGAGCGAGCATAAAGACTGGCCCCGGGCGGGAGTAGCCCGTTTGTGGTGATAACACTCATGCCGGGCATTAATGACTGAAACGTTAACTTTCGGGCTGAAGGTCGATGATACATTCAGTCACAACTGCATAAACAGGAAATCGACTGCCATGAAGATGACTTTCAACAAGATGCTCTTGGCCTCAAGCCTGGCCGCGCTGATGACCGTGGGCGTCGCCCAGGCCCAGGATGCCCCGCGTGTGGGCGTGCGGGGTGCGATTACCGCGATCGACGGCGATGCGATGCACGTCAAGGTCAACAGCGGTGAGGACGTCACCGTGAACCTGACCAAGGACACCCTGGTGCGCGCCGTCACCCTGGCCAAAATCGAAGACATCAAGCCTGGCAGTTACATCGGGTCGGCGGCCATGCCCAACGCGGATGGCACCCTGACGGCGCTGGAAGTCCACGTATTCCCGCCGGCCATGGCAGGCACAGGTGACGGGCACCGTGCGTTCGACCTGAAGGAAGGCAGCAGCATGACCAACGGCACCGTGGGTGACCTGGTGGTGAGCAATGGCCGGACATTGACCGTGAAGTACAAGGGCGGCGAGCAGAAGATCGTGGTGCCGGATGACGTGCCGATCGTCAACCTTGAGCCGGGTGATCGCAGCTTGCTGAAACCTGGGGTGAAGGTGGTGATGTTTGCGGCGAAGGGCGCGGATGGGAGTGTGACGGCCCAGGCGATTTCGGCGGGCAAGGATGGCGTGACGCCGCCGATGTAACGGCTGAACACGGAAACAAATGTGGGAGCGGGCTTGTGTGGGAGCCGGGCTTGCCCGCGATGCAGGCACCTCGGTCTATCAGACAAACCGAGGTGAGGCTGTCGCGGGCAAGCCCAGCTCTCACAAAAGCCAGCTCCCAAACTGGACTGCATTTCTTCAGTTAGAGCGGATTACTGCCCGCTGTAGATCTGATCAAAAATCCCACCATCATTGAAGTGGGTCTTCTGCACCGTACGCCAGTCACCAAAGGTCTTCTCGACCGAGAGGAAGTCAACTTTCGGGAAGCGGTCGGTGTACTTGGCCAGCACTTTCGGGTCACGTGGACGCAGGTAGTTGTTGGCAGCGATTTCCTGGCCTTCCGGCGACCACAGGTACTTCAGGTATTCCTCGGCAGCCACTTTGGTGCCTTTTTTCTCGACCACTTTGTCGACGATCGACACCGGCGGCTCGGCTTCAGCGGAGACGCTCGGGTAGATCACTTCGAACTGATCACGGCCGAATTCACGGGCGATCATTTCGGCTTCGTTCTCAAACGTCACCAGCACGTCGCCGATCTGGTTGGTCATGAACGTGGTGGTAGCGGCACGGCCACCGGTGTCCAGCACAGGCGCGTGTTTGAACAGGTCGCCGACAAACTTCTTGGCCTTGTTCTCGTCACCGCCGTTCTTCAGTACATAACCCCAGGCCGACAGGTAGGTGTAGCGGCCATTACCGGAGGTTTTCGGGTTTGGCACGATGACTTGCACGCCATCCTTGAGCAAGTCCGGCCAGTCTTTCAGGGCTTTCGGGTTGCCTTTGCGCACGATGAACACCGTGGCCGAGGTGAACGGCGCACTGTTGTTCGGCAGGCGGGTAACCCAGTTGTCCGGCACCAGTTTGCCGTTGTCTGCCAGGGCATTGATGTCGGTGGCCATGTTCATGGTGATCACGTCAGCCGGCAGGCCGTCGATCACCGAGCGCGCTTGTTTGCTCGAACCACCGAAGGACATCTGCAGGGTCAGCTTGTCGTCTGGATGCTCGGCCGCCCAGTGTTTCTGGAAGGCGGCGTTGTAGTCCTTGTAGAAGTCGCGCATCACGTCATAGGAGACGTTGAGCAGGGTGACCGGGGCGGCCTGGACGACGCCAGCCAGTGCGAGGCCGGCGGCCAGGAGAGAGGCACTAACGAGTTTTTTCACTGCTCATTCCTTGTTGTTCGAGAAGGTTTTGAAACGCATGGGGGCAATATGCCAGCGACTATAACGGGGGGCGCATAGTCGCTTAAAGATTAAAAAGAACTTTGCTTATTCCAGTTTCTTGAAAAGCGCGCTGCCACACCGTGAGCAAAACGCCGCATTGGGCTCATGGCTGTTTTTCTTGCACACCGGGCAATCCGTTTCCAATTGCTCACCGCGCATGGCGTTGGCCAGTTCGGCGGTGAAGATCCCGGTGGGCACCGCGATGATCGAATAACCGGTGATCATCACCAGCGACGAAATCACCTGGCCCAGCGGGGTCTTCGGCACGATGTCGCCAAAGCCCACGGTGGTCAGCGTTACGATCGCCCAATAGATGCCCTTGGGAATACTGGTAAAGCCGTGTTCCGGACCTTCGATTACGTACATCAAGGTGCCGAACACCGTCACCAGGGTGCAGACGCTGACCAGGAACACCACGATCTTCTGCTTGCTGCCCCGCAGCGCCGACATCAGGTAGTTGGCCTGTTTGAGGTACGGCCCGAGCTTGAGCACGCGGAAGATCCGCAGCATCCGGATGATCCGGATAATCAGCAGGTACTGCGCGTCGCTGTAATACAGCGCCAGGATCCCGGGCACGATGGCCAGCAAATCCACCAGCCCATAAAAGCTGAAGGCATAGCGCAACGGCTTGGGCGAACAGTACAGCCGCAGCCCGTACTCGATGGCGAAAATGATGGTGAAGCCCCACTCGATGTAGGCCAGCACATCGGCGTAGTTCTGGTGGATCTGGTCGATGCTGTCGAGCATCACGATGACCAGGCTGGCAAGTATGATCAGCAGCAGGATGCCATCGAAGCGCCGTCCGGCGACGGTGTCGCTTTGGAATACCATGACGTAGAGCCGCTGACGCCAGTCGTTGTTGCTGTCCATAAAGCCCGCCTGAATTGAAGATCAGCGAAGCCTAGGGTGATTCGAACGGGCTGTCCATGCGGGCTTTCTGCATCACCCGATGACTGGCGCGCACCAGCCAGGTGGCGAGGATAAACGGTGCGGTCAGCGCGGGCAGGTTGAGGCCGGTGAAGCCGGGTGTGAGGATGATCGCCAGTAGAATGCCGATCAGCGGCAGCCAGGGTTGGCGGCGATGCTGGCTGAGGGCCAGGGCGGCCAGCGCCGGGTTATAGCTGTGCAGCCCGAGCAGGGCGCTCGCGGGTTCGTTCATCAACAGGGCGATCAGTACGCCGAGGCTGGCGCCGGCCAGCGCCCACAACGCGGCGCGGCGGCTGGCGAGCAGCAGGCCGAGGGCGATCAACAGGCCGGCCAGGGGCTGGTCCAGCAGGATCACTTGGGCCAGCCCATTAAATGGCGCGCAGAGCAGTGCCCAGGTGCCGGGTTCGCTGGCGGTGAAGGCGGTGGGCGAAGCGGGGCCGAGCAGCAGCCAGCCGAGTACCACAAACGGTGCGGTGTAGGCGGGCAGGTCGTCGGGGTTGGCAGCGCGTTTGAGCCATTGGCGAGTAAGGATCGCGCTGAGGCCGCCGCAGGCGAGAATCAACGGCGGTAGCAGTGCCGACCAGGTGAAGTGCTGGCTGATCAGCAAGCCGAGCAGCACGCCGTTGTAGCTATATAAGCCAGCCTGGCGCTCGGCCTTGGGATAGGCGCGGCGTTGGGCGGTCAGCAGCCCGGCGACACCACCCAGCAGCGCGCCGCCGAGCAGGGCCGGGGCGCCGACAAGGATCGCCAGCAGGCAGAGCAGGCCACACAGCGGGTGGCGCTGCAGGAAAATCTGGCTGAAGCCGTTGAGCAGGGCTTCGGCCCAGTCGGGGCAGGGTTGGTTGGGCATGGTGGGTGAGTCTGAGGGACCGAGTTGCCCCCATCGCAGGCAAGCCAGCTCCCACATTTGAACGGGTTCACAAATCAAAATGTGGGAGCCGGGCTTGCCCGCGATGAGGCCCTTACAGGCGCTAGATCAACGTCTCTATCCGTAGCGAGTTGGTCGAGCCCGGCTGCCCAAACGGCACCCCCGCGGTAATCACCAACGTGTCCCCGCGCTGCGCCATACCTTGTGCCTGGGCAATTTCCAGCGCCGTGGAACACACCTCGTCCACCTGCCGCAGCCGGTCATTCACCACTGAGTGCACGCCCCACGCCACGCTCAAGCGTCGCGCCGTGGACAGGTTCGGCGTCAGGTTCAGGATCGGCACCGTTGGCCGTTCCCGCGCCGCCCGCAGGCTGGAGGTGCCGGACTCGCTGTAGTTCACCAGCACCGCCACCGGCAGGATGCTGCTGATGCGGCGAATCGCGCAGCTGATGGCGTCCGACACCGTGGCCTCAGCCTTGGGCCGGCTGACGTCCAGCTGGGCCTGGTAATCCGGGCCGTTTTCCACCTGGCGAATGATCTTGCTCATCATCAGTACGGCTTCCAGCGGGTATTCGCCGGAAGCGGTTTCCGCCGACAGCATCACCGCATCCGCCCCTTCAGCCACTGCGTTGGCCACGTCGGTGACTTCGGCGCGGGTCGGCGCCGGGGAGAAGCGCATCGACTCAAGCATCTGCGTCGCCACCACCACCGGTTTACCCAACTGGCGGCAGACACCAATGATGTCTTTCTGGATTTGCGGCACGCTTTCCGCCGGCACTTCCACCCCCAGGTCCCCTCTGGCGACCATGATTGCGTCGCTCAACTCGGCGATTTCCTGCAGGCGCTGCACCGCCGATGGCTTTTCGATCTTGGCCATCAGGAAGGCTTTGTCGCCGATCAATTCACGGGCTTCGCGGATGTCTTCCGGGCGTTGCACAAACGACAGCGCCACCCAGTCCACACCCAGTTCCAGGCCGAAACTCAGGTCGCGGCGGTCCTTGGCGGTCAGCGGGCTGAGTTCCAGCAATGCCTGGGGCACGTTCACGCCTTTACGGTCTGACAGTTCGCCGCCATTGAGCACGGTGGTGTCGATGGCCTCGGAATGCTTGGTGATCACCCGCAGGCGCAGCTTGCCGTCGTCCAGCAGCAGGTCCATGCCGGGCTGCAGGGCCGCGATGATTTCCGGGTGCGGCAGGTTTACCCGCCGCTGGTCACCGGGTGTCGGGTCCAGGTCCAGGCGCAGGGCCTGGCCGCGAATCAGTTGTACCTTGCCTTCGGCAAAGCGCCCGACCCGCAGCTTCGGCCCTTGCAGGTCCATGAGGATGCCAAGGGGATAGTTGAGCTGGCGCTCCACCTGGCGAATCCACTGGTAGCGCTGGGCATGATCGGCGTGATCGCCGTGGCTGAAATTCAGGCGGAAGATGTTCACCCCGGCTTCCACCAGCTCACGGATGTCGTCAATGCTGTCGGTGGCCGGGCCCAGCGTGGCGAGGATTTTGACCTTCTTGTCAGGCGTCATGTTCGGGGGACTCTCTTTCAGGGCTTTCAAGAATCAGAATGGCGCGAAAATCGTTGACGTTGGTGCGGGTCGGCTCGGTGATGATCAAGCCGTCGAGGGCCGCGAAATAGCCGTAGCCATTGTTGTTGTCCAGCTCATCGCTGGCGCTCAGGCCCAGGGCTTCGGCGCGGGCGTAGCTGGTGGGCGTCATGATCGCCCCGGCGTTGTCTTCGGAGCCGTCGATGCCGTCGGTGTCACCCGCCAGGGCGTAGACGCCGGGCAGGCCCTTGAGGCTGTCGGTGAGGCTCAGCAGGAATTCGGCATTGCGCCCGCCACGGCCATTGCCGCGCACGGTGACGGTGGTTTCGCCGCCGGAAAGGATCACGCAAGGCGCCGCCAGCGGCTGGCCGTGCTGGATGATCTGCCGGGCGATGCCGGCGTGCACCTTGGCCACGTCCCGCGCCTCGCCTTCCAGGTCGCCGAGGATCAGCGGGCTGAAGCCGGCCTGGCGGACTTTCACCGCCACCGCTTCCAGGGATTGTTGGGGGCGGGCGATCAACTGGAAATGGCTGCGGGCGAGGACCGGGTCGCCGGGCTTGACCGTTTCCGACTCCGGGCTTTGCAGCCAGGTGCGCACCGACGCCGGGATTTCAATCTGGTAGCGCTTGAGGATCGCCAGCGCCTGTTGCGAAGTGCTCGGGTCGCCGACGGTAGGGCCCGACGCGATGACCGTGGCCTGGTCGCCCGGCACATCGGAAATCGCGTAGGTGTAGACCGTGGCCGGCCAGCTTGCCCGGGCGAGGCGGCCACCCTTGATTGTCGAGAGGTGCTTGCGCACGCAGTTCATCTCGCCAATGGTGGCGCCGGATTTGAGCAAGGCTTTGTTGATCGCTTGCTTGTCCGCCAGCGTGATGCCAGCGGCGGGCAGGGCGAGCAGCGCAGAGCCACCGCCGGAGAGCAGGAAAATCACGCGGTCGTCTTCGCTGAGGTTGCTGATCAACTCCAGCACGCGCTTGGCCACGGCTTGGCCGGCGGCATCCGGGACCGGGTGTGCGGCTTCGACCACTTCGATTTTCTTGCAGGGTGCACCGTGGCCATAGCGGGTGACCACCAGGCCCGAGACTTCTCCTTGCCAGCAGTTTTCCACCACCAGCGCCATGGCGGCGGCGGCTTTGCCGGCACCGATCACGATGACACGGCCGCTGCGGTCGGCGGGCAGATAGGGTTCGAGGACTTGCCGGGGGTGGGCAGCGTCGATGGCTGTGGCAAACAGCTCGCGAAGCAGGTGTTGCGGATCGACCGACATAAGCGGGCTCCCGGGGATTCTTGTTATTAGAGGCAATGCAAAAACTGTAGGAGCCGGCTTGCCGGCGATGGCGGCCTGAAGGCTGGCGGTGAAGCGGGTGGCCTCATCGCCGGCAAGCCGGCTCCTACAGGGAAGGGCGGGCGTTACTTATCGCGAATCGAAAAATTCGCCATATGTTCCAGGCCTTTGATCAGCGCCGAGTGGTCCCAGTTGCCGCCACCGATGGCCGTGCAGGTGCTGAACACCTGTTGGGTGCCGGCGGTGTTGGGCAGGTTGATCCCCAACTCCTTGGCACCGGCCAACGCCAGGTTCAAATCCTTCTGGTGCAGGTTGATGCGGAAGCCCGGATCGAAGGTGCCCTTGATCATGCGCTCGCCATGCACTTCGAGGATCTTCGACGAAGCAAAACCTCCCATCAGGGCTTCCCGTACCTTGGCCGGGTCGGCACCGTTCTTCGAGGCGAACAGCAGCGCTTCGGCCACCGCCTGGATGTTCAGGGCGACGATGATCTGGTTGGCCACCTTGGCGGTCTGGCCATCGCCATTGCCGCCCACCAGGGTGATGTTCTTGCCCATGGCCTGGAACAGCGGCAGGGCGCGTTCGAAGGTGTGCGGGTCGCCGCCGATCATGATGCTCAGGGTGCCGGCCTTGGCGCCGACTTCACCACCGGACACCGGGGCGTCGAGGTAGCGTGCGCCGGTCTCGTTGATCTTCGCGGCGAAGGCCTTGGTGGCGGTGGGCGAGATCGAGCTCATGTCGATCACCACTTTGTTCGGCCCCAGGCCTGCGGCCACACCGTCGGCACGGAACAGCACGTCGTCGACCTGCGGGGTGTCGGGCACCATGACGATGATGAATTCGGCTTCCTGGGCCACTTGCTGCGGGTTGGCCAGGGCCACCGCGCCAGCGGTGATCAGTTCAGCCGGGGCCTTGCCGTGATGCTCGGACAGGAACAGTTGGTGCCCGGCCTTTTGCAGGTTGGCGGCCATGGGTTGGCCCATGATGCCGGTGCCGATAAATCCGATTTTAGCCATGATTAAAATCCTCTTATTGTTTTTGTGGGTTAGATCGCATTGTGGCTTTTGAGCCAACCCAAACCCGCTTCGGTGGTGGTCAACGGCTTGTACTCACAGCCGACCCAGCCCTGATAACCAATGCGGTCCAAATGTTCGAACAGGAAGCGGTAGTTGATCTCACCGGTGCCCGGCTCGTTGCGCCCCGGGTTGTCCGCCAGCTGGATGTGGTTGATCTCATCCAAGTGGTTCGCCATGGTGCGGGCGAGGTCGCCTTCCATGATTTGCATGTGATAGATGTCGTACTGCAGGAACAGGTTGGCACTGCCCACCTGCTCGCGAATCGACAGGGCCTGCGCCGTGTTGTTCAGGTAGAAACCCGGGATGTCGCGGGTGTTGATGGCTTCCATCACCAGCTTGATGCCCACTGCTTGCAGCTTGTCGGCGGCGTACTTGAGGTTGGCGACGAAGGTTTTTTCCAGCGTCGCGTCATCCACGCCGGCCGGGCGAATCCCCGCCAGGCAGTTGATCTGGGTATTGCCCAGCACCTGGGCGTAGGCGATGGCCAGGTTGACCCCGGCGCGGAACTCCTCGACCCGGTCCGGGTGGCACGCCAGGCCGCGCTCGCCCTTGGCCCAGTCACCGGCCGGCAGGTTGAACAGCACTTGGGTCAGGCCGTGGGCATCGAGTTGCGCCTTGATTTCAGCCGAGCTGAACTCATAGGGAAACAGGTATTCCACACCACTGAACCCCGCGTCGGCGGCGGCTTTGAAACGGGCAAGAAAGTCCTGTTCGGTAAACAGCATGGACAGGTTGGCGGCGAAACGCGGCATGGGGTTCTCCTTAATCGAGCAGTGAAATGGCGGTCGGCGCGTCGTTGCCCACCAGTGCCAGATCTTCGAATTCGTTGACGGCGTTGATCTCGGTGCCCATGGAAATATTGGTCACCCGCTCCAGAATGATTTCAACGATCACCGGCACCTTGAACTCTTCGATCATCTCCTGAGCCTTGCGCAGTGCAGGCTGGATCTGACCCGGCTCGAACACGCGCAGGGCCTTGCAACCCAGGCCTTCGGCGACGGCCACGTGGTCGACGCCATAACCGTTGAGTTCCGGCGCGTTGAGGTTGTCGAAGGACAGCTGCACGCAGTAGTCCATCTCAAACCCGCGCTGGGCCTGGCGGATCAGCCCCAGGTAGGAGTTGTTCACCACCACGTGGATGTACGGCAGCTTGAACTGCGCGCCCACGGCCAGCTCTTCGATCATGAACTGGAAGTCATAGTCGCCCGACAGCGCGACAACCTTGCGGGTCGGATCAGCCTTGACCACACCCAGCGCGGCCGGAATGGTCCAGCCGAGCGGGCCGGCCTGGCCGCAGTTGATCCAGTGGCGTGGCTTATAGACGTGCAGGAACTGTGCGCCGGCAATCTGCGACAGGCCGATGGTGCTGACGTAGCAGGTGTCTTTGCCGAACACCTGGTTCATCTCTTCGTACACCCGCTGCGGCTTGACCGGCACGTTGTCGAAGTGGGTCTTGCGGTGCAGGGTGGCCTTGCGCTGCTGGCAATCGTGGAGCCAGGCGCTGCGGTCCTTGAGCTTGCCGGCGGCTTTCCACTCGCGGGCTACTTCTATGAACAGGGTCAGGGCGGAACCGGCGTCGGACACGATGCCCAGGTCCGGGGTGAACACGCGGCCGATTTGCGTCGGCTCGATGTCCACGTGAATGAATTTGCGGCCCTCGGTGTACACCTCCACCGAACCGGTGTGGCGGTTGGCCCAGCGGTTACCGATGCCCAGCACCACGTCCGATTTCAACATCGTCGCGTTGCCGTAACGGTGGGACGTTTGCAGGCCTACCATGCCCACCATCTGCGGGTGATCGTCGGGGATCGTGCCCCAGCCCATCAGCGTCGGGATCACCGGGATGCCGGTCAGCTCGGCGAACTCCACCAGCAGCTCGCTGGCGTCGGCGTTGATCACGCCGCCACCGCTCACCAGCAAGGGGCGTTCGGCCTGGTCCAGCAGGGCCAGGGCTTTTTCCACCTGGATGCGGGTGGCCAGTGGCTTGGCCAGGGGCAGCGGCTGGTAGGCGTCGATGTCGAATTCGATCTCGGCCATTTGTACGTCGAACGGCAGGTCGATCAGCACCGGGCCCGGGCGGCCGGAGCGCATTTCATAGAAGGCTTTCTGAAAGGCATACGGCACCTGGCCGGGTTCCAGGACGGTGGTCGCCCACTTGGTCACCGGCTTGACGATGCTGGTGATGTCGACGGCCTGGAAGTCTTCCTTGTGCATCCGTGCCCGCGGCGCCTGGCCGGTGATGCACAGGATCGGGATCGAGTCGGCCGAGGCGCTGTACAGGCCGGTGACCATGTCGGTGCCCGCCGGGCCCGAAGTGCCGATGCACACGCCGATATTGCCGGCCTTGGTGCGGGTGTAGCCCTCGGCCATGTGCGAGGCGCCTTCAACGTGGCGAGCAAGGACGTGATCGATGCCACCGACCTTCTGCAAGGCCGAATACAGCGGGTTGATCGCGGCGCCCGGGATACCGAAGGCGGTGTCGACCCCTTCACGGCGCATCACCAGGACAGCGGCTTCGATTGCTCTCATTTTGCTCATGGTTTTGGTGCCTCTTGCGTTTTGTAATTGTATACAAGTGGTGTTTGTCCGAAGTGTATTCACGGCGAGCGGGGCAGGTCAATCCATTTTCTTGGGTGGCCTTTACGTTCGTCGGAAGCCTTCTGGACAGGAATATTTCGACGTGTGGTGCGCATGTTTCAAAATATTGTATACAAAAAATAAATCTATTGTGTTCTATTTGTTTGATCGAGCTTCTGATCAGACAGAGCCCCACGGCTTTCCCATAACAAGATAAGGACGGCACCCATGAGCGCTTTAACCTTGAAAGTCGCAGTCAACCTGGCCAGCCACGCCATCGCGGCAGGCCGCACCATTTCGGCAGCGCCGCTGACCGTTGCGGTACTCGACAGCGGCGGGCATTTGATTACGTTGCAGCGCGAAGATGGTGCGAGCCTGCTGCGCCCGCAGATCGCGATCGGCAAGGCCTGGGGCGCAATTGCCCTGGGCAAGGGCTCGCGCTTGCTGGCGCTGGATGCGCAGCAGCGGCCGGCGTTTATTGCGGCGTTGAACAGCCTGGGGCAAGGCAGCGTGGTGCCGGCGCCGGGCGGGGTGTTGATTCGGGATCAGGAGGGTGTGGTGCTGGGCGCGATCGGGATCAGCGGGGATACGTCGGATATTGATGAACAGTGTGCGATCAGTGCGATCGAGGGGCAGGGGTTGTGGGCGGATGCGGGGGTTACTGCTTGATTTGAGGTGACTGTGCGGGCCTCTTCGCGAGCAAGCCCGCGATGGCGGCGACCCGGTCTACAGTCAAAGCCAGATCGCATCCCACAGAGGGTAGTCGCCATATTTCTTCACGAGACCCGCTCTCAGGGGATTGGCCACGATGTACCGGGCTATGCCCTCAAGGCTTTCTTCACGCCGCACGGCATGGTTATGGAAGCCCGGTTGCCAAAGGCGCCCTTGACGCCCGGCAACAGCATTTACGATTCGAGTACTTTTGGATTTGACCTGGCGCATCAGGTCAGCCAGAGAACCGTTTTCCAGTGAAATCAACCAGTGGAAATGATCAGGCATTACCACCCAGGCCAATGAGGTTGCCAGACGTTGGTTCTGCGCAATTCTGAACTGCTGCACCACCAGTCTTCCCAGCTTGAAGTCGCTGAATATGGGCTCGCGATGCAGTGTGTTGCTGGTCAGAAGATAAATGCGGTTGGATTCGTTATAGCGCCCTGTGCGCAGACGACATGATGCGGGTAGATCAGGCATTCCGTTGCCCCTTTGCAGAAGTGAGTTCTGAAAGGCTAGATGGGAATGTTTTAAGGGGTGTTCCAGGTTTTGGCAGGATGTGTCCTGGAGATAGCTATCGCGGGCAAGCCCGCTCCCACAGTGGATCTCTGTCGTTCATACATTCTGTGTCTGGCACAAATCCACTGTGGGAGCTGGCTTGCCTGCGATGCTCTTCAGTCCGGCTCACACCCTTTAAGCACCAACCGAATAATCGTCTGCGCCGCCGCCTCATAATCCGCTTCATCCAGCTTGGCTTTCCCGGTCACCGCTGAAATCTGCCAGTCAAAATCCGCGTAGGTCTGCGTCGCCGCCCAGATGCTGAACATCAGATGATGCGGGTCAATCGGCGCAATCAGCCCCCGGTCCACCCAGCTCTGGATGCAGTCGATGTTGTGTTTGGCCTGGGCATTCAACTGGTCCACCTGCTCCGCGCTCAAATGCGGGGCGCCGTGCATGATTTCGCTGGCGAACACTTTCGAGGCAAACGGCAGATCCCGGGAGATGCAGATTTTCGAGCGGATGTAGCCGCTCAGTACGGCCGAAGGGTCGCCCTCGGGATTGAACGGCGTGGAGGCGGCCAGGATCGGCTCGATAATGCTTTCGAGCACCTCGCGGTAGAGGTTGTCCTTGGACTTGAAGTAGTAGTAGACGTTGGGCTTGGGCAGCCCCGCCTTGGCGGCGATGTCGCTGGTTTTGGTCGCGGCGAAGCCCTTGTCGGCAAACTCCTCACTGGCAGCCCGCAGGATCAGTTCTTTGTTGCGCTCGCGAATGGTGCTCATAGACCAGGTCGTTCCTTGCCAAGACAGGCGGTCGGGCATGGTAGCACCGGCTTTGCGCAGGGCTCAAGAATCGTGCTGCAGCCCTTGCACGGTGGGGCGCCCAGCTGACTTTGTCTGTCTTGATGCTGAACGCATTCACGGTCGTACAGGCACGGCCCGAGCGCGCTGCTAGAGTTCAGGCAGCGAGCGGCCATTTAGCCGGGCCGCCCCTTCCTGATTTCGGCGTTCGAGAGAGAAACCCGTGGAGAAAAGCAGACGACGTACGTTCGCCTGGGTAGTTGGCACGTTGTTACTGGTAGCGGTGTTGATTGCCCTGGGTTTGCACTTCTTTGCAGGTGGGCACAAAGGCAGGCCGCCCGCCACCGGCGAACCGGTGGCCGTGGTGCCGGTGGTGTTGCAGGACGTGCCGGTGTACATCGATGCACTCGGCACCGTCACCCCGACCCGCAGTGTGACGGTGGTCACCCAGGTCGATGGCATCCTCAGCAGCGTGGCGTTCAAGGAAGGCCAGCATGTCACCAAGGGCCAGGTGATCGCGCGCATCGATGACCGTGCCCTCAAGGCCCAGTTGGCCGTGGCCAAGGGCACCCTGGCCCACGACCAGGCGGTGTTGAGCAACGCCCAGCGCGATCTGGTGCGCTACCGCGAACTGGTCAAGGCCGGCTCCACCAGCCAGCAAACCGTCGATACCCAGGCCTCGCTGGTCCAGCAACAACTGGGCACCGTGGCCGCCGACCAGGGCAATGTGCAGAACCTTGAAGTGCAGGTCGGCTACTGCACCATCACCTCGCCCGTCGACGGCGTGGTGGGCCTGCGCCTGGTAGACCCGGGCAACTATGTCACTACCACCAGCACCACCGGCATTGTGGTGATCACCCAGATGAACCCGGCCACGGTAGTGTTCGCGGTCCCCGAGGACGACTTGGGTGCAATCAATCAAGCCCTGGGCCGTGGCGCCGTGACGGTGCTGGCCTACGACCGCAATAAAAAAGCCTTGCTGGCCACCGGCAGCCTGTTGGCCCTGGACAACCAGGTGGATACCACCACCGGCACCATCAAGGTCAAGGCGCAGTTCGACGATTCGGGCAATGCGCTGTTCCCCAACCAGTTCGTCAATGCGCGCCTGAAAGCCGACACCCTGACCCAGGTTGCCGTGGTACCCACGCGGGCGATCCAGCATGGCAGCAAGGGTGATTTCGTGTTCGTGGTGAACGGCGACAAGGCCAGCCTGCGCAACATCAAGACCGGCCCGTCCATGGGCGACATCTCGGCGGTGCTCGAAAGCGGGGTCAAGCCCGGCGAACAGGTGATCACCGAAGGCGCCGACAAGCTGGATGACGGTTCGGCCGTGAAGGTCGTCGCCCAGTGAGGAGCTGCCGAGCATGAACATTTCGCGGCCCTTTATCGAACGTCCCGTCGCCACCACCTTGATGATGGTCGCGGTGCTGTTGCTGGGGATGCTGGGGTATCACTTGCTGTCGGTGTCGGCATTGCCCGAAGTCGATTACCCGACTATCCAGGTCTTCACCCAATACCCCGGCGCCAGCCCGGACGTGGTCAGTTCTTCCATCACCGCACCGCTGGAGCGCCAACTCGGCGAGATGCCGGGCCTTAAATCCATGAATTCCACCAGCTCCGACGGCGCTTCGGTGGTGACCCTGCAATTCGACCTGTCGCTATCCCTGGACGTCGCCGAACAGGAAGTACAGGCCGCGATCAACGCTGCCGGGACCTTCTTGCCGGCCAACCTGCCGTACCCGCCGGTGTACAGCAAGGTCAACCCGGCGGATGCGCCGGTGCTGACCCTGTCCCTGACCTCCGATGTGCTGCCGCTGACCAAGGTCGAAGACCTGGCGGACACACGCCTGGCGCAGAAAATCTCGCAGATCACCGGCGTCGGCCTGGTAACCATCAGCGGTGGCCAACGCCCGGCGGTGCGGGTCGAGGCGAACACTTCGGCGCTCAATAGCCTGGGCCTGTCCATCGATGACCTGCGCAGCTCCCTCGGCACCGCCAACGTCAATCAGGCCAAGGGCAATATCGATGGCAAGTTCCAGGCCTATTCCATTGGTGCCAACGACCAGCTGCAATCGGCCGAGGAATACCGCGACCTGGTAATCGCCTATAAAAACGGCGCGCCGATTCGCCTGTCACAGATCGCCAGTTCCACCCAGGGCCCGGAGAACCCGCGTCAGGCCGCGTGGACCAACAGCACGCCGTCGATTGTGCTGAATATCCAGCGCCAGCCCGGCGCCAACGTGATTGAAGTGGTCGACCGCGTGCAGCAATTGCTGCCCAAGCTGCGGGCGAGTTTGCCGGGTACCTTGAAGGTCGCGGTGCTGACTGACCGCACCCAAACCATCCGCGCCTCGGTCACCGATGTGCAGTACGAACTGGCCATGGCCATCGCGCTGGTAGTGATCGTGATTTTCGCGTTCCTGCGCAACGTGCCGGCCACGATCATTCCCGCCGTCACCATTCCGCTGACGCTGGTGGGCACCCTGGCGGTGGCCTATGCATTGGGCTTCTCCCTGAACAACCTGACGCTGATGGCGCTGACGATTGCCATCGGGTTTGTGGTGGATGACGCCATCGTGATGATCGAAAACATCACGCGCTATATCGAGGCCGGCGACTCACCGCTGGAGGCTGCACTCAAGGGTTCGGAGCAAATCGGCTTCACGATTATTTCGCTGTCGATTGCGCTGATCGCAGTGATGATCCCGCTGCTGTTCATGGGCGATGTGGTCGGCCGCTTGTTCCGCGAATTCGCCATGACCGTGGCCGTGACCATCGTGATCTCGGCGTTCATCTCCCTGACCCTGACGCCGATGATGTGCGCGCGGATGCTCAAGAATAAGCATGAAGAACGCCGTGCGGATTTCTTCGACCGCATCAACACCCACTACGTACGCGGCCTGGACTGGGTGCTGGCGCACCGCACGCTCACGCTGATTTCGGTGGTGCTCACTGCTGCGTTGACCCTGGTGACGCTGGTGATCATGCCCAAGGGCTTTTTCCCGGACCAGGACACCGGCCTGATCCAGGGCATTTCCCAGGCGGCGCCGACGGTTTCGTTCCAGCAGATGCAGACCGAACAACAGCGCCTCGCCGCCCGGATCCTCAAGGACCCGGCGGTGCAAAGCCTGTCGTCGTTTGTCGGGATCGACCAGACCAACCCGACCATCAACCAGGGCAACCTGTTGATCAACCTCAAGCCCCGGGGCGAACGTGACAGCGCCACCGACGTGATCCGCCGGCTCTCCGATGCCAACGCCGACGACGCCGGCATCCGCCTGTACCTGCACTCGGTGCAGGACCTGACCCTCGACGCCACGGTGTCTACCACCAGCTACCGCCTGGGCCTGCAAGCCACCGACCCGGACGAGCTGGAGCAGTGGACCACCAGGCTGCTGGCGGCGATCAAGCAAGACCCGATGTTCACCGACGTGCAAAGCCAGGCGATGCAGTTCGGCAACCAGATCCAGCTGACGTTTGACCGCGCCACCGCCTCGCGCCTGGGCATCACGCCACAGGCCATCGACGATGTGCTGTACGACGCCTTCGGCCAGCGCCAGGTCTCGACGATTTATACCCAGCTCAACCAGTACCACGTGGTGATCGCCACCGACCATCCGCCGCGCAACTTGTCGGATTTGCTCACGGGGTTGTACGTGGATATTCCCGGTGGCGGTGTCGCGCCGCTGTCGAGCATGGCCACCATGCAGGTGGTGCGTGCCCCCGTGACCATCAACCGGCTGGGTCAGTTTCCGTATGCCGACGTGTCCTTCAACCTCGCCCCCGGCCAGACCCTTGGCGCGGCCGTCACGCGGCTCAAGGACATCGAGGCCAAGGTCGGTCTGCCGCTGTCGGTGCAGGCCAACCTTGAAGGCGCGGCGGCGACGTTCGAGCAGTCGCTGTCGAACCAGGTGTTCCTGGTGGTGGCGGCGATCGTGGTGGTGTACCTGATGCTGGGGATTCTGTACGAGAGCTTCGTGCACCCGGTGACGATCCTTTCGACGCTGCTCTCGGCGGCGCTCGGGGCCTTGCTGGCGCTGCTGGTGACTGGTACACAGTTCGACATTATCGGCCTGATCGGCATTGTGCTGCTGATCGGCATCGTGATGAAAAACGGCATCATGATGGTCGACTTCGCCCTGGAACTCTTGCGTGAGGGTGGCTTGAGCCCTGTGGCGGCGATCCGCCAGGCGGCGGAGTTGCGGTTCCGGCCGATCCTGATGACCAGCATGGCCTCGCTGTTCGGCGCGGTGCCGCTGGCGCTGGGCACGGGGATCGGCTCGGAGCTGCGCCATCCGCTGGGTATCGCGATTATCGGCGGGCTGTTGCTCAGCCAGTTGCTGACGCTGTTTTCCACGCCGGTGATCTTCCTCGCCATGCACGGGCTGGGGCAGCGTTTCAGCCGCCGCCCGGCTGAAGCGGTCTGATGACGATGAACCTCAGCGCGCCGTTTGTTCGCCGTCCCATTGCAACCACCTTGATGGCAGCCGGCCTCGCGTTGTTTGGCGCACTGGCTTTTATGCTGCTGCCGGTGGCGCCGCTGCCGGAGGTGGATTTCCCGACCATCAGCGTCAGCGCCTCGTTGCCCGGCGCCGACCCGACCACCGTCGCCAGTTCGGTGGCCACGCCGTTGGAACGGCAGTTCGGCCAGATTGCCGGGGTCACGCAGATGACCTCGTCCAGCAGCCTTGGCTCGGCGCGGATCATCCTGCAGTTCGACCTGAACCGCGACATCGACGGTGCTGCCCGGGACGTTCAGGCCGCGATCAACGCCGCCCGCAGCAACCTGCCCAGCGACCTGTCCGGCAACCCGACGTACCGCAAGGTCAACCCGGCCGACTCGCCAATCTTGATCATCAGCCTGACCTCCGACAGTGCCACGCCGGGGCAGATGTATGACGTGGCTTCGACCCTGCTGGAGCAGCGGCTGTTGCAGACCACCGGCGTCGGTGACGTGACCGTGGGTGGCGGCGCGCTGCCGGCGGTGCGGGTGGAATTGAACCCCGACCGGCTCAACCAGTACGGCGTCAGCCTGGAGCAGGTGCGCCAGGTGATCAACGCGTCCAACGTCAACCTGCCCAAGGGCAACGTGGCCATCGGCGATCGCAACTACGGCATTGCCGCCAACGACCAGTTGCTCGATGAAAAGGACTACGGGCCGCTGGTGGTCAAGGCGCGCAACGGCGACTTGATCCATATCGCCGACCTCGGCTACGTCCGTGAAGATGTGCAGGACCTGCGCAACTTCGGCCTGTCCAACGGCAAGCCGGCGGTGTTGCTGGTGGTGTTCAAACAGCCCGGCGCCAACGTGATCGAAACGGTGGACGCGGTGAAAGCCTCGCTGCCGTTTTTGCAAAGCTCGATACCGGCGACGATCAAGCTCGACCTGCTGATGGACCGCACCACCACCATTCGCGCGTCGTTGCACGACGTGGAAGTGACGTTGCTGGTGTCGATCCTGTTGGTGACGCTGGTGACGTTCGGCTTCTTCCGCGACTGGCGCAGCACCCTGGTGCCGGCGATCGTGGTGCCGCTTTCGCTGCTGGGCACCTTCGGCGCGATGTATTTCCTCGGCTACAGCCTGAACAACTTGTCCCTCATGGCGCTGACCATTTCCACCGGGTTTGTGGTGGACGATGCGATCGTGGTGGTGGAAAACATCATGCGTCACCTGGAGCGCGGCAAGACCCGGGTGGAAGCCGCGCTGGCCGGCGCCCAGGAGGTGGGTTTCACGGTCCTGACCATCAGCGTGTCGCTGGTGGCGGTGTTTATTCCGCTGCTGCTGATGGGCGGGATTGTCGGGCGGCTGTTCCGCGAGTTTTCGGTATCGCTGTCGGTGGCCATCGTGATCTCGATGCTGATCTCCCTGACGGTCACGCCGATGCTTGCCAGCGTGCTGTTGCGCGCGCCGAAAGAAATTCACGCAGGCAACGAACACCCGGATTCGCGCTTTCACCGCTTCTACGATCGCACCCTGGGTTGGGTGATCGACCATACGGTGCTGATGGGCTTCGTCACGGTGCTGGTGATCGTGCTTGCCGGTGTGTTGTACGTGCTGGTGCCCAAGGGCTTCTTTCCCCAGGAAGACACCGGGCGCTTGCAGGGCAGCATCCAGGCCAACCAGAGCATTTCCTACGGGGCGATGCAGAAGGACTTCACCGAGATCAACCGCAAGGTGATGAAAAACCCGAATATCGACACCGTCGCCGGGTTTGTCGGCGGTGGCGGAGGCGGCGGCGGGGCGGTCAACAGTGCGCAGATGTTTGTATTGCTCAAGCCCCTGGGCGAGCGCAAGGACAATGCCACCGACATCATCGGGCAGATTCGCCGCAGCCTCGGCGCCATGCCCGGCACCAAGCTGTATTTGCAGTCGGCCCAGGACATCATCGTGGGTGGCCGGCAAAGTGGCGCGCAGTACCAGTACACCCTGACCGCCGATGACCAGGAATCCCTGGATGAATGGGTGCCCAAAGTGGTGGCGGTGCTGCGTAAGTTGCCGCAACTCACCGACCTAAATACCGACCAGCAAGACAACAGCCTGCTGGCCAATGTGCAGATCAACCGCGACACGGCGGCGCGCCTCGGGGTGAGTGTCTCGGCGGTCGACCAGACGCTGTACGACGCCTTTGGCCAGCGCCAGGTGGCCACCCTGTATCGCGCGGCCAACCAGTACCACGTGGTGATGGAAATCGCCCCGGAATACTGGACCGACCCTTCGGCGCTCAAGGGCATTTACGTACCGACAGGCACCCAGGCCACGACCACCAAAGGCACCACGGCGGCGCCCAGCCTGACTACCGAACAGACCCTGGTGCCGCTGTCGGCGCTGGCGGATAACACCGTGGCGCGCACGGCGATCTCCATCAGCCACCAGGGCACGTTCCCGGCGGTGACGGTCTCGTTCAACCTGGCGCCCGGCACGTCCATCGGCCAGGCGACTGCGCTGGTGGACGATGCGGTGAAGCAACTGCGCATGCCCGCCAGTGTGGTGGGCCAGTTTGCCGGTACGGCCCAGGTGTTCCAGTCGTCGGTGGCCAGCGAGCCGTTGCTGATCGTGGCCGCGTTGCTGTCGGTGTATATCGTGCTGGGCATCCTCTACGAAAACCTGATGCACCCGCTGACCATTCTCTCGACCTTGCCCTCGGCCGGTGTCGGCGCGTTGATTGCTTTGCTGCTGACCGGCACCGAGCTGTCGATCATTGCGCTGGTAGGGGTGATTCTGTTGATTGGCATCGTGAAGAAGAACGCGATCATGATGATCGACTTCGCGATCACCGAGCGGCGGGAGTTCGGCCTCACGGCGAAGGAAGCGATTCGCCGGGCGTGCCTGATCCGCTTCCGGCCGATCATGATGACCACCCTGGCGGCGATCCTTGGCGCGCTGCCGCTGGTGCTGGGCACCGGCTACGGCTCGGAACTGCGCCGGCCGTTGGGGATTTCGATTATTGGTGGCCTGCTGTTCAGCCAGGTGCTGACGCTGTACACCACCCCGGTGATCTACCTGTGGCTCGACCGGGCGTCACAGCGCCTGGGTCGGCGTAAGGAAGCAAGGTTATGAACGTGAAATACAGCGTGCTTTGCATCAGCCTGCTGCTCGGCGGCTGCATGGTCGGGCCGGATTACCAGAAGCCCGCCATGGAGCTGCCGCAGACTTTCAAGGAAGGCGCCCAGTGGCAGCGCGCGGCGGCCAACCCCCAAGGGGCGATGGACAGTCAGTGGTGGCTGGCCTATCAGGACCCGGTGCTGAACGACCTGGTGGCGCGCTCGGCCAAGGCCAACCAGTCGATCATCGCGGCGGAGGCGGCCTACCGTCTGGCCCAGGCGCAGGTGGCGTCCAGCCGGGCCGGGTTGTGGCCCACTGTCGGCGTAGGCCTGTCGGGTTCGCGGGGTGTGGGCGGCAGCGGCAGCAGTACATCCAGCACTACCTCGGGCGGTGTCGAGAACAGCGTCAGCGCGACCTTGACCGCCAGCTGGGAGCCGGACCTGTGGGGCCTGGTACGGCGCGGGATAGAGTCCAGCCAGGCCACGGCCCAGCAATCCGACGCGTTGCTGGCCGGGGTGCGGTTGTCCATCAGCTCCAGCGTGGCGAGCAACTACCTCGCCCTGCGGCAGATGGATATCGACGTGCGCCTGCTGCAACAGCAACAGAAGATCAACCAGCAACTGCTGGACATGATCCAGGTGCAGTTCACCCAGGGCGTCGCCACCAACGACCAGTTGCTGGTGGCCCAGGACCAGCTCACCACCTCGATTGCCGACCTGCAAACCTCCCTGCGCGACCGCGAGCAATACGAGCACGCACTGGCGGTGCTGGTGGGCGTGGCGCCGAGCGAATTCGCCGTGGCGGCGCGGGATGACTACACCTTCGTGTTGCCGCGCCCGCCGCTGACCTTGCCGTCAACCTTGCTGCAACGGCGTCCCGACGTGGTGGCTGCGGAGCGCTCGGCCGCGGCGGCCAACGCGAAAATCGGCGTGGCTGAGGCCGCGTTCTTCCCGACCCTGGACCTCACCGCCGAGGCCGGTTATCGCGGCAGCGCGCTGGGCGGGTTGTTCTCGCTGCCCAATCGGATCTGGACCCTGGGCCCGGCGCTGGCGGAAACCCTGTTCGACGGCGGCGCCCGTGAGGCAGCGGTCAGGCAGGCCGAGGCCAGCTACGACCAGATCGCCGCGACCTACCGTGGCACGGTGCTCAGCGCCCTGCAGAACGTCGAAGACAACCTGTCGGCGATCAACCACCTGCAAACCCAGGCCGATGCCTTCCAGCAGGTGTACCAGCGCAACCGGCAACTGTTCGGCAGCCAGGAGGCGCAATTGCGTGCCGGCACTGTCAGCCAGGAGAATGTGCTGACCCAGCAACTGGTGTTGCTGCAAGCCGAGCAGAACCTGCGTGACACCCAGGGCCAGCTCAGCCAGGGCAGTGTGGCGTTGATACAGAGCCTGGGCGGCGGCTGGCAAACCCCTGCGCACTGAACGGCTCGCTAACCCGGTGTGCGCCGCGTTATTCTCGGCGCACTTTGAATCACGGGAAGCCCGAGCCATGGCAGGAAGCAGTTTGCTGGTATTGATCGACGACATCGCAGCAGTGCTCGACGATGTGGCCTTGATGACCAAGATGGCCGCGAAGAAAACCGCGGGCGTGCTGGGGGATGATCTGGCGCTGAATGCCCAGCAAGTCTCCGGGGTGCGCGCCGAGCGGGAAATCCCGGTGGTGTGGGCGGTGGCCAAGGGCTCGTTCGTCAACAAGCTGATCCTGGTGCCCGCGGCCTTGCTGATCAGCGCATTTGCGCCGTGGGCGGTCACGCCGTTGCTGATGCTGGGCGGCGCGTATCTGTGTTTCGAGGGTTTCGAAAAGCTCGCCCATACCTTCTTGCACAAGCGCACCGAAGAACAGGCGCACCTGGTGGAAGCCGTGGCGGACCCGGCCACTGACCTGGTGGCGTTCGAGAAGGACAAGATCAAGGGCGCGATCCGTACCGACTTCATTCTCTCGGCCGAAATCATCGCCATCACCCTCGGCACCGTGGCGGATGCGCCGCTGATGCAGCAAGTGATCGTGCTGTCGGGCATCGCCATCGTCATGACCATCGGCGTCTACGGCCTGGTGGCCGGCATCGTCAAGCTCGATGACCTGGGGCTGTGGCTCACCCAAAAGCCCGGTCAGGCGGCGCGCAGCATTGGCGGGGCGATCCTGCGGGCGGCGCCGTACATGATGAAAAGCCTGTCGGTGATCGGCACGGCAGCGATGTTCATGGTGGGCGGCGGTATCCTGACCCATGGCGTACCGGTGGTGCATCACTGGATCGAGACCGTGAGCCAAAGCACCGGTGGCCTGGCGTGGCTGGTGCCGACGTTGCTCAATGCGGTGGCGGGGATCATTGCCGGGGCCGTGGTGTTGGCGGTTGTCAGCGTGGTGGGCAAGCTCTGGACGCGTGCGAGGGCATAGGCAATTGATCGAGCGACGGCAATTCAGCGGGGGCATGAAAGGCAAGAACCTGCGCTATCTGAATGAAAACCCCGGCGAGGCCCGCCAGACGGTGCGCGTGGGGTTTGTGTTGCTCGAACATTTTTCGCTGCCGGCGTTTACCCAGGCGCTGGATGCGCTGATCACCGCGAACCTGCTGCGGCCGGCGTCGTTTGCCACGTTAACGTTTGGCTTGCAGGAAGGCGAGGTGATCAGCGACCTGGGGTTGGTGATCCGGCCTGATGCGCGGCTTGAGCATTCAGTGCTTAAAGCGCTGGACCTGCTGGTGATCTGCGGTGGCTACCGTACCGAACTGAAGGCCACGGACGAATTCATCCACCTGCTGAAAAGCGCCTCGGAGCAGGGCGTGAGCCTGGCCGGGTTGTGGAACGGTGCGTGGTTCCTGGGGCGTGCGGGTTTGCTTGGCGGCTACCGGTGCGCCGTGCACCCGGAACATCGCCCGGCCCTGGCCGAGTTCTGCAAGGCGACGCAGGTCAGCAGCGAGCCGTATGTGATTGATCGCGACCGGCTGACGGCTTCCAGTCCGTCCGGCGCGTTTCATATGGCGCTGGACTGGATCAAGGGTCTGTACGGCAAAGCCTTGGTCGAAGGCATCGAGGACATCCTGGCGTTTGAGGAGTCGCGTTACCGGCGGGTGAAACCGACGGAAAACATCTGCTTGAGCGCACCGCTGCGTGAGGTGGTGAAGCTGATGGACGCCAACCTTGAAGAGCCCCTGGAGCTTGAGCAATTGGCGGTATACGCGGGCCGTTCCCGGCGCCAGTTGGAGCGCTTGTTCAAGGAGCAACTGGGCACCACGCCTCAGCGTTACTACCTGGAACTGCGCATCACCGAGGCCCGCCGGCTGCTGCAACACACCGAGCTGTCCCAGGTGGACGTGCTGGTGGCCTGCGGATTTGTCTCGCCAAGCCATTTCAGCAAGTGCTACAGCGCGTACTTTGGCTACAGGCCGTCCAAGGAAAAGCGGTTGGTCAAATAGCCGGGAGATTGGCATTCCCGGCAAATATAGATACGATGCTAATCATTAGCTTGCTATCTATATGCGGGTTTCATGAAATCCTCCACCTTTCAGCTCCCTGATCTCTGGCAAGCGACGCTGACCCCGTCCCGCAACGATCTGCTGTTTGCCCTGCGCAACATGATCGCCGGCGGGGTCGCGTTGTACCTGGCCTTTTGTTTCGACCTGCAGCAACCACAATGGGCGTTGACCACGGTGTTTATCGTGGGCCAGTCCACCAGTGGCATGGTCCTGGCCAAAGGCGCCTATCGGCTGGTGGGCACGTTTGTCGGGGCCATGGTCTCTATCGCGATGATCGGCGTGTTGGGCCAGGCACCGCTGTTGTTCCTGCTGTGCATGGCGCTGTGGCTGGCGTTTTGCACCACGGGCGCATCCTTGCTGCGTAATCACGCGTCCTATGGTTTTGTGCTGGCGGGTTACACCACCGCGATTATTGCGTTGCCCGCTACGGCCGCACCTTTGGGGGTGTTCGATGAGGCGGTGGCGCGCTGCCAGGAGATCAGCCTGGGGATCCTCTGCGCCTCTATCGCCAGCACGATCTTGTGGCCGCGCCGGGTCGAGCAGGTGCTGGCGGTCCAGGCACGCGCCGCGTGGCAGGCCGGGATACGTGCCGCCGCGTCGGAGCTGTTGGGTAACGATCAGCGTAAAGGCCTGCTCGAGGCGTTGAGCCGCCTCGTAGCCGTGGACAGCCAGCGTGACCACGCCTGGTTTGAAGGGCCCAAGGGCCGGCGCCGCTCCCAGGCCTTGCGGGTGCTCAGCCGTGACCTGCTTGGCCTGCTGCGGGCAGCGCGGGGCGTGGCGCGCCAGCGGATGATGCTTGATGAGACGGCCGCCGTGGTGCCATTGATTGAAGCGGTGGCGGGCGCGTTGCAGCAAGAGCGCCTCGAAGACCTGCCCGAACTGTCGCAGCGGCTTGGCCTGGCGTTGCAGGATCCGCGTCTTGGCCAGGAAGCGCACTTTTGCCTGATGCAACTGGCGCAGGTGCTGCGCTTGATTGACCTGAGTGCATTGACGCTGGTCGCGGTCGAAGAGGGCAGGGTGCCGCCCGGCGCGCCGGGGGCGATGTCCTGGCACCGGGACATCGAGCAAGGCGTGCTCGGCGGGTTGCGCAGTGCACTGGCATTTCTGGCGGTTGCGGCGTTCTGGATTTTTACCGCATGGCCTTCGGGGCTGGGCGCGGTGTCTATTTGTGGCGTGGTGTTGAGCCTGTTTGCGGCGCGGGAAAACCCGTCCGCCGCCAGCCTGAATTTCCTCAAGGGCATTGCGCTGTCGATCCCCGTGGCCGGGGTTGTGCGCTTTGCGTTGCTGCCGGGGTTCGAGGGTTTTGCGCTGTTATGCCTGGCGCTGGGTGTGCCGCTGTTCGTGGCGTCGCTGTGCATGAGTCGCCCCACACTGGCGGCCACGGCGTCGGCGTTCTGCATCTTTTTCGTCAATAACGTCGGGCCCAGCAATGTAATGACCTACGACTTCGCCGCGTTTCTCAACAAGGCTATCGCGACGCTGGTGGGCGTGGGCATTGCCGTGGTGGTGTTTCGGCTGATTCAGCTGAATCCTGGCGAGCATCACTATCGGCGGATGTTCAAGGCGTCGTTATTCGACCTGGCGCAACTGACCTCCCGCCCTTTGGAGCAGGCCGAAAGCTGGTTTGGCGGGCGCATGGCGGACCGGCTGATTCGCCTGTCGCGCTACAGCGAAACCTTGCCTGCTGATCGGCGTGCCCACTGGGACAACGGATTGCTCGGGCTGGATCTGGGGGACGAGTTGCTGGAGCTGCGCGCGTGCCTGGCGGGCAGCCGGGGTGCGTTGGCGAGTGAGCGGGATCGCTATTTGCGGGCGTTGGAGGCGGCGCTGGAAGAGGGCGGCCCGAGCGTGACGAATGAGTCGCTGCTGGATGCACCGGGTGCGCTATTGCTGGAAGTGCTGGAGCAGCCTTCGGGATTGGCGGAGCAGGATCGGGAAATGGCCAGGGCGGCGGTGCTGCAATTGCAGTTTACGTGGCGCAGGTGGTGCAGGCGGGGGGCCGCGGTGTAGGCGCTGGCAAGCCAGCGCCTACACGGGACGTTACTCGGCGATCTGCAACTTGCGCGCCTCGGTGTACACGTAGCGCACCTTTTCGTACTCGAACGGCGAATTCATCTGGCCGTAGCGGAAGCTGGTCTGGTAGCGCTTGTCGACGGCGCGCAGGGCCCAGATTTCCGGGTGGTTTTCGCTGACCTTGGACACGTTCAGGAAGTTGATCTCGGTCTCGGCGCCGTAGTCCACCAGCAGGCCGGTGGTGTCCCGCAGGTTCGACGGACCAAACAGCGGCAGCACCAGGTAGGCACCGCCCGGTACACCGTAGAAGCCCAGGGTCTGGCCGAAGTCTTCGCTCTGGCGCGGCAGGCCCATGGCGGTGGCCGGGTCCCACAGGCCGGCGATGCCGATGGTGGTGTTGAGCAGCAGGCGCCCGGTCGTTTCCAGGGAACGATGGCCCTTGAGCTGCAGCAGGCTGTTCAACAGGTTGGGCACATCCCCCAGGTTGTTGAAGAAGTTGCTGACGCCGGTACGCAGGAAGCTTGGGGTGACGTAGCGGTAACCGTCCACCACCGGCAGGAACACCCACTGGTCGAAGCGGTAGTTGAAGTGGTAGACCCGACGGTTCCACGACTCCAGCGGGTCGTAGACATTCAGGGCGTTGACCGACGAACGCTCGAACTCACGCTGGTCCAGGCCAGGGTTGAATTTGAGATGGCTCAGGGGCTCCTTGAAACCGTCGGAGTCCACTACGGTCGGCGTGTGGGCCTTGCTGTTGTCGGCATTGGCCACGCCCGCGCACATCAGGGCGGCGAGCAGCAGAAGATATTTAGCCACGGAAGAACTCCAGCATGGCGTCGGCGTTGACGCGGTAGTTGAGGTTGCCGCAATGGCCGCCCAGGGGGTAGACGGTCAAGCGATCGCCGAAGGTTTTACGCAGGAAGCCAAGGTCGCCAGGGCCCAGGATCACGTCGTCGGCGTTGTGCATGACGGCGATTTTCGGGCTGTCGTGCAGGTAGTCCTTGAGCGCATACAGGCTGACCTGGTCAACCAGTTGCAACAGGCTGCCGCCGTCGGAACGGGCGCGCCACATCGGGATCACCTGTTCGGTGAGGTAGCAGTCGAAGTCACACTGCAGCGCACGCTTGAGGAATGGCGTGAGGCTTGTGCCTTCGCTGATCGGGTACTTGGGCGGGATGATCAGGCCGCGGCGGTTGATCAGGTCCGAGGTGAAGGCAATGTCGGCCGCCGAGAAGCGGAACGAGGTGCCGATCAGCATCGCCATCTGTTCGTTGGTCAGGTGTTCCTTGGAGTTCTGGAAGTCGTAGAGCAGGGCGTCGTTCAGGTCGATGTAGCCCTTTTGCTGGAAGTAGCGGGTCAGTTTGTTCAACACCAGTTCATAGAAGGTGGTGCTGTTGTTGATGCCCTTGACCTCGGTTTGCACCAGCTTGTCGAGGTTGGTGATCGAGGTGTAGAGGTTGACCGGCGGGTTCAGCAGCAGGACTTTCTTGAAGTTGAAGCTGCGACGGGTTTCGTCCAGCTTGCTGACGAAGGCTGCGTCGAGGGCGCCCAGGCTGTAGCCGGTGAGGTAGAAGTCGGTCACCGGCAGCGTCGGGTTTTGCGCGCGTACGGCCTGCATCACGCGGTACATGTCTTCGGCGTCTTCCTGGCTGATGCCGGGGGTGGCGAAGCGCGAGGCGGCGGCGATGAAGTCGAAGCTGGTCGGGGACGACAGTTGGACGACGTGGTAACCGGCCTTGTAGTAGAGCTTTTTCAGGTATTCGTTGATGGTGCTGTCAAAGCGTGCACCGGTGCCGGCGATCAGGAAGATCAGCGGTGCGGCGCGGTCTTGCTTGGCGATGCGGTAGGTGAGTTTCTTCACCGCCCAGAAGTTGTCGGGCAGGCTGAACTCACGCTCGGGGCGCATCGTCAGGGTGTAGTCGGACTGATTGATTTCATCGTCGGACGGCAACTCCGGCCGCAGGTTGGGCGGGGTGGTCGCGATGGTTGCTTCAAACGGGTTGGTCAAAGGGTAGCCATAGCTGGCCTGGTCAATATCGACCGCCAGTGCTGACGCACTCAGAAAAAGGCTGCCCAACAGGGCCGCACAGCGCAAGGAACGGAGCATGACTAAATCCCTAAGAGGAAAACGTGCTGGGTTGGAGTTCGCAGGCTATGACCACCGCGTTGCTTCCGAAGTGCCAGCCTTCGGCACGAAAAGTCGGAAAAAAACGTGGGAATCGGGGTAATAGTAGCCAGACGATACACTTTGGCACGCATTGACGAACACTTATCTGTTTACAAGCCTTGCCAACGGCTGCCGGGGGATTAAGCTGGGCGCCGTTTTCGCCTATCGGAGTGCCCCATGTCCCGCCGTTTTCCGCTGATCCTGCTGCTTATTGCCCTGCCACTTTGGCTGGCCGCCAGTTATGGCGCGCGTTACGGATTCATGGAGGATGGCCGTTGGGTGGGCATTTGTGCTGACGAAGCCAGCCGCTGGGAATGCCAGGTGCGTTCCAGCCTGGGGTTGATGATTCACTTCAAGGTGATGGGCTGGGCGGCGTTGGTCACTGCAGTGCTGGCGTTTTTTGTGCCGGGCCGGGCAGGGTGGGGGTTGGCGGTGTTGGCGCTGGTGTTCGGGTTTCCGGCGTTGGCGTTGTACAACACGACGTTTGCGGTGTTTGCGGTGGTGATTGCGGGGTTGCGGTTGGTCAGGGCGCCTCGGGCAGCCTGAGGGGGACTCATCGCAGGCAAGCCAGCTCCCACATTTGACCGTGTTCACAGATCCAAATGTGGGAGCGGGCTTGCTCGCGAAAGCGGTCTTAAGCCTTGCGCACCCGCAAGCAACGCCACAAGGCTGCAACCATGAGCAGGCTCACCACCGCCCAACCCCACGCCTGCTGGTTCATCAATCCTTCGCGGTACAGCTGCGGCGCAATGCCGGCACCGATGATGAACGCCAGCAACGCGATCTCCCGACGCAGCCCGCTCACCGGGCGCACCAGGTACACCAGCGCCGGCAGCACCAGCGCGGCGCTCGGGAAGCTGCGATAACGCGGGTCGAACACCAGGGCCAGCATCATGACAGCCCCGGCAAACCCGGCGATTGCCACCAGCCAGCTGGCGCGCTGCTCGATCCAGTTGAACGCGCGCTCGCGCCAACCTTCACGTGCACTCAAGGCCAGGGCCGCGTGGGCCAGAACGGCAAGGTTCAAGGCCACCAGCAATCCCGCCCACACCCACTCATCCGTGAAGCGCGCCGTTACCCGGTTCAATTCGGCCCAGGTACCAATCGAGCAGGCCGCCACCGAGCCCAGCAACGGCAACAACAAGGCTGCACGGGTGGTGCGCACGCGACCGCCCAGCAGCAGCGTGCCCAGCAGGATAATCCCGCCAACCCCCAGCCACAGCGGCCAGTACGGCACGTTGGTCACCGGACCGGCCAGCACGCCCTTGTCCTGGCGGTCGGCATCAAACAAACCCCAGTAACCGCCTACGGCACCTTCGCTGGCGCGTTTCCACGGCTGGTCAAAGGCTTCGATCAGGTTGTAATGCCAGCCGTTGGCTTCAGCCATGGCCACGAACCCGCGCATGAATTTCGCTTCGTTGACCCGGCTCGGCACCGCGGTTTCCCGCTGCCGGCCTTCGCTCGGCCAGCCGGTCTCGCCGATCATCACGTCCTTGGGCGCGAACTTGTTGCCGAAGGTCTGGCGCACATCGCCCACATGCTTGAGCGCCTGGTCGATGCCCGACGGGTCATCTTCCCAGTAAGGCAACAGGTGGATGGTCAGGAAATCCACCGCCGGGGCGATTTCCGGGTGTTGCAGCCAGAACTCCCACACATCGGCATAGGTGACCGGCTGCTTGATATGGCTTTTGACGTGATGGATCAGCGTCACCAACTGCTTGGCGGTGACTTCCTTGCGCAGCAGGGTTTCGTTACCCACGATCACTGACGTGATGACGTCGGGGTTGGCGTTGGCCGAGGCGATCAGTGCCTCGACTTCCTTGGCGGTGGCCACCGGATCACTGCTGACCCACGCGCCGCTCATCAGCTTCAGGCCATGTTTGCGCGCCAGTTCCGGCAAGGCTTCAAGGCCGGTCTGGGAGTAGGTGCGGATGCACTCAAAGCGGGTGGCCAGCAACGCCAGGTCGGCGTCCATGCGCTCGGGGCGCAGTGTGAACGGCTGGTCGAATGGGGATTGGTCTTTGTCGAAGGGCGTGTAGGACGCACATTGCAGCTTGTGGCTGGCACTCGCCACGTCCGGCAGCACCACCGGTTGGCCAAGGCCATACCAGTAGCCGCCGAGGGCCAGCACACCGAGGATCAGGGCAAATAAATAGGGCAGGAGCGGGAAGCGTGCAGTCGCGGGCATGATCAGGCCGTCTGGGGGCAAAGGCGCGCATCTTACCCGGATTTGTGCCGTCCCAGTGGGGCAGCATAATTTTGACATGCAAAGTTCGGGCGGGATCGTCGGTGAATGTCCTACAAATCGTCCTGCTGGCGATGTGATGTCGTTTCTTGCTTACCTGAGGTCGCAGTCAGAGCAGGTCGGTTGTGGCAGCAGGTTGATGATCGAAGTGTCAGCCCTCCACTGATGAGGCACCCACGTGATCGATGCGCGTGAAGGGGGCGCGGTGCACCACATAACAACAGGTTGACGTCGCTCGGCATCCGCCGGGCGCAGCACTTTCGGGGAAGCACTATGAAGATGCGACGACTCTTGGGCGCAGCTGCCACTCTGGTAGTTGCGATGAGCTCCACACTGGCCAGCGCCGACAGCAAAACCCTGAGCATCGGCTATGTGGATGGCTGGTCGGACAGTGTCGCCACCACCCACGTGGCGGCAGAAGTGATCAAGCAGAAGCTCGGTTATGACGTGAAACTGCAAGCGGTCGCCACCGGGATCATGTGGCAAGGCGTGGCCACCGGCAAACTCGACGCCATGCTCTCCGCCTGGCTTCCCGTGACCCACGGTGAATACTGGGCCAAGAACAAGGACAAGGTGGTCGACTACGGCCCCAACTTCAAGGACGCCAAGATTGGCCTGATCGTGCCTGAGTACGTGAAAGCCAAATCCATCGAAGACCTCAAGACCGACACCACCTTCAAGAACAAAATCGTCGGCATCGACGCCGGTTCAGGCGTAATGCTCAAGACCGACGAAGCGATCAAGGCCTACGGCCTGGACTACAAGCTGCAAGCCAGTTCGGGCGCGGCGATGATCGCCGAGCTGACCCGCGCCGAAGACAAACAGGAATCCATTGCGGTCACCGGTTGGGTGCCACACTGGATGTTCGCCAAGTGGAAACTGCGTTTCCTGGACGACCCAAAAGGAATTTATGGTGCTGCTGAAACCGTCAACAGCATCGGCAGCAAAGGCCTGGAAAAGAAAGCCCCGGAAGTCGTGGCGTTCCTGAAGAAATTCCAGTGGGCCTCCAAGGATGAAATCGGCGAAGTCATGTTGGCCATTCAAGAGGGCGCCAAGCCTGAAGCCGCGGCCAAGGATTGGGTGGCCAAGCACCCTGAGCGTGTTGCCGAATGGACCGCTAAATAAGTCTCGAAGCCTCTAGGTCGTACCTTGCAAGCCCGCCTGGCGTTTTCGTCAGGCGGGCTTTGTCGTTTCTGGGCCAAAGGCTGTCACTTTAATCAGTGCAAAGCTGGCGTGATCGCCCATCTCCTTCTACTACTAAGGTCGTCTGGAACCTGTTCCTCAGCCGCATACAGTGGATATGTTCCAATAATAAAAAGCTGTGCTGCGAGGATAAAAACAATGAACGACAGCATTTACCTCTCGATTCAAAACAGCCCGCGCTTCAAGGAGCTGGTAAGAAAAAGGGAAAGATTCGCCTGGATTCTCTCGGCAATCATGCTTGGGCTGTACTCCGCTTTCATTCTTCTGATTGCCTATGGGCCGCAAATACTGGGGGCCAAGATCAGCCCCGGTTCGTCCATCACGTGGGGGATCCCGATCGGGGTCGGGCTGATTGTGTCGGCCTTCATCCTCACCGGCATCTATGTACGACGCGCCAACGGCGAATTCGACGACCTGAACAATGCGATTCTCAAGGAGGCTGCGCAATGATCCGTCGTCTATTGGCTGTACTCGGCGCCTCGGCCTTTGCACCTGCCGTTTGGGCGGCAGATGCGTTGACCGGCGAAGTGCATAAACAACCGCTGAATATCGCAGCGATCCTGATGTTCGTGGCCTTCGTCGGCGCGACCTTGTGCATCACCTACTGGGCGTCCAAGCGCAACAAGTCGGCGGCCGACTACTATGCGGCCGGCGGCAAGATCACCGGGTTCCAGAACGGTTTGGCGATTGCCGGTGACTATATGTCGGCAGCGTCCTTCCTGGGGATTTCCGCGCTGGTGTTCACCTCCGGCTACGACGGCCTGATCTACTCGATCGGCTTCCTGGTGGGCTGGCCGATCATTCTGTTCCTGATCGCCGAGCGCTTGCGTAACCTGGGTAAATACACGTTTGCCGACGTGGCGTCCTACCGCCTCGGGCAAACCCAGATCCGCAGCCTGTCGGCCTGTGGCTCCCTGGTGGTGGTAGCGTTCTACCTGATCGCGCAGATGGTTGGCGCGGGCAAGCTGATCCAGCTGCTGTTCGGCCTTGATTACCATGTAGCGGTGATCCTGGTGGGCATCCTCATGTGCCTCTATGTGTTGTTCGGCGGCATGCTGGCGACCACCTGGGTGCAGATCATCAAGGCAGTGCTGCTGTTGTCCGGTGCCTCGTTCATGGCGCTGATGGTGATGAAACACGTCAACTTCGACTTCAACATGCTGTTTGCCGAGGCGATCAAGGTTCACCCTAAAGGTGAAGCGATCATGAGCCCGGGCGGCCTGGTGAAAGACCCGATTTCGGCGTTCTCCCTTGGCCTGGCACTGATGTTCGGTACCGCCGGCCTGCCACACATCCTGATGCGCTTCTTCACCGTGAGTGACGCGAAGGAAGCTCGCAAGAGCGTGCTGTATGCCACTGGCTTCATCGGCTACTTCTATATCCTGACCTTCATCATCGGCTTTGGCGCGATCCTGCTGGTCAGCACCAACCCGGCGTTCAAGGATGCTGCAGGTGCCTTGCTCGGCGGTAACAACATGGCGGCGGTGCACCTGGCCAACGCGGTGGGCGGCAGTATCTTCCTGGGCTTCATCTCGGCCGTGGCGTTTGCCACCATCCTGGCAGTGGTTGCCGGTTTGACCCTGGCGGGTGCTTCGGCGGTGTCCCATGACCTGTACGCCAGCGTGATCAAGAAAGGCAAGGCCAACGAGAAGGATGAGATTCGTGTATCGAAGATCACCACCATCGCCCTGGCAGTGCTGGCCATTGGTCTGGGTATCCTGTTTGAAAGCCAGAACATCGCGTTCATGGTGGGCCTGGCGTTCTCCATTGCCGCCAGCTGTAACTTCCCGGTGCTGCTGCTTTCCATGTACTGGAAAAACCTCACCACCCGCGGTGCAATGATTGGTGGCTGGCTGGGCTTGATCAGTGCCGTTGGCCTGATGATCCTCGGCCCAACCATCTGGGTCTCGATCCTGCACCATGAGAAGGCGATCTTCCCTTACGAGTACCCGGCGCTGTTCTCGATGATCATTGCGTTCATCGGTATCTGGTTCTTCTCCATCACCGACAAGTCGGCGGCGGCAGAGAAGGAACGTGCGCTGTACTTCCCGCAGTTTGTCCGTTCGCAGACGGGCCTGGGGGCGAGTGGGGCGGTTAGCCATTAAGCTGTAACCGTTACAAAAAAAGCCCCGGTCGTGAGATCGGGGCTTTTTTTTGCCTTTATTGGTAACGGATACGACAAAACTGTTTCTCAAATCCGGCACAAATAAAAACGGCCTCCCTATCAAAGGAGGCCGTTTTCGGTGTTGCCAAGTAGCGGTTAGCTTACTTGCGGTCTTCCAGCTTGGTGATGTCACGCGACTCGTAGCCGGTGTACAGCTGGCGCGGGCGGCCAATCTTGTACGGGCTGGAGAGCATTTCTTTCCAGTGGGAGATCCAGCCTACGGTGCGCGCCAGGGCGAAGATCACGGTGAACATGCTGGTTGGAATGCCGATCGCCTTGAGGATGATCCCCGAGTAGAAGTCGACGTTCGGGTACAGCGAGCGTTCGATGAAGTACGGGTCGGTCAGGGCGATCTCTTCCAGGCGCATGGCCAGTTCGAGTTGCGGATCGTTCTTGATCCCCAGTTCCTTCAGTACTTCGTCGCAGGTCTTCTTCATCACGGTGGCACGCGGGTCGCGGTTCTTGTAGACCCGGTGACCGAAGCCCATCAGCTTGAACGGATCGTTCTTGTCCTTGGCCTTGGCGATGAACTTGTCGATGTTCGAGACATCGCCGATTTCATCAAGCATGGTCAATACGGCTTCGTTCGCACCGCCGTGGGCAGGGCCCCACAGTGCGGCGATACCGGCGGCGATACAGGCGAACGGGTTGGCACCCGAGGAACCTGCCAGGCGCACGGTGGACGTCGAGGCGTTCTGTTCGTGGTCGGCGTGGAGGATGAAGATCTTGTCCATCGCGGCGGCCAGCACCGGGCTGATCGGTTTGATCTCGCACGGGGTGTTGAACATCATGTGCAGGAAGTTTTCCGCGTACGTCAGGTCGTTGCGCGGGTACATCATGGGTTGACCCATGGAGTACTTGTAAACCATTGCGGCCAGGGTCGGCATCTTGGCAACCAGGCGGATCGCGGAAATTTCGCGATGCTGCGGGTTATTGATGTCCAGGGAGTCGTGATAGAAGGCCGACAGGGCGCCGACTACACCGCACATGACGGCCATCGGGTGGGCGTCGCGACGGAAGCCGTTGAAGAAGGTCTTCAACTGCTCGTGAACCATGGTGTGGTTCTTCACGGTGCTGACAAACTGGGCCTTTTGCTCAGCTGTTGGCAGTTCGCCATTAAGCAGCAGGTAGCAGGTTTCCAGGTAGTCCGACTGTTCAGCAAGCTGTTCGATCGGGTAGCCGCGGTGCAGCAAGATACCGTTATCACCGTCGATATAGGTGATCTTCGACTCGCATGAGGCGGTCGACATGAAGCCTGGGTCGAATGTAAAACGGCCCGTGGCCGTCAGGCCCCGTACGTCGATAACATCGGGACCAACGGTGCCGGTTAAAATGGGCAGCTCGACGGGGGCTGCGCCCTCGATGATCAACTGCGCTTTTTTGTCAGCCATGTGGCCTCCTATTTATGCTTCAAATCATCAGACAGACCCCCCACGCAGGGCCCGCACCACTATATTGATATAAATCCAGATGTCAATTTGCCTAAAGTCTTGCGCCAGAAGGCTTTAACCGTACTTTTTCCTCGAAATTACCTGCCATTTACGCCTTTTATGCCGCCAGCGCAATGCGCTATTAGGGTGAGGAGTGCGCGTTGTCATTAGTTGCCTAACTGTCTATACTCGGCCTCCGACCGCCAGGGGCTTTTGGGCCCGTTTTGATGGGGGTCGCACTCCCTGGGTGGTGGTTACCTGACCAGTGCACTCCCCAACAACTTTGCCCTGATTGTTAGGGGCTCTTCAGTGTGAAAAAAAGCCGTGAATAGCCAACGACCTGTAAACCTAGACCTAAGGACCATCAAACTCCCCATCACCGGCGTAACGTCGTTCCTGCACCGTGTATCCGGCATCATCCTGTTTCTTGGCCTGGGCATCATGCTTTATGCATTGAGCAAATCCCTGGGTTCGGAAGAAGGGTACGCCGAGGTGAAGGCATGCTTGACCAGTCCGCTGGCCAAATTCGTCGCCTGGGGCCTCCTGTCCGCTCTGCTTTATCACCTTGTGGCCGGTATTCGCCACTTGATCATGGACATGGGTATCGGTGAGACGCTGGAAGGCGGCAAGCTGGGCTCGAAAATCGTCATCGCCATTTCCGTGGTGCTGATCGTTCTGGCGGGAGTTTGGATATGGTAACCAGCGTTACGAACCTGTCGCGTTCGGGCCTCTATGACTGGATGGCGCAACGTGTGTCTGCGGTTGTTCTCGCGGCTTATTTCATTTTCCTGATCGGGTACCTCGCGGCGAACCCTGGCATTGGCTACGCCCAATGGCACGGCCTGTTCGCTCACAACGGGATGCGCATCTTCAGTCTGCTGGCCCTTGTAGCCCTGGGCGCTCACGCCTGGGTTGGCATGTGGACCATCGCGACCGACTACCTGACGCCAATGGCGCTGGGCAAGTCCGCGACAGCAGTACGGTTTCTCTTCCAGGCAGTATGCGGCGTCGCGATGTTCGCTTACTTCGTCTGGGGTGTGCAGATTCTTTGGGGTATCTGATTCATGGCTAACACAGTTAATACGCTTTCATTCGACGCCATTATCATTGGCGGCGGCGGTGCCGGCATGCGCGCTGCGCTGCAGCTGGCCCAGGGCGGTCACAAGACTGCCGTAATCACCAAGGTGTTCCCGACCCGCTCCCACACCGTTTCGGCCCAGGGTGGCATCACGTGCGCCATCGCCTCTGCCGATCCAAACGATGACTGGCGCTGGCACATGTACGATACCGTCAAGGGTTCCGACTATATCGGTGACCAGGACGCTATCGAATACATGTGCTCCGTCGGCCCGGAAGCGGTCTTCGAGCTGGAACACATGGGTCTGCCGTTCTCCCGTACCGAACAGGGCCGCATCTACCAGCGTCCGTTCGGCGGTCAGTCGAAAGACTTCGGTAAAGGTGGCCAGGCCGCCCGTACCTGCGCCGCAGCCGACCGTACCGGTCACGCGCTGTTGCACACCCTGTACCAGGCCAACCTGAAGGCCGGCACCGTATTCCTCAACGAATACTACGGCGTCGACCTGGTGAAGAACGAAGACGGTGCCTTTGTAGGCATGATCGTTATCTGTATCGAAACCGGCGAAACCTCTTACGTGCGGGCTAACGCCACCGTATTGGCGACCGGCGGTGCAGGCCGTATCTACTCTTCTACTACCAACGCCCTGATCAACACCGGTGACGGTATCGGCATGGCCCTGCGTGCAGGCGTCCCGGTACAGGACATCGAAATGTGGCAGTTCCACCCGACCGGCATCGCCGGCGCCGGTGTACTGGTTACAGAAGGTTGCCGTGGTGAAGGTGGTTACCTGATCAACAAGAACGGCGAGCGTTTCATGGAGCGTTATGCTCCGAACGCCAAAGACCTTGCCGGTCGTGACGTTGTAGCCCGTTCCATGGTTAAAGAGATCATCGCCGGTAACGGCTGTGGCCCTGATGGCGACCACGTAATGCTGAAGCTCGATCACCTCGGTGAAGAAGTTCTGCATAGCCGTCTGCCAGGCATCATGGAGCTGTCCAAGACCTTTGCTCACGTTGACCCGGCTGTTGCGCCGATCCCGGTTGTTCCAACTTGCCACTATATGATGGGCGGCGTTGCCACCAACATTCATGGCCAGGCGATCACCCAGGACGCCGACGGCGTTGACCAGATCATCCCTGGTCTGTTCGCGGTCGGTGAAGTGGCCTGCGTATCGGTTCACGGTGCCAACCGCCTGGGCGGTAACTCGCTGCTCGACCTGGTGGTATTCGGTCGCGCTGCCGGCCTGTTCCTGGAGCAGACCCTGAAGGAAGGCGTTGATTACGCTCGTCCACGCCAGTCCGACATCGACGCTGCCCTGGCACGTCTGGATGGCCTGAACTCGCGTACCGAAGGCGAAGACGTCGCTTCCCTGCGTAAAGAGCTGCAAAGCTGCATGCAGAACTACTTCGGTGTGTTCCGTACCGGCGAATACATGCAGAAGGGTATTGCCCAGCTGGCCGACCTGCGCAAGCGCATCGCCAACGTCAAGATCAACGACAAGAGCCAGGCGTTCAACACCGCTCGCATCGAAGCCCTTGAGCTGCAAAACCTGCTGGAAGTGGCTGAAGCGACCGCGATTGCTGCCGAGGTTCGTAAAGAATCCCGTGGTGCTCACGCTCGTGAAGACTATGAAGACCGCGACGACGAAAACTGGTTGTGCCACACCCTGTACTTCCCGGGTGACAAGCGCGTAACCAAGCGTGCCGTGAACTTCTCGCCGAAGACGGTTCCGACGTTTGAACCGAAGATTCGGACTTACTAAGGGTGGCTGCCATGTTGAAAGTCAGTGTTTATCGCTACAACCCTGATCAGGACGCCGCGCCGTTCATGCAGGAATTCCAGGTCGATACCGGTGGTAAAGACCTGATGGTGCTGGACGTACTGGCCCTGGTTAAAGAGCAGGACGAAGGTTTCTCCTATCGTCGCTCTTGCCGTGAAGGTGTCTGCGGTTCCGACGGCATGAACATCAACGGCAAAAACGGCCTGGCGTGCATCACGCCGCTGTCTGCCGTGGTTAAAGGCAACAAGCTGATCGTTCGTCCACTGCCAGGTTTGCCGGTTATCCGTGACCTGGTCGTCGATATGAGCATCTTCTACAAGCAATACGAAAAGGTTAAGCCATTCCTGCAGAACGACACGCCGGCTCCGGCCATCGAACGTCTGCAGACCCCGGAAGAGCGCGAGAAGCTGGACGGTCTGTACGAGTGCATCCTGTGCGCTTGCTGCTCGACTTCCTGCCCGTCCTTCTGGTGGAACCCGGACAAGTTCCTGGGCCCGGCTGCCCTGCTGCAAGCGTACCGCTTCCTGGCAGACAGCCGTGACACCAAGACTGCCGAGCGTCTGGCTTCGCTGGATGACCCGTTCAGCGTATTCCGCTGCCGCGGGATCATGAACTGCGTCAACGTATGTCCCAAAGGCCTGAACCCGACTAAGGCCATTGGTCACGTACGTAGCATGCTGCTGCAAAGCGGCGTGTAACCGACGTTGTAGTAAAAGCAGGACCGTTGTGCCCGTAGATGCTACGGCGCAGGCTTCAACCGGCGCCGTAGTTTTAACTTGAGCAGCGACTTACAAAGCCGCGGCTCTTATTTTGAAGAAATGAGACAAGCAGGGGCATTCGGGTTGGTACCCGAACTATCAGCGTGATCCTAAGTGGCTTGTTTTGGTCGCTGCACTTGGCCTTTTGCAAGCAAACTCGGTGTTTTCGCCGGTGGTGTCCCCAAATCGAGGGTGACCAAGCATGCAAGAAAGCGTGATGCAGCGCATGTGGAACAGCGGCTATCTTTCAGGTGGTAACGCTGCCTATGTGGAAGAGCTTTATGAGCTCTACCTGCACGACCCTAACGCTGTGCCAGAAGAATGGCGCACCAAATTTCAGACGTTGTCTTCAGACGGCAACGCTGCCACCGATGTATCGCATGCAACAATTCGCGATCAGTTCGTGCTGCTGGCAAAGAACCAGCGCCGCGCCCAGCCGGTTTCCGCCGGAAGCGTGAGCAGTGAGCACGAGAAGAAGCAAGTTGAAGTACTGCGACTGATCCAGGCCTACCGTATGCGTGGCCACCAGGCAGCCCAGCTTGACCCGCTGGGGCTGTGGCAGCGTCCTGCACCTGCAGACCTGTCGATCAATCATTACGGCTTGACCAATGCCGATCTTGATACGACCTTCCGTGCCGGCGACCTGTTCATCGGCAAAGAGGAAGCGAGCCTACGCGAAATTCACGAAGCGTTGCAGCAGACATATTGCCGCACCATCGGTGCCGAATTTACGCACATCACTGATTCCGAGCAGCGCCACTGGTTCCAGCACCGTCTTGAAGGCGTGCGTGGCCGTCCAGTGCTGTCCGCGGACGTCAAGAGCCACTTGCTCGAGCGCGTCACCGCAGCGGAAGGCCTGGAAAAATACCTGGGTACCAAATACCCGGGCACCAAGCGTTTCGGCCTGGAAGGCGGCGAAAGCCTGATTCCGATGCTCGACGAGCTGATCCAGCGTTCCGGCTCCTACGGCACCAAGGAAATCGTGATCGGCATGGCCCACCGTGGCCGTTTGAACGTGCTGGTCAACACCTTCGGCAAGAACCCGCGCGAGCTGTTCGACGAGTTCGAAGGCAAGAAAAAGGTTGAGCTGGGTTCCGGTGACGTTAAATACCACCAGGGCTTCTCGTCCAACGTAATGACCACCGGCGGTGAAGTTCACCTGGCCATGGCGTTCAACCCATCCCACCTGGAAATCGTTTCTCCAGTGGTCGAGGGGTCTGTACGTGCTCGCCAGGATCGTCGTAACGACTCCACCGGTGAGAAGGTCCTGCCGATTTCCATCCACGGTGACGCGGCATTCGCAGGTCAAGGCGTGGTCCTGGAAACGTTCCAGATGTCGCAGACCCGCGGCTTCAAGACTGGCGGTACCGTTCACATCGTCATCAACAACCAGGTGGGCTTCACCATCAGCAACCCGCTGGACGCACGCTCTACCGAGTACGCGACCGACGTGGCCAAGATGATCCAGGCGCCGATCCTCCATGTGAATGGCGATGATCCGGAAGCCGTGTTGTTCGTGACCCAACTGGCCATTGATTACCGCATGCAGTTCAAGCGTGACGTGGTCATCGACCTGGTCTGCTACCGCCGTCGCGGTCACAACGAAGCGGATGAGCCTAGCGGCACCCAACCGTTGATGTACCAGCAAATCACCAAGCAGCGCACCACCCGTGAGCTGTACGCCGACAGCCTGATCAAGGCCGGCGTAGTGGACGATGCACGTGTTCAGGCGAAGATCGATGAATACCGCAACGCGCTGGACAATGGTCTGCACGTGGTAAAAAGCCTGGTCAAAGAGCCGAACAAAGAGTTGTTCGTTGACTGGCGTCCGTACCTGGGCCACGCCTGGACGGCGCGTCACGACACCTCGTTCGATCTGAAAACCCTGCAGGAACTGTCTGCCAAGCTGCTGGAAATTCCAGACGGCTTCGTCGTACAGCGCCAGGTTGCGAAGATCTACGAAGACCGTCAGAAGATGCAAGCCGGCGGCCTGCCGATCAACTGGGGTTACGCCGAAACCATGGCGTACGCGACCCTGGCGTTCGAAGGTCACCCGATCCGCATGACCGGCCAGGACATCGGCCGTGGTACGTTCTCGCACCGTCACGCTGTGCTGCACAACCAGAAAGACGCGGGCACCTACATCCCGTTGCAGAACCTGTACGAAGGCCAGCCACGTTTCGACCTGTACGATTCGTTCCTGTCCGAAGAGGCCGTACTGGCGTTCGAATACGGCTACTCGACCACCACGCCTCAGGCATTGGTGATCTGGGAAGCCCAGTTCGGCGACTTTGCCAACGGTGCCCAGGTGGTTATCGACCAGTTCATCACCAGCGGCGAGCACAAGTGGGGCCGTCTGTGCGGTCTGACCATGCTGCTGCCACACGGTTATGAAGGTCAGGGTCCGGAGCACTCCTCGGCCCGTCTGGAGCGTTACCTGCAATTGTGCGCCGAGCACAACATCCAGGTGTGCGTGCCGACTACCCCGGCCCAGATCTACCACTTGCTGCGTCGCCAGGTGATCCGCCCGCTGCGCAAGCCGCTGGTAGTGCTGACGCCGAAATCGCTGTTGCGTCATAAATTGGCCATCTCGACCCTGGAAGATCTGGCTGATGGTTCGTTCCAGACCGTTATTCCAGAAATCGACACCCTCGACGCCGCCAAGGTCACTCGCCTGATCCTGTGCAGCGGCAAGGTCTATTACGACTTGCTGGAAAAACGCCGTGCCGAAGGCCGCGAAGACATCGCCATCGTGCGGATCGAGCAGCTTTACCCGTTCCCGGAAGACGACCTGATGGAGGCCATCGCGCCTTACACCAACCTCACCAACGTGGTGTGGTGTCAGGAAGAACCGATGAACCAGGGCGCTTGGTACAGCAGCCAGCATCACCTGCGTCGCAGCATCGGCAACCACAAACAGGCACTGGGCCTGGAGTATGCCGGTCGTGATGCTTCTGCTGCACCTGCTTGTGGTTATGCATCGATGCACGCCGAGCAGCAGGAAAAACTGCTGCAAGATGCTTTCACTGTTTAACGCCTTCGCGCTGACTGAAACCGAATTTTAAGGACCCACAGATAATGGCTATCGAAATCAAAGCCCCGTCATTCCCGGAATCGGTTGCCGATGGCACCGTTGCCACCTGGCACAAGAAACCAGGCGAGGCCGTCAAGCGTGACGACCTGATCGTCGACATCGAGACCGACAAAGTCGTTCTGGAAGTGTTGGCTGAAGCTGACGGTGTGCTGGGCGCAATCGTTGCCGAAGAAGGCGCTACCGTTCTGTCGAACCAGGTACTGGGCTCGATCGAAGAGGGCGGTGCTGCTGCCGCTGCTCCTGCTCCTGCCGCTGCTGCACCGGCTGCTGCCGCAGCTCCAGCTGCTGCACCGGCTGCGGGCGCTGAAGATCCAATCGCTGCCCCGGCTGCGCGTCAGCTGGCTGACGAAAACGGCATCAACCTGGCTTCCATCAAAGGCACCGGCAAAGACGGCCGCGTGACCAAGGAAGACGTGGTTGCCGCGGTTGAAGCCAAGAAAAACGCTCCGGCTGCCGCACCTGCCAAGGCTGCTGCCCCGGCTGCCGCTGCGCCTGTGTTCGCCGCTGGCGACCGCACCGAGAAGCGCGTACCGATGACCCGCGTACGTGCCACCGTGGCCAAGCGCCTGGTTGAAGCACAGTCGAACATGGCGATGCTGACCACTTTCAACGAAGTCGACATGACCGAAGTCATGGCCCTGCGTTCGAAGTACAAGGATCTCTTCGAAAAGAGCCACAACGGCGTACGTTTGGGCTTCATGTCGTTCTTCGTGAAAGCGGCCACCGAAGCGCTGAAACGCTTCCCGGCAGTCAACGCTTCCATCGACGGCGGCGACATCGTTTACCACGGCTACGCTGACGTCGGCGTTGCCGTATCCAGCGACCGTGGCCTGGTAGTACCGGTTCTGCGTAACGCCGAACTGATGAGCCTGGCTGAAATCGAAGGCGGCATCGCCAACTTCGGCAAGAAAGCCCGTGACGGCAAACTGACCATCGACGAGATGACCGGTGGTACCTTCACCATCACTAACGGTGGTACTTTCGGTTCGATGATGTCGACCCCGATCGTCAACCCGCCACAAGCTGCGATCCTGGGCATGCACAACATTCTGCAGCGTCCTATGGCGATCAACGGCCAAGTGGTTATCCGCCCGATGATGTACCTGGCGCTGTCGTACGATCACCGCCTGATCGATGGTAAAGAAGCCGTGACTTTCCTGGTGACCATCAAGAACCTGCTGGAAGACCCGGCTCGTCTGCTGCTGGATATCTGATAAAGCGGCGGTGAGCCGCACTACCCACCCTGTCGCAAGGCAGGCCGGAGTGCGGCTCACGGCTTGAAGCTTTTAGCTAAAGAGGATTTTTTTTCATGTCGCAGAAATTTGACGTTGTAGTGATTGGTGCGGGCCCTGGCGGCTACGTTGCCGCCATCAAGGCCGCACAACTGGGCCTCTCGACTGCTTGCATCGAAAAATACACCGACAAGGAAGGCAAACTGGCGTTGGGCGGTACTTGCCTGAACGTTGGCTGCATTCCTTCCAAGGCGCTGCTGGACAGCTCCTGGAAATTCCACGAAGCGCAAGACGGTTTTGCCATCCACGGCATCAACCACGCTGGCGTGACCATGGACGTGCCAGCAATGGTCGGCCGCAAGGCCAACATCGTTAAAGGCCTGACTTCCGGCGTTGCTACCCTGTTCAAGGCCAACGGCGTTACTTCCCTGCAAGGCCACGGCAAACTGCTGGCCGGCAAGAAAGTTGAAATCACCAAGCCTGACGGTTCGGTAGAAGTCATCGAAGCCGAGAACGTGATCCTGGCTCCAGGTTCGCGTCCAATCGACATTCCACCGGCTCCCGTTGACCAGAACGTAATCGTTGATTCGACCGGCGCCCTGGAATTCCAATCGGTTCCAAAACGTCTGGGCGTGATCGGCGCTGGCGTGATCGGCCTGGAACTGGGTTCGGTCTGGTCCCGTCTGGGTTCCGAAGTCACCGTGCTGGAAGCCCTGGACACGTTCCTGTTGGCTGCCGACACCGCAGTGTCCAAAGAAGCGCTGAAAACCCTGACCAAACAAGGTCTGGACATCAAGCTGGGCGCTCGCGTTACCGGTTCCAAGGTTAACGGCGACGAAGTAGTCGTGACCTACACCGACAAGGATGGCGAACAGACCATCACTTTCGACAAGCTGATCGTAGCCGTTGGGCGCCGTCCAGTGACCACTGATCTGTTGGCTTCCGACAGCGGCGTGAACATCGACGAGCGTGGTTTCATCCACGTTGACGATCACTGCGCTACCACCGTGCCGGGCGTCTACGCCATTGGCGACGTGGTTCGCGGCATGATGCTGGCGCACAAGGCTTCCGAAGAAGGCATCATGGTTGTCGAACGCATCAAGGGTCACAAAACCCAGATGAACTATGACCTGATCCCGTCTGTTATCTACACCCACCCGGAAATTGCATGGGTCGGCAAGAACGAACAGCAGTTGAAAGCTGAAGGCGTTGAAGTTAACGTCGGCACCTTCCCGTTTGCCGCTTCTGGCCGTGCCATGGCAGCCAACGACACCGGTGGTTTTGTCAAAGTCATCGCTGATGCCAAGACTGACCGCGTATTGGGCGTCCACGTGATTGGCCCAGGCGCAGCAGAACTGGTTCAGCAAGGCGCAATCGGTATGGAATTCGGCACCAGCGCCGAAGACATCGGCATGATGGTTTTCTCCCATCCGACCCTGTCCGAAGCGCTGCACGAAGCCGCGTTGGCAGTGAATGGCCATGCCATCCACATCGCCAACAAGAAGAAGCGCTAAGCGAGATAATAAGAAACCACGGCGGTTGCCCGTCGTGAGCCTTGTGCGCAAGACTCACCGCGGAATATCCGCTGGACGCAGTCTTGCGCAGTTTCACCACCCAGGGTTCAGGCCTTTGGTGGTTTGACTGTGCAAGCAGCAGTCACAGGTGGCGCGGCACTCAATAAAGAGCGCAGCGCCGAATGCGCAGTACCTAACGAAGACGGTAATAAGCATGAATCTTCACGAGTATCAGGGTAAGCAGCTGTTCGCTGAATACGGCCTGCCAGTATCCAAGGGTTACGCAGTAGACACCCCGGAAGCAGCAGCAGAAGCTTGCGACAAAATCGGCGGCACCGAGTGGGTTGTCAAAGCCCAGGTTCACGCTGGTGGTCGCGGTAAAGCGGGCGGCGTCAAGCTGGTTCGCAGCAAAGAAGACGCCAAAGCCTTCGCTCAGCAGTGGCTGGGCAAGCGTCTGGTGACTTACCAGACTGATGCCAATGGCCAGCCAGTCACCAAGATCCTGGTTGAATCGTGCACTGATATCGCTAAAGAGCTGTACCTGGGCGCTGTCGTTGACCGTTCGAGCCGTCGCATCGTGTTCATGGCCTCCACCGAAGGTGGCGTGGACATTGAGAAGATCGCCGAAGAAACCCCAGAAAAAATTCTGAAAGCCACTATCGATCCACTGGTTGGCGCTCAGCCATTCCAGGGTCGCGAGCTGGCTTTCCAGCTGGGTCTGGAAGGCAAGCAAGTTGCCCAGTTCGCCAAGATCTTCGTAGGTCTGGCCAAACTGTTCCAGGATCACGATCTGGCCCTGCTGGAAGTGAACCCGCTGGTGATCAAGGCTGACGGCGATCTGCATTGCCTCGACGCCAAGATCAACATCGACGCCAACGCCATGTACCGTCAGCCTAAGCTGAAGACTTTCCACGATCCGTCGCAAGACGATCCGCGCGAAGCGCACGCTGCCAAGTTCGAACTGAACTACGTAGCCCTGGAAGGTAACATCGGTTGCATGGTCAACGGTGCTGGCCTGGCCATGGGTACCATGGACATCGTCAACCTGCATGGCGGCAAACCAGCCAACTTCCTCGACGTAGGCGGCGGTGCCACCAAAGAACGCGTTACCGAAGCGTTCAAGATCATCCTGTCCGACTCCAACGTCGCAGCAGTACTGGTCAACATCTTCGGCGGCATCGTTCGTTGCGACATGATTGCCGAAGGCATCATCGGTGCAGTGAAAGAAGTCGGCGTTAAAATCCCGGTGGTTGTTCGCCTTGAAGGTAACAACGCTGAACTGGGCGCTAAAGTACTGGCAGAAAGCGGTTTGAACATCATCGCTGCTACCAGCCTGACCGACGCTGCTCAACAAGTTGTCAAAGCTGCGGAGGGCAAATAATGAGCGTCCTGATCAATAAAGACACCAAGGTTATTTGCCAGGGTATTACCGGTTCGCAAGGTAGTTTCCACACCCAGCAAGCCATCGAATACGGCACCAAGATGGTCGGTGGCGTTACTCCGGGCAAAGGCGGCACCGAGCACCTGGGGCTCCCAGTGTTCAACACCGTGAAAGATGCTGTAGCTGCCACTGGCGCCACCGCCAGCGTGATCTACGTTCCAGCTCCTTTCTGCAAGGACTCCATCCTGGAAGCAGCATTCGGCGGCATCAAGCTGATCGTTTGCATCACCGAAGGCATTCCTACCCTGGACATGCTGGACGCTAAAGTTAAGTGCGACGAGCTGGGTGTTACCCTGATCGGCCCTAACTGCCCAGGCGTGATCACTCCAGGCGAATGCAAGATCGGCATCATGCCAGGTCACATTCACTTGCCAGGCAAAGTCGGTATCGTTTCCCGTTCCGGCACCCTGACCTACGAAGCTGTCAAGCAGACTACTGACGCCGGTTTCGGTCAGTCGACTTGCGTCGGCATCGGCGGTGACCCGATCCCAGGCTCGAACTTCATCGACATCCTGAAACTGTTCCAGGAAGACCCGAAGACCGAAGCGATCGTGATGATCGGTGAGATCGGCGGTTCGGCTGAAGAAGAAGCGGCTGCCTACATCAAGGCACACGTGACCAAGCCGGTTGTTTCCTACATCGCTGGTGTGACTGCCCCTGCTGGCAAGCGCATGGGCCATGCTGGCGCAATCATCTCTGGCGGCAAGGGCACTGCAGACGAGAAGTTTGCTGCCCTGGAAGACGCAGGCGTTAAAACCGTGCGTTCGCTGGCAGACATCGGCAAGGCTTTGTCCGAGCTGACCGGTTGGGCTGTCAAGTAAGCCTCGCGCTTAACTGACGCTTCACCCCACAAAGGCCACCTTCGGGTGGCCTTTGTGCATTCTGAAGGTTGGTGGAGATTAAAATGTGGGAGCGGGCTTGCTCGCACATTTGATCGTATTTCAAAATTTAGATATGAAAACGCGACATAAAAATGTCGCTTATCGGACAGTTCGCCCCGCAACAGTGCGTTTGACCCGCAAATTCGTTAGGCTAGCCGCCTCTTTATGCGTGCGCATCCCAAAAGGAAGCCCCGCGCTAGACCCGTCAGTCCCCATCAGGACCGGCAGTATTTCCCTCATCCATAGGGAAGCCCTCTCTAAATTCCGATTCAGTAGTGTGGTATTTCCTCAAATGAAAGTGTTGAAAAGCCAGGACATCCTGGCGTTGGGCTTTATGACTTTTGCCCTGTTCGTGGGCGCCGGCAACATCATCTTCCCGCCTATCGTCGGTTTGCAGTCCGGGCCTCATGTCTGGATGGCGGCGCTGGGCTTCCTGATCACCGCGGTCGGTTTGCCGGTGATCACTGTCGTCGCCCTGGCCAAGGTCGGTGGTGGCATGGACGCGTTGAGCAGCCCGATCGGCAAGATCGCCGGTGGCTTGCTGGCAGCGGCTGCTTACCTCGCAGTCGGCCCGTTGTTCGCCACCCCGCGAACCGCCACCGTTTCCTTTGAAGTGGGCCTGGCGCCGCTGACCGGTGAAAGCCCGCTGGCGCTGTTCCTCTACAGCTCGGTGTATTTCCTGTTGGTGTTCTTCATCTCCCTGTACCCGGGCCGTCTGCTGGATACCGTCGGTCGCTTCCTGGCGCCGTTGAAGATCATCGCCCTGGCCGTGCTGGGCATCGCTGCCTTCGCCCTGCCAGCCGGTGATGTGGGTGTCGCCACCCCTGAGTACGTGGCTGCTCCGTTCTCCCAGGGTTTTATCAATGGTTACCTGACCATGGATACCCTCGGTGCCCTGGTGTTCGGCATCGTGATCGTCAATGCGATCCGCTCCCGTGGCGTCGAGTCGCCGAAGCTGATCACCCGGTACGCGATCATTGCCGGGCTGATTGCCGGCGTGGGCCTGGCGCTGGTGTACATCAGCCTGTTCCGCCTCGGCTCGGGCAGCCATGAAGTGGCCGCCGGTGCTGCCAACGGCGCCGCCGTGCTGCACGCTTACGTCCAGCACACCTTCGGCTCCCTGGGCAGCGGCTTCCTCGCCGTGCTGATTTCCCTGGCGTGCCTGGTGACGGCGGTGGGCCTGACCTGCGCCTGCGCCGAGTACTTCAGCCGTGTGTTGCCGCTGTCCTACAAGACCCTGGTGGTGATCCTGGCGGTGTTCTCGCTGTTTGTGTCCAACCTGGGCCTGACCAAGCTGATTGCGTTCTCGATCCCGGTACTCACCGCGATCTATCCGCCGTGCATCGTGCTGGTGGCCCTGAGCTTCTGTAAGGACTTCTGGCAGGAGCAGGGCCGTATCGTGGGCCCGGTGATGCTGGTGTCGTTCATCTTCGGCTGCATTGATGCGCTGAAGGGCGCAGGCCTGGCGGACTGGATGCCATCGCAACTGGCTCACCTGCCGTTGAGCGAGCAGGGCCTGGCGTGGTTGGTGCCTTCGGTGATGACCCTGGTGGTCGCCGTGGTTATTGACCGGCTGCTGGGCAAGCGCAGCGAAGCGATTGCTTAAAGCTTCTGGCCAAACGTTGTAATCGAAAATGCCCCGTATCAAACGATTCGGGGCATTTTTTATGGCTGTTATTCAGCGTCAGGAGCGGGGCTTAGTCCGACTTTTCGCACTTTGCTCCCCTGATAAAAGCAGCGGACAAAGTAAAGCCCGCACTTGGCGGGCTTTCTTTTGCAACATGACTTTTCAAGCCACGGTGTTCAAGTCGTCAGACTCAAGAACCGGTTGCAGGTGCTGCTTCTTTTGCGGCTGCGTTGTTCGATTCCTGCTGGGCTTTGGCAGCTTCAGCGTTTTCTTTTGCAGCGTCGTTCACTTTATCCTGAGCTTCACTCATTTTTTCTTGAGCTTGTTCAGCATGTTGGTTGGCGTCCTGAGCTTTGTCCTCGGATTTTTTATCGCAGGCAGCGAGGCCGAGGGCAGCGGCCAACATCAAGGAAATAGCTAAAGTCTTGCGCATGGGGTGTTTCTCCTTATTGAAGATATCTACTGGCCTTTCGAGCCTATGCCCAACGCTTAGTTCCTTAAATCTCACAGATATATAAGGCGTTTCCCAAGGGAACTTTCACCAAGGTTGTCTACACCGCCGGATTCACACTAATAAGAGTCTTTAACGAATGACCGAAAATCCTCTTTTATCCCGTGCCACGCGTTTTGTTTCGGCCTTGCGTCACTGCCAGGTACTGGGTATCCAGGTGCATGCCGCCAGTGAAGACGGTATGACGCTGGTATTGCCCTATGGTCCGCATATCGTCGGAGATCCGCAGACCGGGGTGATCCACGGCGGCGCGCTGACGTCCTTGATGGACACCGCCTGCGGCATGGCCACCCTGTGTGTATTGCCGGAGTTCGAGGTCTGCCCGACCCTGGACCTGCGTGTCGACTACATGCACCCGGCCGAACCCCACAGGCCGGTGTTCGGTTTCGCCCAGTGCTACCGGGTCACCACCGACGTGATCTTCACCCGTGGCTTTGCCTACCAGGATGACCCGCAGCAGCCGATTGCCCATGTGGTGGGCACGTTCATGCGCATGGGCAAGCGCCTCAAGGGCAGCCAGGGCCTGGGTAATACGATCAAGGGAGAGCAGCAGCCATGAAGCATCAGTTCAAGACCCGACTGCAGCAGGCCCACGAGCGCGGCAACTACGACGCGCTGCTCAACCTGATTCCCTACGCCAAGCTGATCGGCATCGAATGCACGCGCCTGGGGGATGAATTGCTGTTCCGCATGCCGGCCAACAAGGACAACATTGGTAACCCGATATTGCCGGCGATCCACGGCGGGGTGATTGCAGGCTTCATGGAGCTGTCCGCCGCCTTGCATCTGCTGGTGTTCACCGGTGCGCCGGGCGTGCCGAAAATCATCGATTTCTCCCTGGATTACCTGCGCGCCGGCCAGTTTCGCGACACCTACGCCAAATGCCAGGTGTGGCGCCAGGGGCGGCGGGTGGCCAATGTGGCGATTACGGCGTGGCAAAGCACCCAGGCTGAACCGATTGCCACCGCCCGTGCGCATTTCAAGATTGAGGAACCGGCTCGCCCTTGAAATCCTGGTCTTAGCCCCCAACTTTGATGACAACCCGCCGCCAACCCTCAAGGGCGCGGCCACTGCCATCCAATTGGAGTTTGATGACCATGAGTGTGGAAACTCAAAAGGAAACCCTGGGCTTCCAGACCGAGGTGAAGCAACTGCTGCACCTCATGATCCATTCGCTGTATTCCAACAAGGAAATTTTCCTTCGCGAATTGATCTCGAACGCCTCTGACGCTGTCGACAAATTACGTTTCGAAGCCCTGTCCAAGCCTGAATTGCTGGAAGGCGGCGCGGAACTGAAAATCCGTGTGAGCTTCGACAAAGACGCGAAAACCGTCACCCTCGAAGACAACGGTATCGGCATGAGCCGTGACGATGCGATCACCCACCTGGGGACCATCGCCAAATCCGGCACTGCTGATTTCATGAAGAACCTGTCGGGCGACCAGAAGAAAGATTCGCACCTGATCGGCCAATTCGGCGTGGGCTTCTACTCGGCCTTTATCGTTGCCGACAAGGTTGAAGTCTTCAGCCGCCGCGCCGGCCTTGCCGCCAGCGAAGGTGTGCACTGGTCTTCCAAGGGCGAGGGCGAGTTTGAAATCGCCACTATCGACAAGGCTGACCGCGGTACGCGCATTGTCCTGCACCTGAAGTCCGGTGAAGACGAATTCGCCGATGGCTGGCGCCTGCGCAATATCATCAAGAAGTACTCCGACCACATCGCGTTGCCGATCGAGTTGCCGAAAGAACAAGCCGCTGCGGAAGGCGAAGAAAAGCCTGCGCTGGAATGGGAAACCGTCAACCGCGCCAGCGCCCTGTGGACCCGCCCTCGTACCGAAGTCAAGGACGAGGAATACCAGGAGTTCTACAAGCACATCGCTCACGACTACGAAAACCCGCTGAGCTGGAGCCACAACAAGGTCGAAGGCAAGCTGGAATACAGCTCGCTGCTCTACGTACCGGCCCGTGCTCCGTTCGACCTGTACCAGCGTGAAGCGCCGAAAGGCCTGAAGCTGTACGTGCAGCGTGTGTTCGTGATGGACCAGGCGGAATCGTTCCTCCCGTTGTACCTGCGCTTTATCAAGGGCGTGGTCGACTCCAACGACCTGTCGCTGAACGTATCGCGGGAAATCCTGCAGAAAGATCCGATCATCGACTCGATGAAGTCGGCGCTGACCAAGCGTGTCCTCGACATGCTGGAAAAACTGGCGAAGAACGAGCCTGAGCAATACAAGGGCTTCTGGAAAAACTTCGGCCAGGTCATGAAAGAAGGCCCGGCAGAAGATTTCGCCAACAAGGAAAAAATTGCCGGTCTGCTGCGTTTCGCCTCGACCCACGGTGACGACGGCGAGCAGAACGTTTCGCTGGCCGAATACCTGGCGCGCGCCAAGGAAGGTCAGGACAAGATCTACTACCTGACCGGCGAAACCTACGCTCAGGTCAAGAACAGCCCGCACCTGGAAGTCTTCCGCAAGAAAGGCATCGAAGTGCTGCTGCTGACCGACCGCATCGACGAGTGGCTGATGAGCTACCTCAGCGACTTCGACGGCAAGAGCTTTGTTGACGTCGCCCGTGGCGACCTGGACCTGGGCAACCTGGATTCCGAAGAAGACAAGAAAGCCGCTGAAGAAGTGGCCAAGTCCAAAGAAGGCCTGGTTGAGCGCATCAAGACCGCCTTGGGCGATGCCGTCAGCGAAGTGCGGGTTTCCCACCGTCTGACCGATTCCCCGGCGATTCTGGCCATCGGCGAGCAGGACCTGGGCATGCAGATGCGTCAGATCCTGGAAGCCAGCGGTCAGAAGGTTCCGGATTCCAAGCCGATCTTCGAATTCAACCCGGCTCACCCGCTGATCGAGAAACTCGACGGCGAGCAGAGCGAAGAGCGCTTTGGCGACCTGTCGCACATCCTCTTCGACCAGGCAGCCCTGGCTGCCGGCGACAGCCTGAAAGACCCGGCCGCTTATGTGCGCCGACTGAACAAGCTGTTGGTTGAACTGTCGGTTTAACACCGTTGTAGAAAAACCCGCTTCGGCGGGTTTTTTCGTTCTAGAGCCTTTCACCTGGAGTAAATGATGAGCCAAATCACCGTGCGTTCCGTGGTCTATCAGATTGATGGCCAGTCTTATGAAAGCCGCCTGGCATTTGATGCCAGTCATAAGGGCCCGCTGCCAGGGTTGTTGATGGCGCCGAACTGGATGGGTGTCAGTGCCGGCGCTGAAGAGATCGCCAAGAGCGTGGCCAGCAAGGGCTACGTGGTGCTGCTTGCCGACCTTTACGGGCAAACTGTTCGCCCTTCGAATGGCGATGAAGCCGGTGCGGCGATGATGCCGTTGAAGAATGACCGGCCGCTGCTGAACAAGCGCATGCAAGTCGCGCTTGATCACCTGAAAACCCAGACCGAAGCGGCGGTGGATACCTCGAAGCTGGCAACCTTCGGTTTCTGCTTCGGCGGCTGCTGTTCCCTGGAGCTGGCGCGTACCGGTGCGCCGTTGAAAGCCGCCGTTTCGTTCCACGGCAGCCTCGACACACCGAACCCGGCCGATGCGAAAAACATCAAGGGTTCAGTGCTGGTGTTGCACGGCGCTTCCGACCCGCTGGTGCCGAAAGAGCAACTGCCGGCGTTTGAAGACGAAATGAACGCCGCCGGTGTGGATTGGCAATTGCTGAGCTACGGCGGTGCAGTGCACTCGTTTACCGACCCGCACGCGAACGTGCCGGGCAAGATGATGTATGACGCGAAGACCGCCGCACGGGCCTTCCAGTCGATGCATAACTTGCTGGATGAAGTGTTCAAGGGCTGATAGCGCGGTTCCCTGAGCTGGCCCCTTCGCGAGCAAGCCCGCTCCCACATTCGAGCGCATTCCCATTGAAGGAACGCGGTCGAATGTGGGAGCGGGCTTGCTCGCGAAGGCTATCTAATGGGCAATAAAGCGCTTAAGCCTTGCCTCCAGGCAACTCGATCCGCTCACTTTCCCCCGGCACCGTCGGCCAATCCCCGGCCGCCCAACGCTGGCGAGCCTGCTCGATCAACACCGGGTCACTCGCGACAAAATTCCAGTTGATCCGCCGTGGCCCGTCCAGCGCCGCGCCGCCGAACACCACCAGATGGCAATCCGTCTCGGCAAACAGCGCCAGGCTTTCGCCCGCCGGTAACACCACCAGGCTGTGGACCTCCAGCACCTCGCCCTCCAGCTGCGCCTCACCCTCCAGCACATACACCGCCCGTTCCGCATGCTCATCCGGGATCAGCAGCGTGGTGGCCGTCTGCATTCGAACCTCGGCATACAGGGTGGGCGACAGCACTGGCACCGGCGATTCCAGGCAAAAGCCGCTGCCGGCAATCAGGCGAATCTGCACGCCGAGGTTGTCACTCACCGGCAAGCTGGCGGCGGGGTGATGGCTGTAATGCCCGGGCCCTTGCTCATGTTCCTTGGGCGAGGCCAGCCACACTTGCAGCCCGTGCAGGCCAAAACCACTGGCCTTGAGTGCTTCGGGGCTGCGCTCAACGTGGGCAATGGCGCTGCCGGCGGTCATCCAGCTGACATCCCCGGCCTTTACCACCTGGTCGGAACCCAGGCTGTCCTTGTGCAGGAGTTCGCCTTCAAACAGGTAGGTCAGGGTGGAGAGGCCGATATGCGGGTGCTGGCGAATATTCATGCCGGTACCCGGGGTATAGCGGGTGTGCAGCATATGGTCGAAAAACACGAACGGCCCGACGCTGCGGCATTGCCGGGAGGGCAACGGGCGCAGGATCGGTTGCCCTTCAACGTCTTCGGCGCGGGGGCGGATCACGGTCACTGTGGTCATGGTGCGTCCCAATCTGAGCGGGTTAGATGCCTCTGAGCATAACCCGCTCGACGGGAGGTTGCCGCTACTGGCTGAAGGCGCCTTCCGAGAGCTTGGTCTCGATGGTGACTTCGGCCGTGGTCATCAGCTTGTGCACCGGGCAGCGATCCGCCACACGGTGCAGCTCATCACGCTGCTCGTCGGTGAGTACGCCCTTGAGGGTGAGTTTGACGTTGAGCGTGTATTTGCCCTTTTGCTCTTCGGTGCTGTCATGGGTGACTTCCACGGTGACACCGGTGAGCGGAATATCTTTTTTCTGGGCATAGAGCTTGACGGTCAGTGCCTTGCACGATGCCAGCGCGGCATCGAAGTAATCGTGGGGAGAGGGCGCCGAGTCGTCGCCGCCCAGGCTCTTGGGCAGGTCGGTAAACAGCTCGTGGTTATTGATATTGACGCTGTGGCGGAAGTTTTCGGCGTTCAGCGTATTCACGGTAACAGGCATGGCAAACCTCACAGGGTGGCAGGAAGAAGGTCATGCAGTTATAGAGCATGCTGGCACCTTGGTGTTCCCTGTTGTTTACCGCTGAACCCGCAGGCGCGGCTTGAGGTCTACCTTCATTAGCCCTTGTTTGAGATGCCCCTGTGCGCCGGACCCGCCTGAGTATTGCCCTGTTGCTGGCTGCCGCGAGCCTTGCGGTACAGGCCCGCGACTATGCCTACAGCGATGCGCACCTGCATTACGTCGACTTCTTCCAGGAGTCGGCGGGCATGGACAAGTTGCTCAAGGCCATGGCCGATAATCGCATCGAGCATGTGATGATTTCCGGGATTCCCGTGGCCAAGAAGTGGCACGAAGACGAACCCAAGCGCCCGCGCTATTACGCCGGGGATGACGCCGACGCCTATTGGTACAGCGCCACCGACGTGTTCGTCGCCGACGCGGTCAATAAACTGAGTCCGGAGCAACGTCAGCGCTTTCATCCGTTCCTCAGCGGTTTCAACCCCAACGACAAAAACGCGGCGTCCCACATCCAGCGCATGCTCGACCTCAATCCGGGGCTGTGGCAAGGCATCGGCGAAGTCTTCACCCGTCACGATGACCTGACCGCACTGACCTCCGGCGACACGCCAAGGGCCAATAACGAGGCGATGACCCGCATCTATCACCTGGCAGCGGAGAACGATTTGCCGGTGATGGTGCACTCCAACATCACCTCCAAGCGTGAGAAAAATCCGTTGTATCTGGCGGAAATGGAAGAGCCGCTGCGCAACCACCCGCACACCCGGTTTATCTGGGCCCATGCGGGCAGCAGCATGGAAATCCACCGGCACCAGACGCAGATGGATTTCTTGCTGCCCACCCTGGCGCGCCTGCTGGAGGCTTACCCGAACCTGTACGTCGACCTGTCCTGGAGCGTGCTCACGCCTTACTTGCTGGATGAGGCGGGAACGCCACGTCCTGAGTGGGTAAAACTGGTGGCGCGCTTCCCGGACCGCTTCATGCTCGGTTCAGACGTGGTAGGGCGCTTCAACAAGCTCGGTAAGGAAATGCGCAGCTTCGACCCGTTCCTCGATGCGCTGCCTGAAGACGTGGCCAGAAAGGTCGCCCGGGACAATTTCCTGGCGATTTTGCCCAAGCCCAAGTGAGGGGTTTGTCATCCTGTCGTCATCCCTGCGTCATAAGCTGCGGCCTTCTCAAACAAGGAGTGCAGCATGCAATTCACCCGTTCAGGCGCCCTGGCGGCGCTGATGATGATCAGCAGCCTGGCCAGTGCCGAAGTGCGTATCGAAGGCCCAGTGGAGTTCGGCGTGTTTGATGGCCCGAAAGCCGATCTGCAAGCCGGGGAGCGCGTGCTGCGCCGCAGCAACGAACAGATCCAGGCCACCACCGTGGTGCCGGCGAAGCTGGGCACCAAGTTCGGGCTGCGCTATCAATTGCTTGGCAAAGCTGTCGAAGACACGCCGCTGACCTTGCTCTACTTCACTCCGGGTATTCGCACGCCGGACGGTGTGCGTCATGACAAACTCGAAGTGACTCAGAAGCTGGTTCCCGGTGCGCCGCAGGAGGTGATGGCGTTCGAGTTCACCGAGCATCACGAGGTCGTGCCTGGGGAGTGGCGTTTCATGGTGTTCCAGGGCGACCGCCTGCTGACGCAAAAGAGCTTTACCGTACGCTGAATCGCTACAGCCGGGGCGGGGCGATCATAAGGCGTTTTGATATCGCGTTTTCGTCTTACGCAAACCCCGTTCCTCGCCGATACCTTTCAAGAGCCCGCTGCAGGTGGATGCAGCGCTTTTGGAAGGATTCCGAACATGAATATCAGAAGTCTGAATATTGCCCCTCGCGCCGGCCTGGGGTTTGGTTTGCTGGCGCTGATGGTGTTTGCCCTGGGCGGGTTTGCCCTGTTGCAGATGGGCAATATGCGCCAGCAGTCGGACCAGGTGGAAAACAACTGGCTGCCCAGCGTGATGGCGGTCGGTGAAATGAATCAGGACCTGCTGCGGGTGCGGGCCCTGACCTTACGCTTGTTGCTCAACCGCGACCCGCAGGCGATCACGCAGAATGAACAGAAAATCACCGAGCTGAAAAGCGGCCTGCACAAGGCTCAGTCTCTCTATGAAGGCTTGATTGTGCTGCCTGAAGAACGGGTGCTGTTCGATCGCTTCAAAGCCGAGGAAGCTCGCTACCTGCAACGCCAGGAGCAGGTCATGGGGTTTTCCCGGGCCAATCAGCTGGAAGACGCGATCAAGGTGGTTAACGGTGAGATGAACCAGTTGGCCGACGAGTTGGCTGGCACCTTGCGGGAGCTGGTGACGCTGAACAAAGTCAGTGCCAATCAGGCGGCGAGTCAGGCCCAAAGCGTGTTCGCCCAATCGCGCAGCTGGGTAGTCGGCATGATTGCCGTGACGGCGTTGATCACCATTGGCCTGGCGTTGCTGCTGACCCGCAGCATCGTGCTGCCGTTATCCCAGTCGCTGAAAGTCGCACAGGGCGTGGCCAGCGGCGACCTGACCGGCGTGATTACGGTCAGCGGCAAGGACGAGCCGGCGCGTTTGCAGCAGGCGCTGAAAAGCATGCAGGAGAGCCTGCGGGAAACCATCCGGCGTATTTCCGATTCGTCCAGCCAATTGGCGTCGGCTTCCGAAGAACTTAGTTGCGTGACGGAAGACGCGACCCGTGGGCTGCATCAGCAGAGTCAGGAAATCGAACAGGCGGCCACTGCGGTGAATCAGATGACGGCGGCGGTGGAGGAGGTGGCGAGCAATGCGGTGGCCACGTCCCAGGCGTCGCGTGAGTCTGACCGGATCGCCCAGCATGGTCGTGAGCAGGTGCATCAGACGGTGTTGTCGATTGAGTCCCTGGCCGATGATGTGACGGCCAACGCGACGCAGGTGGAGGATTTGGCGCAGAAGGTGTATGGCATCAGCAAGGTGCTGGATGTGATTCGCTCGATTGCCGAGCAGACCAATTTGCTGGCGCTGAATGCTGCCATTGAAGCGGCGCGGGCCGGGGATGCGGGGCGTGGGTTTGCGGTGGTGGCGGATGAGGTGCGGGCGTTGGCGCATCGTACGCAGCAGTCGACCCAGGAGATCGAGCAGATGATCAGCGGGATTCAGCAGGGGACTGATCAGGCTGTGAGTTCCATGCAGCAGAGCAACACGCGGGCGCGTTCGACGCTGGATATTGCCAAGTCGGCGGGTACGGCGCTGGAGGAGATTGCTTCGGCGTTTACCTTGATCAATGAGCGCAACCTGGTGATTGCCAGCGCCTCGGAAGAGCAGGCGGCGGTGGCGCGGGAGGTGGATCGCAATTTGATGAATATCCGTGATCTGGCGCAACAGACGTCGGCGGGGGCGAATCAGACCAGTGCGGCGAGTCAGGAGTTGTCGCGGTTGGCGGTGGATCTCAACACCATGGTGGCTAGGTTTTCGGTTTAGGCTTTTGGAGGGGGCATATCCGTTATTTAGGTAACGGCCTCGTATGGTTCCGCTCTTACAGCGGGCCACTTTGGAAAAGCCTGTACGGACCGGACACATGGTGGACACATGTACGGGGACATGGTTGACACATTATGAACCGTAATCAGGCTGCTTCACGTCGATCGTTCGCAAAAAGTGATGGCAGAAATAGACATCAAACAGCCCGTCACTTTCAGTGTTCGGACGTAGTGCAACGTGATGTCCAGCCAGGCCTTTGGCGATCCTGAAGTAGCGCTTCTGAAACTTAAATCGACTGATCGACTGTG
>NZ_JARIXR010000015.1:0-160737 GCF_029269205.1 Pseudomonas sp. 1912-s | reverse complement strand
TTACGCGTTTCTAAGTCAGGACAGAAAGATAATCGTCGCAGCTTGAGCAAGCGTGGCGACTCAGAAGCGCGTCGTCTTTTGCACAACGCAGCAATGGCGGCCAGCCGAACGGCTGCATGGAAGGAGTTTTATCAAGCACAACGGGCGCGGGGTTATAGCACCACTCAGGTACTGGTAATGCTGGCCCGTAAGCTTGCTCGAGTGGTATTTGCATTGCTGAAAGGACAAAGCGAATACCAACCAAAGGTTGGTTGAGGGTTGCCCCTCAACCATAGAATCTCCCACATTTGGACCGTGCCCGCTTCTGATTTTGCTGTTGCTGTTGCTGTTGCTGTTGCCGTTGCCGTTGTCGTTGCACTTGCTGTTGCTTCACCACACTCAAGCCGGCCGGTAGGCCGCTGTGCTATTGCTTTTGATCTGGCTTTTGATCTTAGGCGCCCCGTTAACCACGATGGCCGCAAGCAGGCACGGTGGAGCGGGTAAATCGGCAAGGATGCCGATTTAGCCGCGATGGGCCAGGGATGGCCCATCGCGGCGGCCCGCGGAAGCGTGCCGGAGTGCGGGCATGCCGAGCCTAGGCGAGGCACCGAGTGGTGGGGCAAGAGCCCTTTTGGTTACTTTTGGGGCTCTTTTCCAAAAGTGACCCGCTGTAAGAGCGGAACCCTAAGTCGCCGTTACCTAAATAACGGATATGTACACACCCCAACCCAACCCAACCCCAAAAAAAAAGCCCCATCACACCGGACGGGGCTTTCACATTCCAACTCAATCGCAGTGCTTAGAAAACCACACCCTGACTACGCAGGTAATCGTCATAAGTACCGCTGAAGTCGATCACCCCACTTGGGCTCAGCTCAATAATCCGGGTCGCCAGGGACGATACGAACTCACGGTCATGGCTGACGAAGATCAGCGTGCCCGGGTAGTTCTCCAGCGCCAGGTTCAGCGCCTCGATGGATTCCATGTCCAAGTGGTTGGTCGGTTCGTCCATGATCAGCACGTTCGGCTTTTGCAGGATCAGCTTGCCGAACAACATGCGGCCTTGCTCACCACCGGAAATCACCTTTACGGACTTCAGGATCTCGTCGTTGGAGAACAGCATGCGGCCCAGGGTGCCGCGAATCACTTGTTCGCCTTGAGTCCATTGGCCCATCCAGTCGAACAGGCTCATGTCGTCTTCGAAGTCGTGGGCGTGGTCCTGGGCGTAGTAGCCCAGCTCGGCCGCGTCGGTCCATTTCACCGTACCGGCATCCGGGGTCAGTTCGTTGACCAGGGTGCGCAGCAGAGTGGTCTTGCCGATACCGTTCGGGCCGATGATCGCCACGCGCTCGCCGGCTTCAACCTGGAAGCTGAAGTCTTTGAACAGAGGCTTGCCGTCGAAACCCTTGGCCATTTTTTCGACCATGACCGCCTGACGGTGCAGCTTCTTGGTCTGTTCAAAGCGGATGAACGGGCTGACGCGGCTGGAAGGCTTGACCTCGGCCAACTGGATCTTGTCGATCGCCTTGGCGCGGGAGGTGGCTTGCTTGGCTTTCGAGGCGTTGGCCGAGAAGCGGCTGACGAACGATTGCAGCTCGGAAATCTGGGCTTTCTTCTTGGCGTTGTCCGACAGCAATTGCTCGCGGGACTGGGTCGCCACGGTCATGTATTCGTCGTAGTTGCCCGGGAACAGACGCAGCTCGCCGTAGTCCAGGTCGGCCATGTGGGTGCAGACGCTGTTCAGGAAGTGACGGTCGTGAGAGATGATGATCATCAGGCTGTTACGCTGGGTCAGGATGTTTTCCAGCCAGCGAATGGTGTTGATGTCCAGGTGGTTGGTCGGTTCGTCGAGCAACAGTACTTCCGGATCGGAAAACAGTGCCTGGGCCAGCAACACACGCAGTTTCCAGCCTGGGGAGACTTCGCTCATCGGACCGAAATGCTGTTCCAGGGGGATGCCCAGGCCCAGCAGCAGCTCGCCGGCGCGGGACTCGGCGGTGTAGCCGTCCATTTCGGCGAATTCGGTTTCCAGCTCGGCGACGGCCATGCCGTCTTCTTCGCTCATTTCCGGCAGCGAATAGATGCGGTCGCGCTCGGCCTTGACCTTCCACAGCTCTTCGTGACCCATGATCACGGTGTCGAGTACGGTGAATTCTTCGTAGGCGAACTGGTCCTGGCGCAGTTTACCCAGGCGCACGTTCGGCTCCAGCATGACCTGGCCGCCCGACGGGTCGAGGTCGCCACCGAGGATTTTCATGAAGGTCGACTTGCCGCAACCGTTGGCACCGATCAGGCCATAACGGTTGCCTGCGCCGAACTTGACCGAAACGTTCTCAAATAGCGGCTTGGCGCCGAACTGCATGGTGATGTTAGCTGTGGAGATCAATTACTTTACCTATCAATAGCTTGGAGTGCGCTAATTTGGCCGGGCCCATTTTGTGGCCCAGGCTAACGGGCATACGTCAGCAGCGACATCAAGGCTTGAGGCCCAGTCGCTGAGCAGAAAAATGGGGTGCATGTTGGAATTTGGCGCGCATTGTCGCATATGTCAGGCGGGAGTTGTATGGCGGTTCAAGGATGGATTCACCCGAGTCTCCGGCATCGCCACCCATAACAGCACCAATGCGACGGCGGCCACACCCGCCAGGGTCAGGAAAGCCGCGTTGTATCCGGCCCATTGCACGACAAAACCCGCCAGGCTGCTGCTCAGCGCTGCCCCCAGGCCGAATGCCGTGGACAGCGCGCCCAGGCTCACATTGAAGCGCCCGGTGCCCAGGGTGAGGTCTTTGACGATGACCGGAAACAGCGCGCCAAACACCCCGGCGCCGACGCCGTCGAGCATCTGCACCGCGACCAGCCAGTAGGGATCATTCGACAGCGTATACAGCACGCCCCGCAGCGGCAGGATCATGAAGCCGGCAAGCAACAGCGGCTTGCGTCCCCACACGTCGGCCTTCACGCCCACCAGCCAGGCCACCGGCACCATCACCAACTGAGCCGCGACAATGCAGGCCGAGGTCAGCGGCGTGGCCATTTGCAGGTTGATCTGCGACAGCTTCTGGCTGACCAGCGGCAACATCGCCGCATTGGCCAGGTGAAACAAAGCGCAGCAGATGGCGAACAGCAGTAAAGGTTTGTTCGCCAGAAGCACGGCCATCCCCGACGGCTGTTCGTGTTCCGCGCTGTGTGCAGGGTCGAAGCCCCGCGCGACCTCGTGGTCGATCGCCTCGGCTGACACGCAACTGACGGCGATCACGCTGGCCACCGCCATGACCGCCATCAGATAAAACACGGCCACCGGACCAAACAGGTAGGCGAACCCGCCGGCGAGGAGGGCCGCTACCGCGTTACCGGCGTGGTTAAAGGTTTCATTGCGACCCGTGCGGCAGGTGAAGGCGCGCGGCCCGGTGATGCCCAGGGATATCGCCGAGATGGCCGGTGCGAACACCGAGGCCGCGGCTGCGCTGGCCGCCTGGGTCAGCGCCACCAGGCTGAAGGAACTGACGAAGGGCAGCAGCAGGCAACTGGCAGTCACCAACAGCGCTGCAATGACGATCACCGCCCGTTTGCTGCGGGTTCGGTCAATCAATGCGCCTGCCGGGGTCTGGGTCAGCAGTGCCGCGATGCCGGCGAGGGTCATCACCACGCCGATACTGGCGGGGTCCCAGTGATGCACGGCCAGCAGATAAATCGCCAGGTACGGCCCCAATCCGTCACGGACATCCGCCAGGAAAAAGTTCAGGCTGTCCAGGGACAGGGTGTTGCGCAGGTCGGAGCGAGTGGCCACGGCAGGGTCTTCATGGACGGGGTCGGTAGCGATAGTGACCTCGGGCATGAACGGATAGTTTCCGGCCCCGGCGTCGTGCCTGCGCGGCTGCACAAGCACAAACATTTACAAAGTGGAGCCAATTGCATCGAAAAATAGCGCGGAAAGGCGTTTTTTCAGGGAAATTTATGGTTAACAGTTGAACATCCCATAAGCCTGGCTTATTTTCCGTCCGTTCGCCCTACAGTGAAGGCTCTTTACCGGTTCAGGGATGGCGAGGCTTTTGTTGTAGGGCGAACCTCTTTTTGTCGCAATGACTCGAACGTTTTGGAGACGCAATGGACATGGTGTCGGCCCAAGAGGCCATTTCCAGCAACAAGGACGCCTGGAACGAATCCGCCAGGCTGCATAAAAACACCGCCCACTGGAAAGCCTTGCTAGAGGACGTGGCCAAGCCCAGCTTCTCGCGGCTGGACCCAACCTTGACCGCATTGCTGCTCAAGGTCGGCGTGGAGGGCAAGGACGTGGTGCAACTGGGCTGCAACAACGGGCGGGAAAGCCTGTCGTTGTTCGGGCTGGGTGCACGCACGGTGGTGGGGATCGATCAGTCGGAAGCCTTTCTGCAACAAGCCCGCGAGTTGGCCGAGGCTTCGCCGTACGAGGCTGAATTCATCGAGGCCGACATTCACCATTTGCCCCGTGGCTTGACCGCGCGCTTCGATGTTGCCTTGATCACCATCGGCGTACTGAACTGGATGCCGGACATTACGCTGTTCATGGCCCATGTCGCCAGCATCCTGAAGCCGGGCGGCAGCCTGGTGATTTACGAAACTCACCCGTTCCTGGAAGTGTTCGACCCGACGGCGCCCAACCCGATGCTGCCGGTGAGTTCGTACTTTCAGCGCGAGCCTTTCGTGCAACAGGAGGCCATCGTCTACGAGGGCGATACCGAAGCTGTTGCGGCGGCCTCCTACTGGTTTGTGCACACATTGGGGTCGATCGTCAGCGGCGCCATCGCCGCCGGGTTGCAGATCAGCCATCTGCAAGAGTTCGCGCATTCCAATCGCGAGGAACTCTACGACCAGTATGAACACCAGCCCGCGCAACTGCCGTTGTGCTACACCCTGACCGCCATCAAACGCCCGGCCTGACTGGCTGCCGGGCAGGCAAAAAAAAGCCCGCGAGGAGGGCGGGCCAAGGTGTTCACTGGAGTAGGTAGCCTTCACCCTATAGGTCGATAAGTGAAGGCCATGTGAAAACCATGTCGCAAGAACGGATGGCCGGCGTGGTCGGCCTCTGCGCGCCGCAGCGCCGGGGTAACGCCCCCGCAAGCACACTCAATGGACACCTTTTCACAATTCTTGATTAACCTTTGGTTACAAAGTGTGGCTAAAATAGCTGCCAATGGCCATGACCGGATTGTCACCCAGCCCGTCGTGCCGCCTGTTTGTGAATTGTGATTTCAGGTGCTGCATCTTCAATCCTCGGCCGTCGTGGGCACGCAGGAGCAGCCTGTTCTCTTCTGACTTGTGACGAATACCTTGAAACTCATCATTGTTGCTCTCTACGTTCTCTCCATTGCGTATGTTCACCTGCGTGGCCGGGTGCGACACAAGCTGGGCCGCCAGCTCAGCGATCACTCGACCTTCCTGGCTCCGGTGAACTGCTTTCTCTACCTCTTCTCCAAACTGCCCAGCCGACCGTACCTGTCCCCCAGCGACTTTCCTGACCTGAGCCCGCTCCAGGAGCATTGGGAAGAGATCCGCCAGGAGGGCCAGAACCTGCTGCGCGCAGGCGAGATCAAACGCTCCGAGCAATACAACGACGTGGGTTTCAACTCGTTCTTCAAGTCGGGCTGGAAGCGTTTCTATTTGAAATGGTACGGCGACAGCCATCCTTCGGCGATGAAGCTGTGCCCGCGCACCACGGAGCTGGTGCAAAGCATTGGTTCGATCAAGGCCGCGATGTTTGCCGAGCTGCCACCGGGCTCCAAACTGGTACGCCATCGTGACCCGTACGCCGGTTCCTACCGCTACCACCTGGGCCTCGACACCCCGAACGACCCGGGCTGCTACATCAACGTGGATGGTGAAAACTACTACTGGCGCGATGGTGAGCCGGTGATGTTTGACGAGACGTTTATCCACTACGCCGAAAACACCACGGATCAGAACCGGATCATTCTGTTCTGCGATATCGAGCGCCCGATGAAGTACCGCTGGGCGGCAGCCTTCAACCGCTGGTTCAGCCGTAACGTGATGGCGGCAGCCGGGTCGCCCAACGATGCCGGTGACAAGACCGGTGGCCTGAACCGCGCGTTTACCCGCCTGTACAAGATTCGCCTGCGGGGCAAGGAGCTGAAGAAGCGCAACCGCACCCGTTACTACCTGGAAAAGTGGGCGATCTTCGCCGGTTTGGCGTTGATCTTCATCCTGATCTGAATCGGGCCGCGGAGCGCATCAGCCTGGCGGGTGCGCTCCCAACTTGTCCCACATTTTCTTACTGATCTTCTGCCGGTTGGCATAACCCGCCCACGGGTCCTTCTTCAAACCCTGCAAGCGTTCATGCAGATTCGCCACCGTCCACTGCTGGGCGCCGTGCAACCCCTTCAACTCATCGCGACTCACCGGTACCGACACCGGCAGGCCCGGCCGTGCGCGCACCGAGTAGGCCGCGACCGTGCTGGCGCCCCGGGCGTTGCGCAGGTAGTCGATAAAGATCTTGCCGACGCGGTTTTTCGGGCCTGAGGTGGCGGTGAAACGCTCCGGCAGTTGCTCCGTCATGAACTGGGCGATCGCCTTGGCGAAGGCTTTTACCGTGTCCCAGTCATCCCGGCGTGCCAGCGGCACCACCAGGTGCAGGCCTTTGCCACCACTGGTCTTGACGAACGCCTCCAGCCCCAACTCATCCAGCACCGACAAGGTCAGTTGCGCGGCCTCCACCATGCTTTTCCACGGCAGCGCCGGGTCCGGGTCAAGGTCGAGCACAAACAGGTCGGGGGTTTCGATCTTGTCAGCAGTGGCGCCCCAGGTATGTAACTCCACGGTGCCCATTTGCACCGCACCGACCAGTGCGGCAGGGCTGTCGATTTCCATCAGCCGTGCATGGCCCGGGTCCAGGGCCTGATCCAATTGCTTGATATTCGGGATCGCCAGGCGCTCGGAATGCTTCTGGAAAAACTGCTCGCCCGCGATACCTTCCGGCGCCCTCAGCAAGGACACGGGGCGGTGGCGTAAAAAGGGCAGGATCCACGTTCTGATGCCCTCGTAGAACTGCGCCAACTGAAGTTTTTGGGTGCCGCTTTGAACGTCGATGACCCGGTCGGGATGGGTAACCCTGACGCCCGCCACGGCGCCGGTTTCAGCGGTCTTTTTGCGGGGTTTTTCCTTCAGCGACTTGGCCGCCCGCGGCTGCTCGTGAACGATCTGCTCCGCCGGCTTGTCGCTGCGCAGCCCGACAAATGCTGCCTGGCGCACCACGCCTTCGCGGGTCCATTCGGCAAATTGCACTTCGCCCACCAACTGCGGTTCCACCCAATGCACGCCGCGCGCCTGGGCACTGGTCAGCGGTTTGGCCAGCGGTGAAGCCTCGCGCTCCAGCGCCTTCAGCTGTGCGCTGATCTTTTTCAGCGTGGCTTGATCAAAGCCCGTTCCCACGCGCCCGGCATACACCAGGCCGGTGTCGTCATTGACGGCCAGCAACAGCGCGCCAAACCCGCTGCGTGAGCCCTGCGGGCGAGTGAAGCCGATGATCACGAACTCTTGGCGCAGCCGGCACTTGAGCTTGATCCAGTCCGGGCTGCGCTTGGAGAGGTAAGGGCTGCCGGCCCGTTTTCCGATCACGCCCTCCAGGGCCAGGTCACAGGCGCTTTCGAAGATGTCCCGGTGGTGGGCGGCAAAGGATTCGGAGAAACGCAGCAGCTTGCTTCTGCTGCGGCTCAGCACGTCCTTCAACGCGGCACGCCGGGTTTCAACGCCAGCTTCCCGCTGGTCACGGCCTTCCAGAAACGGCGCATCAAACAGGTAATAGACGATGTCCAGGCTGCGGCCGATATCAAAGGCGTTCTGCAGCGCCTGGAAGTCCGGCAAACCCTCGGCGTTCAGGCTGACGACCTCGCCGTCGAGCCAGCTGTCCTTGAGTTTCAGGGCCTCCAGGGCCTTGGCCTGGCGCGGCAGGCGATCGGTCCAGTTATGGCCATTGCGGGTGAACAGCCGCACCTCCCCCCCTTGAATGCGCGCGAGGATCCGGTAGCCGTCGAACTTGATCTCGTACACCCAGTCGCCGTCCGGCGCACGGTCCACCAGTGTCGCCAACTGTGGCGCGAACTGGTCGGGCAGGGCGGTTGACGTTTTGCGGGTGGTTTTTTTCTTTGGCGCTGCCGGCTTTTTCGCACGCCCCACGGTCGCATCGCTCAGCACGCTTTTCGGTTCGGCCTGGACCACGTCGTAGTCAGCCACCGGGCGCGCCTGCTGGTCGTTTTCCTTGATCAGCAGCCATTGTTCCTTGTCGCCGCTGCCCTTGAGGCGGGTACGCACCAGCGTCCAGTCGCCCGCGAGCTTTTCGCCGATCAGGGTGAATTTAAGCTTGCCTGCCGCGTAGGCTTGGCGCGGATCGTCGTGAGGCTGCCACACGCCGCGATCCCACACGATCACATCGCCGGCACCGTATTGGCCGGCCGGAATGCTGCCCTCGAAACTGCCGTAGCCCAACGGGTGGTCTTCCACGTGCACCGCGAGGCGCTTCTGGCTCGGGTCGAGGCTCGGGCCCTTGGGCACCGCCCAGCTTTTGAGCACGCCATCGAGTTCCAGGCGAAAGTCATAATGCAGGTTGCGCGCGTCGTGCTTCTGAATCACAAACGACAGGGCCTGCGCCCGGTTCCGGCCGCGTGGCGCGCTGCCGGCAGGTTCGGCGGTTACATCAAAGTCGCGCTTGGCGTTGTATTCACTCAGGGGCTTGGCCATGGCGGTCTACCTCATGAAGCCTTGCGGGTTTTTTTCGCGGCCGGTTTCTTCGCCGGGCTCTTGCCGGCCAGGCTGCGTTTGAGCAGTTCCGTCAAATCAATCACGTCGGCAGATTTGCGCTCATCCACGCCCTCGCTGGACTCCACGTCTTCGATCTTGCCGGCCTTGGCCTTCTTCGCCACCAACGCCATGATCTTGTCCTGAAAGCTGTCGCGGTATTCGTCAGGCTGCCAGTCGGCGCTCATGTCTTCCACCAGGCGCTTGGCCATGTCCAGCTCGCCCTTGGCCAGGGTTGGCTTGGTCACATCGCTGCCCAGTTCCAGCTCGTCCAGGCCGCGCACTTCGGCGGGCCAGCGCAGCATCACCAGTACCAGGGCCGACTCCAGTGGCATCAACGCTGCCAGGTGCTGCTTGGTGTGCAGCACCACGTTGGCCAGGGCGACCTTGCGGGTTTTCTTCAGGGTTTCGCGCAACAGCGCGTAGACCTTGCCGCCGCGCTTGTCGGGTGCCAGGAAGTAGGGCGTGTCGATGTTCTGCAGCGGGATTTGATCGCTGGCTACAAACGCGATGATTTCGATGGTCTGGGTGGACTTGGGGTGGGCCGAGCGGATTTCGTCTTCGCTGAGGATCACGTAGCGGCCTTTCTCGTAGGCCACGCCCTTGACGATGTTGTCCTTGGTGACCTCTTTGCCGGTGGCCTTGTTGACGCGCTTGTAACCCACCGGGTCCATGCTGCGCTTGTCCAGCCAGTCGAAGTCGACGCCCTGGGAGGACGTTGCCGAGACCAGCGACACCGGGATGTGCACCAAGCCGAAACTGATTGCGCCTTTCCAGATAGCCCGTGGCATGTCGGTATTCCTGAAAGTGTGGGGGTCTTCAGGTGACACGGTGGATTCGGCAAAAGTTTCCCCGGCCAGCCGGCTGGCAGCGGTGTTTCAGACAGATCGTGTTACACCTGATGAGAAACTATTTAGTTACCAAAGCCGAACCCAAGGCGTAGCGTGTTATCGAAAGCACGTACTCCTCGCGCCCAGAGAGGCTTTGTCATGAACACCCGTTTGTTTAACCTTGCCGTGTTGGCGTTGGGCCTGGCCTTGAGCTCGCTGGCACAGGCGCAAAACCTGCCCGGCAGGAGCAATAACCCCTACAACGGCCCTATCCATCAGGCCAACCCCAACAGCATGCAGGGCACCCAGCCCAACGCGCCGGCTGCGCGGGGCACCTTTATCCCGCCGGCCCAACGGCCGCCCACCCTGCAAAACGGCGGCATCGGCAACAGTGTCCAGCGCCGCGACGGCGCGCAGACCCCACCGGCCATCCAGCCCAAAGCCCCCACGCGCGACGCCAATGGCAATCGCGGCGATTGAGTGTGTAAAGACGACAAGGAAACCCACCGTATGTTTCTACGCAAAACCCTTCTAGCGACCTTCTGCGCCGCTGCCTTGCTGCCCCTGGCGCTGCCCGTTTCGGCGGCCGATACCCAACAGTTCCCCAGCGAGCAGGGGAGTATCACGGTCACCCCGGTTGCCAAGGGCCTGGATCACCCGTGGGCGGTGGCGTTCCTGCCGGACAAACAAGGCTTCCTGGTCACCGAACGCCCCGGCAACCTGCGCTTCGTCAGCCCGGACGGCAAACTGTCCGCGCCGTTGAGTGGCGTGCCGAAGGTGTTTGCCAAGGGGCAGGGCGGCCTGCTCGACGTGGTGCTGTCGCCCGACTTCAAGGAGGACCGCCTGGTCTACCTGTCTTACGCCGAAGGCGGCGGCAAGAACGGCACGGCCGGCACGGCAGTCGGGCGCGGGCGCTTGAGCGACGACCTCACTGGCCTGCAAGACTTCAAGGTAATCCTGCGCCAGGAGCCCAAGCTGTCCACGGGCAATCACTTCGGTTCGCGGCTGGTGTTTGACCGCGACGGCTACCTGTTCGTGACCTTGGGGGAGAACAACGATCGCCCCACCGCCCAGGACCTCGACAAGCTGCAAGGCAAGGTGGTGCGGATCTTCCCTGACGGCCGTGTGCCGGAAGACAACCCCTTTGTGGGTCAGGAAGGCGTGCGACCGGAAATCTGGTCCTATGGCCAGCGCAACCCCCAGGGCGCGGCACTGAACCCGTGGAGCGGCACGCTGTGGGAAAACGAACACGGTCCGCGTGGCGGGGATGAAATCAACATCATCGAGCGCGGGAAAAACTACGGCTGGCCATTGGCAACCCATGGCATCAACTATTCCCTGACACCGATTCCCGAAGCCAAGGGCAAGACGGCCGAAGGCACCGTTCCACCGCACCATGTATGGGAAAAGTCCCCGGGTGTGAGTGGCATGGCGTTCTACGATGCCGACCGGTTCAAGGCCTGGCAGCACAACGTGTTTATTGGCGCACTGGTCAGCCAGGAGCTGATTCGTTTGCAGTTCGACGGTGACAAGGTCATCCACGAAGAGCGCCTGCTGGGCGGCTTGAAAGCGCGCATCCGTGATGTGCGCCAGGGGCCGGACGGCTACCTGTATGTACTGACGGATGAAGACAAGGGTGTGTTGTATCGGGTGGGGTTGAATCAGGATTGAGTCATCAGCCGCAAGCTTGAAGCTTGAAGCTTCAAGCTTGCGGCTTACCGTTTAGAGCCCCAGCTGCGACAACCCCGGGTGCTCATCCGGACGCCGGCCCAGCGGCCAGTGGAACTTGCGCTCGCTTTCCTTGATCGGCAGGTCGTTGATGCAGGCAAACCGGTTCGCCATCAAGCCATTCTCATCAAACTCCCAGTTCTCGTTGCCGTAGGAGCGGAACCAGTTGCCGGAGTCGTCGTGCCATTCATAGGCATAGCGCACCGCAATGCGGTTGCCGGTAAACGCCCACAGTTCCTTGATCAACCGGTAATCCAGTTCCTTGGCCCATTTACGGGTCAGGAAGCCCTTGGCTTCTTCGCGGTTGTGGGCGAACTCGGCACGGTTGCGCCATTGGGTATCCAGGGTATACGCCAGGGACACCCGTTGCGGGTCACGGGAGTTCCAGCCGTCTTCGGCCAGGCGAACCTTTTCAATCGCCGATTCGCGGGTGAACGGCGGCAACGGCGGGCGTATTTCAGGGGTGGAGGACATGGGACGGCTCCTGGGCAGGTTCAAATGAATGTTGGGTCAAAGTGCCAATAAGGTTCGCGCCATGGATTGCGCATTATCGGCAGCGGTTGTGTCGCCCATCACCAGGGCAACGGTAATGGCGCCATCAATCAGGATCAGCAGGTGCGCGGCCTGGCGTTCCGGGTCGGGGGTGCCATGTGCTTGACACAGTTCGAGGGCGTACTCGAACAGTTTCTGTTTGTGGGCCTTGGCCAGCAGGCGCACCGGGTCTTGCGGGTCGCCGGTTTCGCCGCTGGTGTTGATGAAGGCGCAACCGCGAAAGTCGTCGGAACCGAACCAGGTCTTCAGCGCACTGAACACGCCCAGCAGGCGCTCTCCCGTGGTGGCGTGGCGTTCCACTTCGCTGCGCAGCCAGTGCATCCAGCGCTCGTCACGGCGCTGCAAGGCGGCGATCACCAGTTCGTCCTTATTGGCAAAATAGCGGTAGACGCTCTTTCTGGAGACGCCGGCGGTTTTCACCAGAAGATCCATGCCGGTGGCAGCGATGCCGTTTCGGTAGATCAACTTTTCGGTAACGTCGAGAATAATGTCGCGAGTAATATCGTTCATGTGAACTACAGTAGAACGATCGTTCTCCTTGGTCAATTAATTATTTTTAACCCTGGGCGGGAAGACCTGAGCCAGCCCATGGTGTAAGCTCTCGAGTCCTTCGGATTCGACCCATTGCGAGCCCTATGCCGTCGTTATTCAAACGCTCCCTGTTGCCCAAGCTGCGCGGTTTTCCCCTCACACCCGAGGCGATCGACGTGCTGTCCGGCGCGGCCGAATACCGCCGCTGCCTGCTGGAGAAAATTTCCCAGGCCACCCAGCGTATCTACATCGTGGCGCTGTACCTGCAGCAGGATGAAGCCGGGCAAGAGATCTACGACGCATTGCACGCTGCCAAGGCCCGGCGGCCCGGACTGGACATCGTGGTGGTGGTTGACTCGCTGCGTGCCCAGCGCGGCCTGATCGGGGCCGGCAAGCAACCGGGCAACAGTGCCTGGTACCAGGCCATGACCCAGTCCCACAGCACCGAAGTGCCGGTGTACGGCGTGCCGGTGCAAACCCGCGAACTGTTCGGCGTGCTGCACCTCAAGGGCTTTGTGATCGACGACAGCGTGCTGTACAGCGGCGCCAGCCTGAACAACGTGTACCTTCACAAGTTCGACAAATACCGTTATGACCGCTACCACCTGATCCACAACAAGGCCCTGGCCGACTCGATGCAGCACCTGGTGGAACACGGCCTGGTCGCCGCCAAGGCGGTGCATCGCCTGGACCTGCCCAACCCGCCGACCACCCGCAGCCTGCGCAACGACATCGGCGACCTGCGCAGCCGCCTCAAACACGCGGTGTACGACACCACGGCGGGGCAGTTGCCCAACGGCAACCTGTCGGTCAGCCCCTTGCTGGGCGTGTGCAAGAACAACCCCCTGAGCCGGGTGATCTGCGAGCTGATCGCGAGCGCCCAGCACCAGCTGACCATCTGCACGCCGTACTTCAACCTGCCGCTGCCGGTGACGCGGGAAATCAACCGCGCCCTGGCGCGCGGGGTGAAGATCGACATCATTGTCGGCGACAAGACCGCCAACGACTTCTACATCCCGCCGAGCGAGCCGTTCAAGGTTATCGCCGCGTTGCCGTATCTCTATGAAATCAGCCTGCGACGCTTTGCCAAGCGCCACCAGCGCATGATCGACAGCGGCCAGTTGAACCTGCACCTGTGGCGCGACGGCGACAACACCTACCACCTCAAGGGCATGTGGGTCGACCAGCGCTATACGTTGCTGACCGGCAACAACATCAACCCGCGCGCGTTTCGCCTCGACCTGGAAAACGCCTTGCTGATTGACGATCCCAAGGGTGAATGGGTGGTGCCTCGGCGTACTGAACTGGCGCAGATTTTCCAGCACACCTCGCGTATCGAACGCTACCAGCAACTGGAAACCCTGGTGGAGTACCCGGCGGCCGTCGGCAAGTTTCTGCGTCGGGTCAGCCGGGTGCGGATCGAGCGGTTGCTCTACCGCATTCTCTAAGCTTCAGGCCGGTTGCCGTGCAGCCGGCCAGCACGCGATCAACAGCAGCAGCGCGGCCGCCACCAGGTAGGGCAGGCGCGGCTCGATCGCGTAGATCAAGGTCCCGGCCAGCGGCCCGACCACCACGCCCAGGCCTTGGGCTGCACCCACCGAGCCGGCCGTGGCGCCCTGTTCCGAGGCATCCACGGCATTCGCCGCCAATGCCGCAAAGGACGGGAAGATCCAACCCATGCCGGCGGCAGACACAAAGAAGCACAACCACAGGATCCAGGCCGTGTCGGCGAACAGGCTGCCGGCAAAGCCCAGGGCCGACACCACGGCGCCCACGCGAATCATCCGCAGCGGCGGCCACTCCAGTTTGCGCACCAGCAGTTGCGAGCAGATCAGCGCCAGCCCGACCATGGTCAGGGCAATGCCGGCGGTCTGTGCGGCATCGGCCGGGTTCATCTTCAGACGGTCCAGCGCGAAAAAGCCCACGGTTATCTGTGCAATCGACACACACAGCATCGCGACAAACGCCACCACCAGCGGGCGACGCAGCCGTGGGTCCGACAGGTTGACCGGCTTGGGCGGCTGCTTGAGGTGTAACTCCTGGCGTGGCAGTTTGGCCAGCAGCACCAGAAAGCCCAGCATGGGCAGCACCGCCATCACGTAAAACGGCAGGCTCAGGCTGTGACGCGCCAACAGCGCGGCAATCGCCGGGCCGAGCACCAGGCCGCAGGCGTTGGCCGCGCCCAGAGAGGCCATGGCCTTGGCCCGGTGCTCGGGCTCGATGTTGTCGGCCACCAGCGCATACCCGCCCACCGGAATCGCGGCGTAGAACACGCCGATCAGGCCGCGCCCCAGAATCAGCCCGATAAACGCCAACATGGCCGACGGCAGCAGTTGCAGGGACGCATCGATAAATACGCAGAGCGCCCAGTACGCCAGGGTAAAACCGCCGGTGCCGAGCAACAGCACGCGGCGTCGGCCGAGGCGGTCACTGGCCTGGCCCCACGGGCGGGCCAGGAGCATCCAGATCACCCCGGACACGGTGACCGCCGCGCCCGCCTGCCAGGTGGCCAGGCCGAGAATCCGTGCGATCGGGCCAATCAGCGAAACAAACGCCATCATCGCCATGGTGCAGGCCATGTTGGCCAACAGCAGCGGGCGCAGGTTGAACGGGCGGTCAGTGTGCAACGTCGCAAGTGCAGCGTCTTGGGAGCTGTTCATGGGTTATCCAAGGGCAGGGGAAAAGGGCAGTCGTGCGTCGACCATCACCAGCGGGCGGCCATGCACCTGTTCAAGGCGGCCACTCACACCATAGACGTCTTTGAGCAACGCCTGGTTGATCACCGCTTGCGGTGGCCCGGCAGCGGCCAGTTGGCCATTGTGCAACACCACCACCTGGTCACTGAAGCCCAGGGCGAGGTTGATGTCGTGCACCACCACCAGGGTGATCAGGTTGCGTTCGCGCGTCGCCTGGGTGATGGCTTCCACCACCTGGCACTGGTGATACAGGTCGAGAGCGCTGGTGGGTTCGTCCAATAGCAGCACTTTAGGCTGACGCACCAGGGCCTGGGCCAGCCCCACGAGTTGGCGCTGGCCACCGGAAAGCGCATCGATCGGGCGGTCGGCAAGGGCGGTCAGGTCGAGGTCGGCGAGGATTTTTTCGACGCCCTTGAGCACCGCAGGGCTCGGTCGCCCTGGCGCAAAACCGGCGCCACGGTGCCCGGCCATGGCCGCACTCAACACCGCTTCGAAGGCGCACAAGCGCGTGCGTTCCGGCAGGCTCTGGGGCAGGTACACCACCTGTTGCGCGCGCTCGACTTGCGGCAGGCGGTTGAGGTCGGTGCCGTCCAGCCAGATCTGGCCACGGGCCTTGTGCAGCCCGGCGATACCCCGCAACAAGGTCGACTTGCCGGCGGCGTTGGGGCCGATCAGCGCGGTGATGCTGCCAGGCAGCAGGGCCGGCAGGTGGATGTCGTGGAGCACGCTGCGGCTGCCGTAGTGCATGCTCAATTCATGTGTGCTTAGTCCGGTCACAGAACACCTCGGCGGTTACGCATCACAATCGCCATGAAAAACGGAATCCCCACCAGCGCGGTGACAATCCCCACGGGGATCAGCACGCCGGGCATCAGCGCCTTGCTGGCGATCGACGCCATCGACAGGATCAAGCCGCCACTGAGCACGCTCGCAGGCAAAAACAAGCGATGATCTTCCCCCACCAGTAGCCGCGCGATATGCGGGGCAATCAGCCCGATAAAACCGATGGTGCCGACAAACGACACCGCCAGTGCCGACAGCAGGCTGATGCGCAGCAGCGACAGTACCCGCAGGCGACCCACATCAATCCCGAAGCTGCGGGCGCGCTCTTCTCCCAGGGTCAGTGCGGTCAACGCCCAGCTCTGACGCAGGGAAAACGGCAGGCACAGCAGCAACGCGGCGGCGAGAATCCCGAGCTTTTCCCAGGATGCCCGGGCCAGGCTGCCCAGGGTCCAGAACACCAGTTGCTGAAGGCTGTCCTGGCTCGCCACAAACTGCAGCAGCGCCACCAGCGCGTTGAACGCAAACACCAGAGCAATCCCGAACAGCACCAGGCTTTCCACGCCAAACCCACGCCAGCGTGCCAACAGGTACAACAGCGCCACCGAGGCCAGGGCGAACAGAAAAGCGTTGGCCGAAATCAGGTACTGCGCCGGCACGCCAGGAATGCCCAGCCCCAGCACAATGGCCAGAGCGGCCCCAAAGGCTGCCGCCGCCGAAACACCGAGGGTGAACGGGCTGGCCAGTGGGTTATCCAGCACCGTCTGCATTTCCGCCCCCGCCAGGGCCAGGGCCGCGCCCACCAGCACCGCCATCAGCGCGTAGGGCAGGCGTACGTTCCATACGATCACCGCTTCCACCCGAGGCATGGAGGCCGGGTCCCACAGCACGTGCAGCAGACGCGTCAGGCTCATGCCGGAAGGGCCGGTGGTGATGTCCACCGCCAGGGAAACCACCAGCGCCAACGCCAGTACCGACAGCAGCAACACCCGCCGTCCATGGCGATGGCGATAGCGCTCACCTGCGTTATTGGCACTATCACAGGCCTGCACCTGCGTCACGGCACGAGGCTCGTGGTGAACACGCCGCTGGCCGGGATCGGCATAAAGCGCCGGTACAGTTCGGTGCGGGTCTGTTCCGGATCCAGGTCTGTGAACAGGTCCGGGTGCAGCCACTTGGCCAGGGCCTGCACCGCGATCAAGTGTTCCGGCGAGTCGTAGAAGATATGCCACAGGCCATGCACATTTCCTTCGCGCACCGCCCGCAGTTCATTCAGCGGCGCGCGATGGGCCACTTGCCTGAGGCTGTCGTTGGCCTGCTGCGGCGTGGCCGAATAACCGAGGGTCACGCCGCCCTGGCCGTGGCCGAACACGCCGGTGGCGACGTACACATCGGGGTCACTGGACAGGATGTACTCGACGTTCAGCGTGCCGATCGGGCCGGGAATGCGCCCGTTGGCAATGTTCTGGCCGCCAGCGAGCTTGATCATTTCCCCGAAGTTGCCGGTGCCCGGTGAGCCGCAGCAATCCTGCAGGCCGGCCAGCATGTCGATAAAGATCTTCGGCCGTTTTACCGTCCCGGCCTTGTCCAGGGTGTCGGTGACCTTCGCCAGCGCGGCCTGGTAAAACGCGATGTAGTCCTCGGCCTGCTGATTACGGTCCAGGGCCTGGCCCAGCAGGCGCATGCTCGGCACGGTGTTGCTCAACGGATGGTCGCTGAAGTCGACGAAGATCACCGCCACGCCGGCCGCTTCCAACTGCTTGACCGCTTCACTGTCGGGGCTCGGGCCATGGCCGCCGCTCAAGGCCATGATCGCCAGGTCCGGGTGCACCGCCAGGGCTTTTTCCACGCTGAAGGTCTCGGCGGAAGTGCCGCCTACCAGGGGTACCTTGTCGGCTTCGGGAAAGTGCTTCTGGAAGGCGGCGTAACCCTGCACATCCAGCCCGCGAAAATCCCCTTGCCAGCCGGCGATGCGGGTAAACGGGTTCTTGCCTTCCAGCAATGACAACGAGTAGATCATCCGGCCTTCACCCAGCAGGATATGCGAGACCTTTTCCGGCACGTCGACCTTGCGACCTGCCAGGTCTGTGACGGTGTGGGCGCAGGCCAGGCCGCTCATCAACAGGCCGAGGCCCAGCAGCAGGCTGCGTTGCAACAACGGGAGGTGTTTCATCAACGGTTTCCTTGAACGGTGGGGTGCAGGCGGCGGACGCGTTTGCGCCACCACAACAACAGCCCGGTGAGATAGAGCAGCGGCAATGCCAGGCCGCAGAGAAACGCCAGGGCCGCACCGGGCAACCCCAGCAGCAGGTGCCCGTGGGCCGCGGAGAACAACGGCTTGAGCGCGACGGGGTTGGCGACAAACCAGTCGGGCCGGGCCAGCCAGGCGCCGCTGCCGGCAATCACCGCCAATGGCAGGCACAGCCAGGCTGCCGCGACGTTGTGCCATTCGCGCAGCCGGCGTTGGCCCTGGCTGCCGGGGCGCAGGCTGGCGGCTTTCCACCAACTGCGCCGCCCCGGCCACCACAAGTACAGGCCGCTGCCCACCGAACCCAGCAGCACCAGGCCACAGGCAAACAGGGCGATGGCGCCAAGCGGCGGCGGCAACAGGAGTGCCCGGTGCAACGCCACCAGTTTTGCCAGCCACAGGTCATCGAAGATAAAGAACGCGCGAGGCTCGGCGCTGTAGGGATCGATCATGGCGATGCCGATGCCGGGCCGATCCTTGAGCGCACCGAACACAATCGCGTTGTCCGATTCGAGAAAGCCCTGGCGCGGCTTTGCGGCGCCAAAGACTTTCTGGAACTGCGGGTACGCGCTCATCGCCGCGCTGATCCACTGCCCGTCGTCCAGCACCGGGCCGTGCTCACCCGGGGGCAGGTCCAGGGCCTGGCTGCCGACTTCCCAGCGCAGGATCGGCCCCTTGAGTTCCAGCAGCGCGCCACTCAAGCCGATCAGCGCCAGCAACAGGCCGACGCTCAGCGCCAGCCAGCGATGCACACGAAGCCACCACCCACGCATAGCGGTTACCAGCGATAACGCAGGCTGGCGATGACACTGCGGTCATACCCGGCACTGCAACTGGAGAGGGAGCAGCCTTCGTAATAGTGCTTGTCGGTCAGGTTGGTGGCGTTCACTGCCAGGCGCAGGCCCTTGGCCGCCGGGATCAACGTGTCGAAATCGTAGTGCACTGCCGCGTCGAGCAAGGTGTAGGAGGGCACGCTCAAGGTGTTGGCGGCGTCGGCTTCGGTGGAGCCGATATAGCGCACGCCGACGCCAAATCCGAGCCCCGTCAGCGGGCCGAACGGCAGCGTGTAGTCGGCCCAAAGCGACGCCATTTTTTCCGGGGTGTCGGTGGGGCGGTTGCCTTTTTCCAGCGGGTTGTTGCTCTTGCTGACTTCGGCGTCGTTGTAGGTCAGGGTCGCCAGCAGGTCGAGGCCCTTGGCGAGGCTGGCCTTGCCCTCCAGTTCCACCCCGCGCACGTTGACTTCACCGGTCTGCACGCTATTGAGCGGGTTGGTGGGGTCGGTGGTCTTGACGTTCTGCTGGGTCAGGTCGAACAGCGACAGGGTGATGTAGCTGTCGATACCGGGCGGCTGGTACTTGATGCCGACTTCCGACTGTTTGGCGGTGCTCGGTTTGAACGTGGTGCCGTAGAAGTCGGTGCCCAGCACGGGGTCGAACGAGGTGGCGTAGCTGATGTACGGCGACAGGCCGTTATCGGCCAGGTAAACCAGGCCCGCACGGTAGGTGAACTTGTTGTCGTCCTGCTTCTGCCCGGCGTCGGTCAGGCGGTTGTCGGTGCGTGCGCTGGAGTGATCCTGGCGACCGCCGACGGTCAGTACCCAGCGGTCGTTGAACGTCATCTGTTGCTGGGCGTAGAGCCCGGTCTGGTCGGCGCGCTGCAAGGTGCTGGCGAATGGCGTGTTCGGTGCGAACACGCCGCCGTGCACCGGGTTGTAGACGTCGATCGACGATGCGCGGCCGGCGTTGAGGTAATAGTCCTCACGGGTACGCCGGTAATCGACCCCCAGCAGCGACAGCATCTGCACCTCGCCGAGGTTCCAGCGGGCCTGGGTATTGTTGTCCAGGGAGTACACGTCGCCGACGATGCGGAAACGGTAGGCGGCGCGGTTCAAGGTGCGCAGGTCCGGTGCCAGGGACATGCCGCTGGCGGTATTGGTCAGCAGGTTGACGTGGCCATAACGTGCGCTGGAGTTCAGGCTCCACACATCGTTGATGCGATGTTCCAGCAAATAACCCAGGGAGTATTGGGTGCGGCCATTGTCCAGGCCCGGCTCGTCGAGGAAGACGTTGTGTTTGACCTTGCCGTTCGGGTTGGGCTTGAGGGTGCCCACAGTGGGTAAAAACACCCGTGGCGCGCCGAATTCATCCTCGGTGTAGTCGGCCAGCACGGTCAGGCTGGTGTCGTCATTCGGTCGCCAGGTGAAGGACGGTGCGATGAAGGTCTTGTCGTCCTTGATGTGATCGAACTGGGTGCCGCTGCTGCGTTCCAGGCCCACCAGGCGATAGAGGAACTGGCCCTGGTCATCCAGCGGCCCGCTGAAATCGAACTGGCCCTGGGCACGGTCGAAGCTGCCGCCCTGGATCTGCACTTCATGGAACGGCTGGTCCAGGGGCCGCTTGCTGATCTGGTTGACCACGCCGCCCGGCGCGTTCTGGCCGAACAACACCGAGGCCGGGCCCTTGAGCACGTCGATGCGTTCCAGGCCATACGCTTCGGCTTTTGGCCACGCCTGGGTGGTGGTGCCGCGCAAACCGTCACGCAACATGCCGGTGCTGGTCACGTCAAAGCCGCGAATCGAGAGGTTGTCGAAGCGCTGGCTGGCGGCGGTTGTGTTGGCTTGCACGCCGGCGGTGTAGCGCAACGCTTCGCTGACCGATTGCACCTGCTGCGCGTCCATCTGGTCACGGGTGACCACTGAAATCGACTGAGGGATTTCATTCAGGGCCGTGTCGGTCTTGGTCCCGCTGAGGCTGCGCTTGGCCACGTAACCGGTCTGTTGCCCGGTAGGGCTGTCGGCCTGGGTGCCGGTGACCACGCTGCTGTCGAGCATCACGGCGTGATCGGTGTCGGCCTCGGCGGCCAGCACGTGGCTCATCTGGCTCAGCGACAGGCCCAGGGCCACGCCATGGATCAGGGTTGCCAAGGGCTTGCGTTTGGACTTCAAGAGCGGGACTGCGATATCGACTGGCAAACCTGGGGTGTCTCGGTACAGAACGCGGGTGCCCATGCTTCACTCCATGATGAGGTGTTTAATGCGAATGCAAACGTATCTCATCTAGGTGGTATGACGCAGGGCTATTGCTTTGGGTCGAGCGACCATTTCTTTCGTTTGCGAGGCGGGACAGGAACTTTTACAAAGTCCTCAGCGCAACGCCTTGGGCGAAACCCCGAAGCGCTTGCGAAACGCCGTGGAGAAATGCGCCGGGCTGTAACCTACGCGGTAGGCTGCGCTGGAGACATTGGTCTCGCCACTGGCCAGCAGCCGATAGGCTTCGGCCAGGCGCTGTTCCTGCAAGTACACGTAGACACTGGTGCCGAATACCTGACGAAAGCCCGCAGTCAATTTGCGCGGGTTCAGGCCGACTGCGCGAGACAACTCGGCCAGTGAGGGCGAAGCCTGCAGCGAACCGAGCAACAGGTCGCGCGCCGCATGAATGCGTTCGATATCGGCCGAATTGCAATGGGATTCCTGCACCGGGCGCGACTCGGTTTGCGCGAGGATACCTTCCACCCCGAGTGCCGTCAGTTCCAGCGCCTTGCCACCCAGATAGAAGGAGCGGGCAGGGCCCTGCAACGGGCAGGTGAAAATCTGTTGGGCGAGGGCCAGCAATGGTTTGCTGGCGGGCTGGCAGAACATCATCGGCCCACCGCCACGTTTATCCAGCAGGCGTTCCGGCTCGAGGCCGACGCTGCGAATCGACGGGAAATCCAGCTGCACGGTGGTGTAGCGCACCGGCACGCCACTGGCGAACAGGTGGTCGCCACAATGTTCACCCTGGTTGGCCACGGCGCACAGGGTGGGCCCGCGAATCTCGACTTCCTGCTGGCCTTCGACCCGGCAATTGAGCTGGCCGCTGAGCACCAGGATGATCTTCAAACCCTGCCACAGGGGTTCCTGCATCCACATCTGGCTGTCCATCAACACCGTCCCGGCGGACAGAGTGATTTCCGGCACGACGGTAGCGGCACCGGTGTTCAAGGTGTTGGGAAAATTGAGGGTGAAATCCCTTTGGGTCGGTAGCGGCGCAGCGTGAGGGCTGAGCATGGCGGACTCCCTGTGAACCGGAAAAGAGGGCCATACGCTAGCAGGAAATTTCTTACCTGTAATTAAGAATGATTATCCTTTAGCGAAAAGCACCGATCCCGTCTCATCGCTGCAAGCCGCTGAAAACGGCGCTGTTGCGCAATCAAAAGAAAAAGCCGCGCAAACGAATGTCCTGCCGGTTGCCGTGCTGCGGCTTTTGCCTATTAATAATCACTCTCATTTCCGCAGCCCTTGGCGACTCATGGATGAACCGCTCAATGCCCCATTCTCCCTAGCCTTTTTCACCCTTGCCCCGCAGGCCTTTTGTTCACGGCAACGGCCCCTTATTGCCGAAAAAAACTCTGGAGACCCCATGACTTTCAACGATGACTGCCCCGATTGGCCCCAGGTATTTACGAAGCGTTACCGCGACGCCGGCTACTGGCGCGACGAGACCTTTGGCGATCTGCTGCGCAACGCTGCCCAGGCCTTTGGCGACCGTGAAGCGATCACCGAAGGAGCGCTGCGGGTGAGCTATCGCCAACTCGATCAACGCGTCGATCAACTGGCCAACGGGTTGTCCCGGCTGGGGTTGGTGGCGGGGGACAACGTGGTGGTGCAACTGCCGAACTGCGTGGGATTTGTCGAAGTGTGCTTCGCCCTGTATCGCCTTGGCGTACGGCCAATCTTTGCCTTGCCGGCCCACCGTCATCTGGAAATCGGCCGCTTCTGCGAGTTTGCCCAGGCCAGGGCGTATCTGTGCGCCGACGTCACGGCGGGCTTTGATTATCGCGGCATGGCGCGGGGTTTGAAGGCTGCCCATGCGGATCTTGCGTGGGTGATTGTGGCGGGCGAGGCCGAAGAGTTCACCGCACTCGAAGACCTCTATCTGGACACCCCACACCTATCCTTTTGCGCACCGGCGGCCGACGCAGTGGCCTGTTTCCAATTGTCCGGCGGCTCTACGGGCGTGCCGAAACTGATCCCTCGGCGCCACCACGAATACGTCTACAACGTACGGGCCAGCGCCGAGCGTTGCGGCCTGACCGAGGCCACGGTGTACCTCGCCGCGTTGCCCATGGCCCACAACTTTCCCATGTGCTGCCCGGGGTTTATGGGCACCTTGCTGATGGGCGGCCGCGTGGTCTTGAGCCCCTCACCCAGCGCCGAAACCTGCTTTGCGCTGATCGAACAGGAACGCGTGACCCACACCGCATTGGTGCCGCCACTGGTGCTGGTCTGGCTGGACGCTGCCCAGGCGCGGGGGCAGGGCTTGCCGGGCCTGCAACTGTTGCAGGTGGGCGGTGCCAAGCTGAGCTTCGAGGCAGCCCGGCGTGTGGAGCCCACTCTCGGCTGCCGCCTGCAGCAAGTGTTCGGCATGGCCGAAGGGCTGATTTGCTACACCGACCCCAACGACCCGCCGCAACGGGTCTTGCACACCCAGGGCAAACCGCTGTCCCCGGCCGATGAAATCCGGGTGGTGGACGACAACGAACAGGACGTGCCCCAGGGCCAGGTTGGCCAGTTGCTCACCCGTGGCCCGTACACGATTCGCGGTTACTACCGCCACCCGACGCACAACGCCCAGGCTTTCACCACCGACGGTTTCTACCGCACCGGTGACCGGGTGATGCTCACCGCCGACGGCTACCTGATGGTCGAAGGTCGTGACAAGGACGTGATCAACCGGGGCGGCGAAAAGATTGCCGCCGAAGAGGTGGAAAACCTCCTGCTCAGCCATCCCGCCGTGGCCGATGTGGCATTGGTGGCGATGCCCGACGCCTACCTCGGCGAGCGCACCTGCGCCTTCGTGATTCCCCGTGGCACCGCACCGCGCCCGCCGGAGCTGCTGCGCCATTTGCGTGAGCAAGGGCTTGCCGCCTTCAAGCTGCCGGACCGCTTCGAGTTTATCCCGGGGTTCCCGCAGACCGGCGTGGGCAAGGTCAGTCGCAAGCACCTGCGGGAGGCCATCCAACAGCTGTATTTCGGGGCGAAAACCCCTGAGGGAAGTGCCGCCCGTGGCTGATAACAATCCGCTGCACACGCTGCTTGCCCCCGTACGTGGCCGGCTGATCGGCGCCATGCTGCTGCAGGCCCTGGCGAGCTTGATCGGCTTGCTGCCGTTGATCGCGGTGGCGGAGCTGGCGCCGTCGTTGCTGGAGGGCAAGCTCGACCTGCAGGACGGGTTCTGGTGGTTGCTGGCCGGCGCGGGCGCCTTGCTGTTGCGCATGCTCGGGCTGGCGGCGGCCTTGCAGATGACCCACTTGGCCGACAGCGACCTGCAATGCCAGATTCGCCAGCGCCTGGCGGCACATTTGTCGCGGGTGCCACTGGCCTGGTTCAGTGCCCGTGGCGGGCAAAAAGTCGACCGTGTATTGCTCGATGATGTAGGCGCTCTGCATCAACTGGTGGCGCACCTGCCGAACAACCTCGCCGCCGCACTGGTGGCGCCACTGGCCTGCCTGCTGTACCTGCTGACGGTGAGTGTGCCGATGACCGTTGTGGTGCTGCTGCCACCGGTGGTTGCGCTATGGCGCCTGCGGGCGTTGCGCTCCCGGGCTTATCGGGATGACCAGAAAGCACTGGGCGCGGCGCTGGGCAACCTGTCCCAGGCCACCCAGCAGTTTGTGCAGAGCATCGCCATGGTCAAGTCGTTCGGCCGGGCTGATCGGGTGCAGTCGAAGTTTTTCGCGGCGGTCGAACGTTTTGCCGGTTTCTTTTCCTGCTGGGCCCAGCGCTGGGCCGGGCTTGGGGCGAGTGTCGAGGTGCTGCTTTCGCCGTTGCTGGTGTTGGCCCTGGTGCTGCTGGGCGGTGCGCTGTTGGTAGGGAGCGGCTGGCTGATGTCGGTGCAATTGCTGCCATTCCTGTTGCTGGGGCCGGCGCTGGCCGCGCCGGTCGCGGCCCTCGGGCATGGTGCGGATGCGCTGGTGCAAGGCCGCATGGCCGCCAGCCGGATTGCTGCGGTGCTGAGCAGCACCACGTTGCCGCAACCCCGCGTGTCTCGCGAACCTCAAGGCCGGCAGGTCAGCTTTGAGCGGGTGGACTTTGGTTATCCCGATGGCACCCAGGTGCTGCAGGGCATTGACCTGGATTTGCCACCCGGCACGCTGACCGCCCTGGTGGGTGATTCGGGTGCCGGCAAATCCACCCTTGCCACCTTGCTGGCACGCTTTGCCGACGTGAGCGCCGGGTCGATTCGCATCGGCGGCGTCGACCTGCGGGACATGCACAGTGCGGCGCTGTACCGCCAGGTCGCCTTTGTGTTCCAGGACGTGCGCCTGCTGCGCACCAGCGTCCTCGACAACCTGCGCCTGGCACGCCCCGAAGCCACGCTGCCCGAGGTGGAAACCGCCGCCCGGGCCGCGCAGATTCACCAGCGCATCCTCGCGTTGCCCCAGGGGTATCACACGTTGCTCGGTTCCGGCGTGCAACTGTCCGGCGGGGAAGTGCAGCGCCTGGGCATTGCCCGGGCCATGCTCAGTGAAGCGCCGATCCTGATCCTCGATGAAGCCACCGCCGCCAGTGACCCGGAATCCGAAGCCGCGATCCAGCAGGCCCTGTCACGCCTCGCCCGTGGGCGCACGGTGCTGGTGATCGCCCACCGCTTGAGCAGCATCCAGGACGCCGACCAGATCGTGGTGCTGCAAGGCGGGCGGATTGTCGAGCGCGGCACCCATCATGGCTTGCTGGACCAGCAGGGCGCCTACGCCGGGCTATGGGCGGCCGAACAGTTCTCGGCGACAGCGCTGAAGAGGGCACGGGCATGATTCGCGCCCTGTTACGCAGCCTGCAACCCCGTGAAGCCGGCCTGGTGCAGCGCGCGCTGATGGCAATGGCGTTGAGTGCGCTGGCCCAGGGCGCGGCACTGGCCCTGTTGCCGATGGCCTTTGCCCAATGGCTCGGCACCGCCACGCCCTGGGCCTGGGCCCTTGGCTTCACCGGCATGGCAGTGCTGTGCCTGTGGTTGCGCCGGTATGCCCAACTGGCGGGCTATCGCGCCGGTGCCGAGGCGGCCCAGGCGTTGAACCGGCGTATCGGTGAAAAGCTGGTGCAACTGCCGCTGGAATGGTTTGTGGAACGGCGTAGCGCGGAGCTGAATCGGCTGGTGACCCACACCGTGCTGCAAATCATGAGCACCCCGGCACACCTGCTGCAACCCATGGCCAACGCGCTGTTAACGCCCCTGGCGCTGCTGCTGGCGCTGTTTTTCTACGACCGCTCCATGGCGCTGGCCGCACTGGCTGCGTTGCCCTTGTTGGTGCTGGTGTACCACTGGGGCGTGCGGTGGGGCGGGCAGGCCGAAGCGCTGAGCGAAGCCGCAGCCAATGAAGCGGCAGCGCGGGTGATGGAGTTTCTGCGCCAGCAACCGTTGCTGCGTTCCAGCGGGCGCACCGGGCAAGGGTTCGACTTGCTCACCGAGGCCCTGGCCCAGCAGCAACAGGCCCAGCGTCACGCCCACTGGCGAACCTTTCCTGCTGCGTTGGGCCTGGCCGTGGTGTTGCAGGCCGGCTATAGCGCCATTCTGTTAGGCGGCCTGTATGCCGTGTTGGGTGGCACCCTCGACCCGGCGAAGTTCCTCGCGCTGGCGATTCTCGCCACCTGCCTGGTGGAGCCGATGGGCGCGCTGGTCAATCTCGGTACCACCTTGCGCCAGACCCGCCACGCGTTGAATCGCCTGCGCCATCTGCTGCAAATGCCGGGTTTGCCTGAGCCGCTTGAGCCTCAATCTGCCAAAGGTTTCGACGTGCAGGTGCAAGACGTCGGCCTGGTACGCCACGGGCAGCCGGTGTTGCAGGGCATCACGTTCACGCTGCAAGAGCGTTCGCTGAACCTGGTGGTGGGCGCGTCCGGCTCCGGCAAGTCCAGCCTGTTGCGCGTGTTGGCGCGCTTCAGCGATGTCAGCAGCGGGGCGATCTGCCTGGGCGGTGTCGACCTGCGGCAACAGTCGGCACTGGCCCGGGATACCCAGGTCGCCCTGATGTTCCAGGACAGCCCGCCATTGCCGGCCAGCCTGCTGGACAACCTGCTGCTGGGGCGCCCCGATGCCAGCGAAGAGCAATGGCAGCACGCCGCCCGCGCCACGGGCCTGGACCGCCTCGCCGAACGCCTGCCCCAAGGCTGGCAGACCCTGCTGGGAGAGCAGGGCGTGAGCCTGTCCGGGGGCGAACGCCAATGCCTGGCGTTGTCGCGGGTGCTGCTCAAGGACGCGTCGCTGATCCTGCTGGATGAGCCGACGGCGGCCCTCGACGCCATCAGCGAGGCCCGGGTCAATCGCACCCTGTTGCAACTGGCCCGCCAGCACACCGTGGTGCTGGTCACCCACAAGCCGACGCTGGCGCCCCACGCCGACCAGATTCTGCTGCTCGACCACGGCCAATTGGCCCAGGTCGGCCGCCATGACGCGTTGATGGCCGTGCCCGACCGTTACCGCGAGTTGTTCCACGAGCGCGAAGCGATCAATCGCTGGCGCTTGCGTCCAGACCCTACCGTTCCCCAAAGGACCGTCCCCCATGACCGATAACCCAGCACTGGCATGCGTTCATCCTTCACCCGGCGGCCTCGCACACAGCCCCGAGGCGCTGTGCGCCGGTGTCGCGCAGTTGCTCAACTATGCCCCCCAGGACCTGGAGCCCGACGCCTCGCTGATCGAGCAAGGCCTGGATTCGGTGAGCATGATGCGCCTGCCGGCGTTGCTCGCCCGCGAAGGTGTGCAGGTGAGCTTTGCCGAACTGATTGAGCAGCCGACCCTTGAGGCCTGGTGGGCCCTGATCGATGGCCGTCGCGGCCCGCCGGCCCACCTCAAGCCCGTTGCCACTGACAGCGATTTCCCGCTCACGCCCTTGCAGCAGGCCTACTGGTTTGGCCGCGACCCGGCCATGCCGTTGGGCGGGGTCGGCTGCCACCTGTATCAGGAGCTGGACGGGCCTCAGGTTGATGCGCAACGCCTTGAGCACGCGGTGGTGCGCCTGACCCAGCGCCATCCGATGCTGCGCGCCTGTTTCCCCACGGCCACCTGCCAGCGCATCCTGCCGGTGAGCCCCTGGCCCGGGTTGACCGTGCATGAATTGCCGGATGCGCTGGCCCTGCGCGAGCGCCTGGCCCACCGTTGCCTGGAGGTGCGGCGGGGCGAAGTGTTCGATGTGCAACTGAGCCACTTGCCCAACGGCCGCAGCCGGGTGCACTTGAACATCGATTTGCTGGTGGCGGACGTGTTGAGTATCAGCGTGCTGCTGCGGGATCTCGCGCTGATCTACAGCGGGCAGGAAGCGCAACTGCCACGCCTCGAATGGGATTTTGCGCACTACCTGAGTGCCACCCGAACCACCGATGCGGGCGCACGTGACTACTGGTTGCAGCGCCTCGATGATTTGCCCGACGGCCCGCAACTGCCCCTGGCGCAGGAGCCGCAGTCACTCGGCGCGCCGCGCTTTCGTCGCCTGGCGATGCGCCTCGGCCGTGCCCAGTTGCACGCCCTCGAAGACCAGGCGCGGCAACACGGTCTGACCCTGGCCAGCGTATTGTGCTGCGCCTATGCCCAAGTGCTGGCCCGTTGGAGCGCCAGCCAGCATTTCCTGTTGAACGTGCCGCTGTTCAATCGCCAGGAACTGCACCCCTGCGTGCCGCACCTGCTGGCCGACTTTTCCAACCTGGTGCTGCTGGAGGTCGACCAGCGCCAGGCAGGTTCTTTCGCGCAACAGGCGCAAACCCTGCAACGCCAGTTGCACCGCGATATTGCCCACAGTGCCTGGCCCGGTGTGGAGGTGCTGCGTGAGTTGTCCCGCACCCGGCAAGGCGGCGCACCGGTGGTGTTTGCCTGCAACCTCGGCGAAGCATTTGTCGACGCCACCTGCCGAGAACACCTGGGGGAACCGGGTTGGGCGTTGTCGCAAACACCCCAGGTGTGGCTCGATCACCAGAGCTACCCGCTGCCCGACGGCCTGCTGCTGAACTGGGACGCGGTGGACGCGCTGTTCCCCGAAGGCCTGCTGGATGAAATGTTCGCTGCCTATGGCGACCTGCTGGCGTGGTTGTGCACCGGTGACTGGCGCCAACCCGCGCCGCTGCCGTTGCCGCACGCCCAGCAACAGGTGCGCACCGCGGTCAATCACACGCCCTGGGCCTATGACGAAGGGCTGCTGCACGCAGGCTTTTTCCAGCAGGCGCGCCTGCACCCGCAACGGGTAGCGCTGATCACCGAGGAAGGTGAACTGAGCTACGCCGAGCTGGCAACCGAGGCCTTGCACGTGGCGGGAGCCCTCGGCCAGTGGGGGATCGAAACAGGCGATGCGGTGGCGATTACCTTGCCCAAGGGCCAGGCGCAAATCATCGCGGTGCTCGGCGTATTGGCAGCGGGCGCGGTGTATGTGCCGGTGGGTATCGAACAGCCCGCAGCCCGTCGCGACATGATTTATCAGCGAGCCGGGGCCAAGGTGGTGATCACCGATGCGGCCCACCGCGATCGCGGTGTTTGGCTGGCAGACCTGCAAGTGGTGGACCTGGCCCAGGCCCGCTCGGCCACGGCCCTGAAGCAGCCGGGCGAGGTCTCACCGGAGGCGCTGGCCTATGTGATTTTCACCTCCGGCACCACCGGCGAACCCAAGGGCGTGGAGGTGTCCCATCAAGCGGCGCTGAACACCGTCGAGACGATCAACCGGCGTTATCAGGTGTGCGCGCAGGACCGCGTGCTCGGCGTGTCCGCCCTCGATTTCGACCTGTCGGTGTACGACCTGTTCGGCCTGTTGAGCGTCGGTGGCGCGGTGGTGCTGCCGGCGGATGCCTGCCGCAAGGAACCGTCTGAATGGCTGCGCCTGGTGCGCCAGCAACGGGTAACCCTGTGGAACTCGGTGCCGGCCCTGCTCGACATGCTGACCCTAAAGGCCCGCGAGCCGAATGCCCTGGCCGGACTGCGGCTGGCGATGGTCTCGGGCGATTGGGTCGGGCTGGACCTGCCGCGCCGCTTGCGCGTGGCTGCCGGCGAAAGCACCCGGTTTGCCGCCCTCGGAGGCGCCACCGAAGCGGCAATCTGGTCCAACGTCCAGGACGTCGACGACGTGCCCGCGCACTGGCGCTCGATTCCCTACGGCAAGCCCCTGGATAACCAGTGCTTCCGGGTGGTCGACAGCCAGGGCCGCGATTGCCCGGATTGGGTGGCGGGGGAATTGTGGATCGGCGGGGCCGGGGTTGCCCAAGGCTACCGCGGCCTGGCGCACCTCAGCGCCCAGCGGTTCGTCGAGCAGGCCGGGCAGCGCTGGTACCGCACCGGTGATCAGGGCCGCTACTGGCCCGACGGCACCCTCGAATTTCTCGGGCGCATGGACCACCAGGTGAAGGTCCGGGGTTTCCGCATCGAACTCAGTGAAATCGACATAGCCCTGGAGCGCCATCCGGCCGTCAGTCGCGCGGTCACCCTGGTACTGCCGGGTGCCAACCCACAACTGGCAGCGGCCCTGACGGGCGACGCGGTGCCGGATGCCGACGCCATGCACCAGTGGCTGTGCCAATGGCTGCCGGAACACATGCTGCCGGACCACTGGCTGAACCTCAGCGAACTGCCCCTGAGCGCCAACGGCAAGGTCGACCGCGCCGCCCTGTTGTGGCTGGTGCAGGAGCAACGCCAGGGCGCCAAACCCGAGAGTGAAGACGCGCCTCAAGGCGAAGCCGAGCAACTGCTGGCCGGGCTTTGGCGCGAGCTGCTCGACATTCCGCTGGTGGGGCGCCATCAGGGCTTCTTCGCCCTCGGCGGCAACAGCTTGTTGGCGGCGCGCCTGATCGAACGTATTGCCCGGCAGTTCGACGTCGAACTATCGCTGAAAGACTTTTTCAACGCGGCCACCGTCGCCCGCCAGGCCCAATGGCTGGCCGCCCGACGGGAACAGGACCACGTCAACCGGAACGCAATGGTGGAGGGTGCGCTATGACACTGCAGCAACTGCAACAGGAACTCGAGTCACTGGGTGTGGAACTCTGGGAAGAGCAGGGCCGCCTCCGCTATCGGGCGCCGGCCGGGGTGATGGACGAAGACCGCTTGCAACAACTGCGCGAGCACAAGGACGCGCTGTTGCAACAGCTAATGGAACCGGCGATGCCCACCGTCTCGGCGGACCTGGCCGCCCGCAGCGAACCGTTTCCGCTGACCGACGTGCAGGCTGCCTACCTGATGGGCCGCACCCAGGCGTTCAGCTATGGCGGGGTGGCCTGTCATGGCTACCTGGAATTTGAACTGCAGGAACTCGACCCGGCGCGCCTGGAGCAGGCGTGGAACCATCTGGTGGCCCGTCACGACATGCTGCGGGCGGTGGTGCTGGAAGACGGCTACCAACAAATCCTGCCCCAGGTGCCGCATTACCTGATCGCCCGGCACGACCTGCGCGACGACGACGGCCAGGGGTTGGCGGCGTTGCGCGAGCGCATGGAAATCCGCCAGGCCTCGCCCCGGCAGTGGCCGCTGATCGAGTTGTGCGTGAGCCAGGGCCGTGAGCATGCGCGTCTGCACCTGTCAGTGGACTTGCTGGTATGCGACTACCAGAGCGTGCGCATGCTGCTGGCCGAGTTGCAGCAGGTTTACCGGGGCGAAGCCTTGCCGTCGGCAGCCCCCATCAGTTTTCGCGACTACGTGTTGGGTGAACGCCGCCTGCGGGAACAGCCGCGCTACCAGCGTGACCGCCAGTATTGGTGGGCGCGGGTCGACAGCCTGCCCGGCGCCCCGGAATTGCCGATGATGGGCGCACCCAGCGGCCCGCGTTTCGAGCGTCGCGCCCTGAGCCTGGAGGCCCGGGATTTCAACGCCCTGCGCCTGAATGCGGCGGCCGCCGGTGTGGGGGTGTCCGCCGCGATTCTCGCCTGCTATGCCGAAACCCTTGGGCGCTGGAGCCGCAAGGGGCATTTCTGCCTGAGCCTGACCTTGCTCAATCGCCTGTCGCTGCACCCGCAGGTCGACCGGCTGGTGGGGGATTTCAGCTCTGTGGAACTGCTGGAAGTCCAGACCTTGCAAGGCGGCAGTTTCGGCGAACGCAGCCAGCAGTTGCAGGAGCGCCTGTGGCAGGACATGGACCACCGCCTGTGTTCCGGCATCGAAGTACTGCGCGAACTGGCGCGGCGCAAAGGCCGTGAGGCGGCCTTGATGCCCTATGCCTTCACCAGCACCCTCGGCGCCGGCGGTGAAAGTGGCGGCGGGGCGTTCATGCCCGGCTCACGCCTGGTGCATGGCATCAGCCAGACCCCGCAGGTGCTGATCGACTGCCAGGTCAGCGAGCGCGACAGTGGCCTGTACATCAATTGGGACATTCGCCAGGGCGTGTTCAATGACGAGATGCTGGAGGCGATGTTCGACACCTTCGAACGCCTGCTCAAGCGCCTGGCCCGTGAACCCTCGGCCTGGACCCTGGATGACTGCCTGGAACTGCCGGCGCCCCAACGGCTGGTGCGGGAGCTGATCAACCAGACCGCGCAGCCGATTCCGCCGGGTTTGCTGCATGAACCGTTCTTTCGCCAGGCCCGCGCAGCACCACAGCGCATCGCCCTGATCCAGGGTTCACGACAACTCACCTACGCGCAACTGGCAGGCCGCGCCGAGGCGATTGCCGAGCAGTTGCTGGACGCCGGCTGCCAGCCCGGTGAGCGGGTTGCGGTGTGCATGGACAAGGGCATGGAGCAGGTGGTGGCCGTGCTCGGAATTTTGCGCGCCGGCGCGGCCTACCTGCCGCTGGACACCAACCAGCCAGCGGCACGCCGCGCGCTGATTATTGAAAATGCCGACGTCAGCCGGGTGCTCAGCCAGTCGTGGTTGAGCGCGGACCTGATGTGGCCTGCCCAGGTGACTCAGTGCCTGTATGTCGACCAGGCGGGCACTGCCGCCACCCGTGAGCTGCCCACGCCAACCGTGACACCGCAACAGCTGGCCTACGTGATCTACACCTCAGGCTCCACCGGCATTCCCAAAGGCGTGATGATCAACCACCAGGCGGCCCTCAACACCGTGGTCGATATCAACCACCGCTTCGCGATCGGCGCCGAAGACCGGGTGCTCGCCCTGGCCAGCCTGGGGTTCGATCTGTCGGTGTACGACATCTTCGGCCTGCTGGCGGTGGGGGGCGCGCTGGTGCTGCCCGACGCCGGCCGCCGGGCTGATCCGTCTCGCTGGGCGGCGTGCGCCCGCGAGCATGGCGTGACCCTGTGGAACTCGGTGCCCGCGCAGTTGCAGATGCTGACCCATTACCTGCAAGCGGTCCCCGCAGCGGCACCGCACAGCCTGCGCCTGGCGCTGTTGTCCGGCGACTGGATTCCGCTGAATCTGCCCGCCGAGATCGGTGCGTTGCTGCCCACGCTGCAACTGATCAGCCTGGGCGGCGCGACGGAGGCGGCGATCTGGTCGATTGCCTATCCGATCACCGAGGTGGACGCGCAATGGCGCAGCATTCCCTACGGCGCGCCGCTGGCCAACCAACGTTTCATGGTGCTCGACGAGCAGGGACGTGACCGTCCGCAGGGCGTTGCGGGTGAGCTGTTTATCGCCGGCAGCGGCCTGGCCATGGGGTACCTGGGGGACGCCGAGAAAACCGCCGAGCGCTTTATCGAGCACGCCCACAGTGGCGAGCGTCTGTACCGCACCGGCGATCTGGGTCGGTACCTGGAAAACGGGCTGATCGAGTTCCTTGGCCGTGAGGATTTCCAGGTCAAGGTGCGCGGCCATCGCATCGAGTTGGCGGAAGTCGAGAGTGCGTTGCTCAGCCATCCCAATGTGGAGTCGGCCGTGGTAGTCGCCGCGGGCGAAGGTGCGTTCGAGCGGCGTTTGCAGGCCTGTGTGCGCGGCACGCTGCGCGATACGCCATTGCCTTGGCCTGCCCGGTTGGCACCCAACGCCCTGGCGGCGGCCAACGGGGTGAAAGGCCATTTGACCGAGGTGCTGATCACGCAAATGTCCGATTGCGTCGAGCGTGCCGCGCTGCTGTCCATGGGCCTGGCCCTGCAACGTCCGGGGCTGTTTGATCAACCGGGCGTCGAGCATGACCTGGCGCAGGTCATGACGGCATGCGAGGTCGCGCCCCGCAATGAACGGCTGATCCGCCGCTGGCTGCAAGCCCTGCACCGCGAGCAACTGGTGGACCAGAATCCACACACCGGCGCCTATTCGTCACTGCGGGTCTCGGGCGCCGAGTACCGTCAACTGTGGCAACGCATCGAGGCCCTTGAACCCAGTGTGGGCTGGGGCGCTGAAGTGCTGCGTTACCTGCGCGAGAGCCAGGAGCAACTGCCGGCACTGATGAGCGACCGGCTCGACCCGTTGCACCTGCTGTTCCCCGAAGGCCGCACCGACACCGCCGAAGGTGCCTACCGCAAGAACCTGATCAGCCAGTACCTGAACCAGGCGGTGTGCGCAGCCGTGCAGGAAATCGCCGCGCTGCAACCGGCGGGCCAGCGCCTGCGCTTGTTGGAAATCGGCGCGGGCGTGGGGGGCACCAGCGCCGACCTGATTCCGGCCCTGGACGGCTTGGCGGTGGACTACCAGTTCACCGACCTGTCGCAGTTCTTCCTCAACGAAGCGCGGGAGCATTTTGTCGAGTTTCCGTGGGTCAGCTACGGGCTGTTTGACCTGAACCTCGATCATTGGGGCCAAGGCATCGCCGCCAACTCCCTGGATGTGATCCTGTGTGCCAACGTGCTGCACAACTCGCGGCACGCCAGCCGGGTCCTGGCCCGGTTGCGGGAAATGCTTGCACCCGGCGGCTGGCTGATCTTTATCGAGGCCACGCGCGACACCTACCAGATCATGGCGTCCATGGAGTTCAAGGAGGGCCTGACCGCGTTCGAGGATTTCCGTGCCGCACAGGACACCACGTTTATCCGCCGCGAGCAGTGGCACCAGTTGTTGCAGGAGGCCGGCGCGCAGACGCCGCTGTGCCTGCCTGCGGCAGACGATGCCATGTCGCAGATCGGCCAGCACTTGTTTATCACGCGCTTCAAGACCGACCGCCACACCCTCGAACCCGAGGCGTTGCGCGCGCATCTGGGCCAGCGTTTGCCGGACTACATGGTGCCCACCGAGTGGCGGGTGCTGGATGAAATGCCGCTGACGGCCAACGGCAAGGTCGACCGCCAGGCCCTCGCCAACCTGGGCATTGCCCAGGCCACGCAACAGGCCAACAGCGGCGCCGCGCCGCTGGATGCGCTGGAACGCAGCATCGCCGAGGTCTGGCAAACCCTGCTGCGGGTGCCGAGCGTGGGCCGTGAGCAGGGCTTCTTTGAACTGGGTGGCGATTCATTGCTGGTGGCCCAGGTGGTTGGCCGCCTGCGGGAAAGCCTGCCCCAGGCCCGAAACGTGCCGTGGGGGGATTTACTGCGGCAGTTGATCAATCAGCCGACGGTGGCCGCCCTGGCGGATTACCTGCGGGGGCAGGGCAGCGAGAGTCTTTCGCCGCTGGTGCGTATTCGTGATGAGGTGCAAGGCCCGGCGCGAATCTTTGTCCATGACGGCAGCGGCACCCTGGCACCGTATCGCGCGCTGTTTGCCGCGCTGGGGGAAGAAGCGCCACTGGAAGGGCTGGTGCTCAACGACGTCCGGGGTTACCTGGCCCTGGCGCCGGCCACGGCGATTCGTGAACTGGCCGAACGTTATGCCGACACCTTGCACGCCGAAGGCCGGCGCCAGGTGAGCATCGTCGGCTATTGCCTCGGCGGATTGCTGGCGACGGAACTCGCCTCGTGCCTGGTGGCCAGGGGCATCGAGGTGCTGCAACTGACGGTGATCAGCAGCTACCGCGTGCCGTTCATGATCGAGGATGACCTGCTGGCCGAGTACGTGTTCGCCCGTGTCATGCAGGCCGACCCGCACACACTGGGTTACCCGCTGGATGAACAGGCCATGGAACGGGCGATTGCCAAGGTGCTGCGCCAGACACCCGGCCGCGTGCCCCAGGGTGCATTGCTGGCGCTGGAGGACGAGCCTGATTGCGCCACGGCCCTGGCTTGCCTGCGGGCCCTGGGACGCAAGTCGGCTGACCAGCGTTTGCAGGCGATTGCCGACGCGATGCGCCATGCGGGCTCGCAACTGAGCGACCTGGACTGGCTGCGGGAGCAATTGCAGGTGTTGCGCCACAGCCTCGCCGCCGTCGCGTTGCACCAGGCCACGCCTTACGACGGCGACATGGTGTTTATCCGCCAGTGCGGCGAGGTTCAGGTACTGCCGGGCATGCACCGGGACATGAGCCAATACTGGCAAGCCCTGTGCCTCGGGGAGTTGCAGGTTGTCGACGTGCCGGGCGACCACTTCAGCTGCATGCAGAGCCCGCAGGTCGAAGCCGTGGCCCGGGCGTTCGAGCGGCTGGCGCAGGTGGCGGCATGAACGTCGGGATTGTAGGCGGGTATGGGCATGTCGGTCGGCAGGTCGCCCGGGTGCTGGTGGGTCACTACCGCCTGCGCCTGGGCGGTCGTGACCCCGGGCAAGGCCAGCGTTTTAACCACCGGGAGTTGAACGGGCGGGCCGAGGTCCGTGAACTGGACCTGTGGGACGCCCGCAGCCTGGCAGCGTTTTGCAGCGGCTGCGAGTTGGTGATCAATTGCGCAGGGCCCAGCTACAAGGTGCTCGACCGGGTGGCACTGGCGGCCTTGGCCAGCGGCGCCGATTACCTCGATGTGGGCGGCGATGACCCGCTGCACCATGTGTTGCCCGCGCAGTTGCCACCCGGTCGTCGCGTGGTGTTGTCGGCCGGCATGTTGCCGGGGTTGTCCGGTCTGTTTCCCAAGGTGTTGGCGGCGTCCTTTGAACGTGTCGACACCGTGCGTTGCTATGCCGTCGGGCTGGGGCGGCTGTCGACAACGGCCGCCGAGGATTTTCTGTTGAGCCTGGGCAACGGCTACGGCCAGGCCTCGATGGGTTGGGCCGAGGGCCGTGCAGTCAAGTCCGCCGTGCCCGCCGATGAACACTTCGAGCGGCCCTGGCTGGTGGGCGGTGCGGTGACGGCCTATCCCTACCTCACCACCGAACAGCAGCGCCTGTTTACGGCGTTGCGGGTGCCGCAAGCGGAGGGCTACAACCTGTTCGACGGCGGGCACCTGCGAGCGGCACTGGGGCGTATCCAGGGTTCGCCGCCGGCACTCAGGCACTCGGCAGAAAACGTCGCCAGCCTGGTGCAGGCCAGTGCCCTCGACCTGGCAGGGCGCACGCCCTACCAGTTGCTCGCGGTGGAAATGGAAGGCCTGCAACACGGCGAACCTCAGCAGGCCAGCGCCTGGCTGCGTGCCGGTGATGGTTCGGCGTTGACCGGCACGGTGGCGGCCATCTGCGCGCTGCAATGGGCCCGGTTGCCCGAAGGCACGCACTACGCCGCTCAGGTGATGGACGCCGACGACTGCCTGCGCCAGGTGCTGCGCTGGTTGCCGCACACCCGGATCCACGTCACCACTGAGCTGGAGGAGGGCGTGCTATGAAAAAAGTCGCCAGCCCGTGGCTGCGGCGTTACCCGCAGCCTCACACCCCGCGTTGCCGATTGGTCTGTCTGCCCCACGCGGGCGGCAGCGCCGGATTTTTCAGTGGTTGGCAGGCGCTGTTGCCGGTCGACATTGAAGTGGTCAGCGTGCAATACCCCGGCCGCGAAGAGCGTCTGGCCGAGACCTGGCCCGGCAGCCTGGAATGGATGGCAGGCACCATTACCCGGGCGCTCTGGGACCTGTCCGACCGGCCGTTGGTGCTGTTCGGCCACAGCATGGGCGCTGCCTTGGCCTATGAGGTGACGCGGCGCCTGCACCGTCAGGGCAAGGCCCTGCAACGGCTGATTGTTTCCGCCCATCCGGCGCCTCACCGACAACGCCACAGCCAATTGCACCAGGGGCCGGATGCCGGGTTGCTGGCGGATGTGCGACGCCTGTCGGGGGGGGCGCCTTCGCCATTGGATGACCCCGAGATGCAGGCACTTTATCTGCCCGCGCTGCGCAATGATTACCGCCTGATCGAAACCTATCGCGGCGATATCGGCGAGCTGCTGGACGTGCCTGTGAGCGTGTGCCTGGGCACCACCGACCGCGAAGTGGATCAGGAAGAAGCCCACGCCTGGTCGGAGGTCACGCGCCAGGTCACCGACTTTCGAACCTTCGACGGCGGGCATTTTTACCTGCGCGACAGCCAGGTCGACCTGATCGAGCACCTGGAGTTGTTGCTGGGCAATCCCGCCGAACCGGCCTGGCAGTGCTGGCCGTCGACCCCATGAGCAGAGAATCCTATGAAAACACCTGAGCAGTGCACCGGACTGGAAGACGTCCGCCTGGGTATCGACACCCTGGACGAGCACATCATCCGCGCCCTCGGTCAGCGATTGGCCTATGTGAAGGCCGCGGCGCAATTCAAACCGACCGAAGCCAGCATCGCCGCCCCCGAACGGGTCGCCGCCATGCTGCCCCATCGCCGTCGCTGGGCGGAGCGCGAAGGGCTGGACCCGATGTTTGTGGTGCCGCTGTTCGCGCAGATCATCCAGTGGAATATCGACCAGCAAGTGCGCCATTGGCGCCAGCAGCATCAAGGAGCCGAGCATGAGTGAGCGTCTGCCGGGATTGCTTCAGGCGCTGACCCAGGGCGAAACCCTGGCGCGCGATAAGGGCGCCGCGGTGCTGGTGGTCTTCAGCCTGGCCTGGGAGCGCCTGGACCCGCTGCGGCTGTTCGCCGCCAACCGCCAGGTGCTCGGGCAGAGCCTGTTCTGGTCCAGCGACCGGGGCGCCATGGGCGTGGCCGGGTTTGGCTGCACCGAAGAAATCAGCCCCGGGGTGGATGATCGATTCAACGCGAGCGCCCTGGCGTGGCAAGCGCTGCTGAGCCAGGCCCACCGGGTGGGGCCGCGCCAACCGTTGCTGTGCGGCGGTTTTGCCTTCGACCCGCAGGGGCCGCGTTCGCTCAAATGGCAGTCGTTTGCCGCAACGTCCCTGGTGCTGCCACGCATCCTGCTGCTGCGCGAGGCCGAGCAACACCATGTGATCTTCAGTCAATGGCTGGAGCCGGGGGCCGACGCCGAGCGTTGCGCCCGGAGCCTGGAAGCCCAGTGGGCCCTGCTGTTGTCGCGCTACGCCAGTGCACCCCGCCAGGAGATTCCCCTCGGCATCCCCAATGACGAAAACGTCATCAGTGCCCGGCAGTGGCAGGACAGCGTGGCGATGGCCGTGCAGCGCATCAACGCCGGTGACCTGCGCAAGGTGGTGCTGGCCCGCGAAGTACGGCTGTGTACCGAGCGCACCATTCCCTGCGGCCCGCTGCTGGAAAACCTCAAGGCGGCCTATCCCCAGGCCTACCTCTTTGCGTTCAGCCGGGGTGACAGCTGCTTTCTGGGCGCCACCCCCGAGCGGCTGGTGCGCGTGGCCCGTGGCACACTGAACACGGTGGCCCTGGCGGGCACCTGTCCCCGTGGTCGCCATGAGCAACAGGACGCCGAGCTGGGCCAGGTCCTGATGGACAGCCCCAAGGACCGCCACGAACACGCCCTGGTGGTGCAAACCCTGCGCGACGCCTTGCAGCCGTATTGCGCGATGCTCGACATTGCCAGCCAACCGCAGTTGCACCGGCTGGCTAACGTGCAGCACTTGTTGACGCCGGTGATGGGCCGCTTGCATCCCCACGTGCAACTGCTGCAACTGGTTCAGGCGCTGCATCCGACGCCGGCGGTGGGCGGCCTGCCACGCCGTGAGGCAATGGCGTATATCCGCGAACACGAGCAACTCGATCGGGGCTGGTACGCCGCGCCGGTGGGCTGGATGAATGCGGAGGGGGACGGTGAATTCGCCGTGGCATTGCGTTCGGCGCTGATCCGTGGCTGTGAGGCGCACTTGTTCGCCGGCTGCGGCATTGTCGCCGAGTCGGACCCGCAGAGTGAGTACGAGGAAACCTGCCTGAAACTGCGGACCATCCGCGATGCCTTGCGGCCCTCGGGAGTGGCACAGGTGGCATCAGCCTGAAGAAGCTTCTCGCCCGGCAGGCCGGGCGAGAGTATGACGGGTGTTGATCAGTTCAGGCCAAGCTTGCCACGCAGCGTGGACAGGTCTTCTGCCAGGGTGTTAACCGGGCCAACCAGGGCTTTACGGTCGGCTTCCTTGACCTTGTCGTAGGTCTCAAAACCGCCATCCTTGGTTTTGTACTTGGCCAGGATCTTGTCCACGGTGGCGAAGTTTTTGTCGACTTTGGCAACGAACGCCTTGTCTTGCTTCTCGATCTGCGGACGGAACAGGTCGACGATTTTCTTCGCGCCGTCGATGTTGCCCTGGAAGTCATACAGGTCGGTGTGGCTGTAACGGTCTTCCTCACCGGAGATTTTGGTCGCGGCGACTTCTTCAAGCAGGGCAGCAGCACCGCCTACGACTTTTTCCGGCGGGAAGGTCAGGCCGTCCACGCGGGTTTTCAGGTCTTGTACGTCGCTGTTGAGCTTGTCAGCCAGGGCGTCCAGGCCTTTGGTGGTGTTCTCGGAGAACAGGGTGTACTCGATGCGGTGGAAGCCGGTGAAGTCTTCGGCTTTCACGCCTTTTTCGTGGTCGTCTACGCGTGAGTCGATGGAGGCGTCGAGGTCGCTGAACAGCTCGGCGATCGGCTCGATGGACTCATAGTGAACGCGGGTTGGCGCGTACAGCTTCTTGGCCGTCGCCAGGTCGCCTTTTTTCACCGCATCGGTGAACGCCTGGGTCTGGGTGACCAGCTCACCGATTTCTTCGGTGACGTAGATTTTGTAGTCCGACACCGGCCCTACCAGATCCAGTGGCGCGGTGGCGGCAAAGGCGGCCAGCGGCGAAAGGCTCATTAACAACGACAATGCGAGAGACGACTTCTTCATGGGACGATTTCCGCTCTGGGGTTTGTTTTAGGTATTGGCAGTGGTTTGTGGATGTGTCGCATCAAGCAGCGTGCGCCCGATGAAATCCTGGGGCCCGGTGACGCCTGGCAAGGTGAAGAAATAACCGCCGCCGACCGGCTTCAGGTATTCCTCCAGGGGCTCGCCGTTGAGCCGGGTTTGTACGCTGATAAAGCCTTTCTCCAGGTCAGCCTGGTAGCAGATGAACAGCAGCCCCATGTCCAGCTGACCGTTTTTATTGACGCCGTTGGAGTAGTTGAACGGCCGGCGCAGGATCAGGTTGGCCTGGGTCTGCGGGGTACGCGGGTTGGCCAGGCGGATGTGCGCATCGAGCTTGGTCAACTTGCCTTCCGGGTCCTTGCTGTAGTCCGGGACCTGGGTTTCTTTCTGGCCGTCCATGGGCGCGCCACTGGTCTTGATCCGGCCAATGATGCTTTCTTGCTCTTGCAGGGGCGTGCGGTCCCAGCGTTCGACGAAGTTGCGGATGATCCGCACCGCCTGGTAGCTGCCATTGGCGGCCCAGGCCGGTTCGTCACTGCCGGGTTGAACCCACACAATCTGGTCCATTGCCTTGTTGTCGTTGGAGTTCGGGTTGGCCGAACCGTCGCGAAAACCGAGGAAGTTGCGCGCACTTTGTGCCGGCTCACCCGGGCGGGCAGGGGCCTGGGGCGGCACGCTGCCTTCCTGTTTCCAGCGCACCAGCAACAGGTCCGGCATGTTCTTCACGATGTCGCGCAGGGCGTGGATGTTGGTGTCCGGGGTGTTGGAGCTGAACTGCAGGCTCAGGTCGCCGTGGCACTGCGCCGGTTCCAGCGCATCGTTGGGGAAACCGACCATGCGGATCAGGCGCTTGGGCTTGACGGCGGCCAGGCCGAAACGCTCGTCGAACAGCGACTCGCCGACCGAGACGGTGATGGTCAGGTTATCCGGCGTCACCACCGGGCCGAGGATGCCGGAATCGGTAGGCGGCAGTTTCGGGTCGACTTGCACCACGGTGCCGCCGGTCATCAGGAACGCGATGCGCTCGTTGAGGGTGCGGAACAGCCGCTCCAGGTCTTCGCGGTCGCTGGCCAGTACGTCAAACGACACCAGCATGCCGCAGGCCGGGCGCGGGGTGACGATGCCGGTCTGGTGCTTGCCATGGAAATCGTGGTGGTCCTGGGTCTTTTCACTGCTTGGCGCGGTGGTCACTTGCGCAGCCGCGTTGGCGGCCATCGCCGGGCAGCTCAGGCTGCTGCCGGCAATGGCGGCGCCGGTGGCAGCCATGCCCAGCAATACACGACGACGCTGGGCGGAAAATTGTTCTGAATCACTCATGTCTACGGTCGTCTTCACTTCAGGCCGGAAAGGCCAAGGGCGGGGTCGATTCCATCGAGTGCAACGGCCAGAGCCTTGGCCTTGTCGGCGATCTGCTTGCGCTGATCGGCGGTAACGCTGTCATACGTGGCGTAGCGGCCATCGACTTTCAAGCCGTTGAGCTGGGCGTCGAGGGCGGTGATCGCACTGTCGATGCCTGGCAGCAATGGCTCGGCCGATTTGGTCAACAGTGGGCGCATCAGGTCGACCACCTTGCGGGCGGCGTCCAGGTTGGCGGCGAACCCGTTCAGGTCGATATGGCTGTAGCGTTCTTCCTCGCCACTGGCGGCGCGGACGTCAGCCAGGCTGTTGAGGTTGCGCACCACAATGCTCACCAGTTGTTCCGGCGGCAGCGACTGGGCCAGCAATTGTTGCTTGAGGCTGGTGACGTCGGTGACCAGGCGCTGGGCGACCGGGGTCAGGCCGTCGAGGTTGCGCTGCTGGAACAGGCCGTATTCAAGGCGGTGGAAGCCGCTGAAGGCCGGGTCCTGCTCGCGTTTTTCAAAGTAGTCGGCGCGGGCGTTGATCGCGTTGTCCAGTTCCGCCAGGCGTTGCGAGGCCGGGGCCAGGCGCTGGTAAGCCTCGCGGGCCGGCACGTAGAGTGCCTGGGCCTGGGTAAGGTCGCCGGCTTCGATGGCTTGTTCAAGCGCGGTAACGGCCTTGACCAGGGCGCTGCCCTGGCTGCTCAGGTACACGCGGAATTCCGACAGCGGGCCGATAAACGCCACCATCGACGGTTTGGCCTTGGCTTGGGCATCGGACTCGGCTGTTGGCGTGACCTTCAAGGTGCCGCGCGGGTTGCTCAACAGGCCGCAGGTGATCTGGTAGTCACCGGGCAGCAGGTTGGCGTTGATCACCTGGCTCAGGCCCGGGGCAATGTTTTCGCGTTCTTCGACCACCAGCACGCCGTCAAGGATTTCCCACTCCACGGCACGGTCCGAGCGGTTGATGATGCGGAAACTGGCGTGGCCGGCCGGCACCGTCAGCGCGTTCGGCTCGCAGCTGTGGGCGTGGATGGTCACGGCAATTTCATTGTGGTTGGCCTGGTGCTTGGAGGCTGCCAGTTGCGAGGCGTAGTAGAACAGGCCACCGGCGGCGATCATCACGACCACCGAGCCGCCCACCGCCCAGCGCAAGGCGCGGGAGGGCGGAGCCGGTTGAGGGGTTTGGTTGGACAAGAGGCGGTCCTTACTGGCTGGAAACGGAAGAGGTTGTACGGGTGGCCGGCTTGCTCGGCGGCGCCGGCAAGAAGAACATCACCAGGGCCACCACCAGGTAAATCAGGTAGGCCCCGAGGGTGCTGACGGTCGGGGCGTCCTGGTAACCGAACATGCCGGCCAGCACCGAGCCCAGCGGGCCATCCATCGGCAGCGTCGCGCTGAAATCGAACAGGACGGTTTGCAGGTGGTTCCACACCCCGGCTTCGTGCAGGGCTTGTACCGAGTTGGCCAGGATGCCGGCGGCCACCACCAGGATGAACAGGCCGGTCCAGCGGAAGAACGCACCGAGGTTCAGGCGCATGCTGCCGGTGTAGATCAGGAAGCCGACGATGATCGCCAGGATCAGGCCGAGCAGGGCGCCAATCGGCGCGCCCGGGCCTTCGCTCTGCTGGAACACGGCCAGCAGGAAGAACACGGTTTCCAGGCCTTCGCGGGCCACGGCAAAAAACACCATGGCGATCAGCGCGGTAACCTGGTGTTTGGACCCGGCCAGGGCGTGATCGAGGGATTCATGCAGGGAATGCTTGATGGAGCGCGCCACCTTGCGCATCCAGAACACCATGGAACTGAGAATGCCCACGGCCACCAGGCCGACGATGCCTTCAAACAGTTCCTGTTGTTTTTGCGGGAATTCGGCACTGACCAGCTCCAGGCCACCGCCCACCAGCAGCGCCAGCGCGGCTGCCAGAAAAACGCCGATCCACACTGCTGGCATGTACTGGCCACGGCCGGTCTGCTTGAGATAACTGGCAATAATGCCAACGATCAAGGCCGCTTCTATGCCTTCACGCAGCATGATTAAAAATGGAACAAGCATTCGGCACCGAATCATCATTAGATAGGATGCTAAGTTGTAACATAATGATACTCATTACTAAACAGTAAATATTGACCTTTACTGAACCTTGACTGAACGGTGGTGGCAAACCGCAACCGCCACTAGAATGCGCGGCATCGTTCCAGCCACCGGATTGCGCCTTACCCCATGTCGGAAAAAGACACGATCTCCATCCATCTGGTGCGCGAAGCCCTGTTGCAGAGCTGCGCGCCGGGTGCGGCGACCCACGAAGTGCTGACCAAGGTCGGGATTGATCCGGCGCTGCTGGAACAGCCAGCCGCACGCGTCCCGGCGACGGCTTACGCGCGTCTGTGGCGCCTGCTGGCACGGCGCATGGACGATGAATTTTTCGGCATGGACCCGCGCAAGCTCAAATCCGGCAGCCTGGAATTCCTTTGTCGCGCCTCGATGGCGCAACCGACCCTGGCCGCAGCGCTGGAAACCGGCCTGGGCTTTCTGTCGCTTATGTTCGAGCGCATGCCTGCACAACTGGTACACCAGCAGAGCCTGGCAGAAATCGTATTGTGGGAGCCGGAGCCGGAACCCAAGCGGGCCTTCACCTATTTCGCCTACTGGATGATCGTCCATGGCGTTGCCTGCTGGCTGGCGGGGCGGCGCATCCCGATCCTGGCGATTGAATTGCGCTGCCCGCAACCGGACTTTTGCGACGACTACCAGGTGATGTTCTCCGACAACCTGCGTTTCGACCGGCCCCGCACCCGGATGATTTTCTCCGCCGACTGCCTCGACCTGCCGATCAAGCGCAGCCCGGAAGAGCTCAAGCGCTTCCTGGCCCATGCCCCGGCCAATATCCTGGTCAAATACCGCGACCCCGACAGCCTCGCCACCCGCATCAAGACCGACCTGCGGCAAATGCCCGCTGACACCTGGCCGGAAACCGAAGGGCTGGCGGCGTCCCTGTGCATCTCGGCGTCGACCCTGCGCCGGCGCCTGGCGGAAGAAGGGCAGACCTACCAGGGCCTCAAGGACAGCGTGCGCAAGGAACTGGCGATTGTGTGGCTGGCCGATGCCGACATCAGCTTTTCCGAAATCGCCACCCGTCTGGGGTTTGCCGACGCCAGCTCGTTCTACAAGGCGTTTCGCAAGTGGTCGGGCTCAAACCCGGGGCACTATCGCAGCCTGATATTGAACGAAGCGATGAGCCAATAGGTCACTGCCAGGCTGGACTGCTTATCCACGGCTTTGATGATCTGGGTCACTTTCCTGTGCCGCAATGCGTGTGATATTCGGCGCCACCACTCCATCGTTTGTTTCCTGACGCAGCCTGATCGGCATTTGTCGCGATCAACGTCTACGCCATTTCCCTCATTCAAGAGCAGGATTTCATGGCACTTCACAGAACCGTAGAGACCCAGGACCAAGCCATCGAAGACGTCTATTCGAGTGGCTCTGCCCAGCACAAGCTCCCCAAGTACCGCCTCCCGGACCACTCGACCACACCCTCGGCCGCCTACAACCTGGTGCGTGACGAACTGCTGCTGGACGGTAACTCCCGGCAAAACCTGGCGACCTTCTGCACCACCTGGGTCGAGCCCGAAGTACAGCAGTTGATGGCCGATGCCCTCGACAAAAACATGATCGACAAGGATGAATACCCGCAAACGGCCGAAATCGAAAACCGTTGCGTGCACATCATTGCCGACCTGTGGCACGCACCGAAGTCGTGGCAAACCGTCGGCTGCTCCACCACCGGCTCCAGCGAAGCGGCGATGCTCGGAGGTCTGGCCCTTAAATGGAGCTGGAAGAAGCGCCGCGAAGCCGCAGGCTTGCCCACCGACAAACCGAACTTCGTGTGCGGGCCGGTACAGATTTGCTGGAAGAAATTCGCCCGCTATTTCGACGTGGAGATTCGCGAAGTGCCATTGCGCGGCGACGCCCTGGGCCTGCGCCCGGCCGACCTGCGGGAATATTGCGACGAAAACACCATCGGCGTGGTGGCGACCTTGGGCGTGACTTTTACCGGGATCTACGAACCGGTCGCCGCCCTGGCGGCCGAGCTGGACTCGATGCAACGTGATCTCGGCCTGGATATCCCGATCCATGTCGACGCAGCCAGCGGCGGGTTTATCGCCCCGTTTATCCAGCAGGAATTGCAATGGGACTTCATGATCGAGCGTGTCAAATCGATCAACGCCTCGGGCCACAAGTACGGCCTGGCACCGCTGGGTGTGGGCTGGGTGATCTGGCGCTCCACCGAAGACCTGCCGGAAGAGCTGATCTTCTACGTCGATTACCTGGGCGGCAACATGGCCACCTTTGCCCTCAACTTCAGCCGGCCGGGCGGTGAAATCATCGCCCAGTACTACAACTTCCTGCGGCTGGGGCGCGATGGCTACACGCGGATTCAACAAGCGTGCTCGGATACGGCGCAATGGCTGGCGTCGGAAATTACCAAATTCGCCCCGCTGGAACTGGTGTACGACGGCAAGGACGGGCTGCCGGCGGTTTGCTACAAGCTCAAGGAAGGCGTTGATCACGGTTTCAGCCTCTATGACCTGTCGGAGCGCGTGCGCATGCGCGGCTGGCAGATTGCGTCTTACCCGTTGCCGTCCGATCGCCAGAACATCGTGGTGCAGCGCATCCTGGTACGGCATGGGGTGAGCCGTGACCTTGTAGCGCTGTTGCTGGAAGACTTGCGCAAGGCAGTTGCCTACCTGCAGAAAAACCCCGTGGAGCATTCCGACGCGGGCCCAAGCTTCAGCCATGGCGCCATTGCCGACCCGGTCGTGCCGGCCGACACCCCGAACCTCGACTGAACGCACTGAACACTCACCGGGCCTCGAAGCCCGGTGCCTTTAGCGTTGCATCGCCAGGTACGCATCATCGTGATTGCCTTCTTCAGTTTCCTGCACGACAACCCTTACATCCTGCTGTTCCTGGTGGTCGGCCTGTCCGTCTGGGTCGGGCGCGGTACCATCAAGGGCTATGGCCTGGGCGCGGTGGCCGGGGCCATCGTGATCGGCTGCGCGATTGCGACCTGGGCGTCGTACTACGGCGTGCATTTCGAACTCGATAACTTCACCAAGAGCCTGTTTTATTACCTGTTCATGTACGGCGTCGGCCTGCGTGTGGGGCCTTCGTTCATCAACAGCCTCAAGGGCGATGGCCTGAAGTTCACCTTCCTGGCGATTCTGTCCTCGTTCCTCGGGCTCGGCATCGTGGTGCTTGGCGTGCGCCTGTTATCGCTGCCGGTAGGCGCGGCGGGCGGGATTCTTGCCGGTTCGCAAACCATGTCGGCGGCCATTGGCTCCGCCGAACAGGCGATTACCTCGGGCGTGGTGCCACTGCCGCCTGGCACCACGGCGGCAGCGGCCACGGCGATGATCGCGCTGTCCTACGGCATCACTTATATCTGGGGCACGGTCGGCATCATCCTGATCTGCAAATACCTGCCGCGCTGGTGGGGTGTGGATGCGCGCAAGGCGGCCAAGCAATATGAAGTCGAGCACGGCGTGCCGAACGTCGATGATGCGGGGCTCAGCGGTTATCGACCGTTTGACCTGCGGGCTTATCGGCTGGTGAATCCGGAGCTGGTGGGGCAGAGCATCGCGCAGTTTCGCGAGCGGTTTGCGCTGTACCAGATCGAGAACGTCGAGCGCGGTGACCAGTTGCTGGGGGCCGATCCGACATTGGTGTTGCAACTGGGCGACGTGATTGCGCTGGGTGGGAGCCTGGACGCACTGACCGATCACATGGGCCTGATCGGTCCGGAAGTGCCGGATGCCCGGGCGCTGAATATACCGCTGGATGAAGCGGTGATTCTGGTGACCCACAAGGATGCCGTGGGCAAGGCACTCAAGGAATTCAGCCAGTCGCCGATTGCCGGGCAGGTGCAGTTGGTGGGGATTGAGCGGGGTGGGGCGCCGATTCCCGTGGGGTTGGAAACCCGTCTGCAACGCCTGGATGTGATGCACCTGATTGGCCTGCGCAGTGCTATCGACAAGGCCACGGCGTTGTTGGGCAAGGCGGGGCGGCAGAGTACCGCGACTGATTTGCTCACGTTGTCCCTGGGCATGGTGCTGGGCTTGCTGATCGGGCTGATTCAAGTGCCGGCGTTCGGTGCGGCGGTTGGGCTGGGGAATGCCGGTGGGTTGCTGGTGTCGGGGATTATTGTTTCGTCGCTGGTATCCCGGGTGCGGTTTTTTGGTAATACGCCGAACGCGGCACGCAACATCCTCGAAGACATGGGGCTGATTTTCTTTGTTGCGATTGTGGGGGTGAATGCGGGGGCGAATCTGGTTTCGCAGATCAGCGCGATTATTGCGTTGAAGATCTTTTTGCTGGGGTTTGTGGCGTGCACGATTCCGCCGTTTATTGTTTGGGCGGTGGGGTTTCATCTGTTCAAGATCAACCCGGCGATTCTCATGGGCGGTGTCGCAGGGGCGCGCAGCCACTCGGGGCCGGCGCGTGAGGCGGCCAAGGAAATCGACAGTACTGTGCCGTGGATTGGGTTTCCTGTGGCGTATGCGGTGTCGGGGATTTTGCTCACTGTGTTTGGGTATTTTGCCATGGTGCTTGCGCGGTAGCGGTTTGAGGGGGCATATCCATTATTTAGGTAACGGCTACCTATGGTTTCGCTCTTACAGCGAGTCACTTTGCAAAAGCGGCAAAGTAACCAAAACGCTCTGCCCCGCCTGTCGGCACCTCGCTAGGGCTCGGTGTTCCCTCACTCCGGCGATGCTCCGCGGGCCGCCGCGATGGGCCATCCTTGGCCCAGCGCGGCTAAACCGGCGTCCTGCCGGTTTACCCGCTCCGCACCGCCTGCGTTCGGCCTCGGGCTGAATGGGGCAGTCAGATCAAGATCAAGATCAACAGCACGGCGGCCTGAAAGCCGACCTGAGTGTTAAAAACAAGATCCAGAGCGAAAGCAGAGCTGCTTTTCTGTAGGAGCTGGCTTGCCGGCGATGCGGACAACTCGGTACATCAGACACACCGAGGTGATGCCATCGCCGGCAAGCCAGCTCCTACAGGGGGCGTGCCCGCTTTAGATGTTGATGTTGCCTTTGCTTCACCACACTCAAGCCGGCCTGTAGGCCGCTGTGCTCTTGATCTGCTTTTGATCTTGATCTTAGGCGCCCCGTTAAACCACGATGGCCGCAAGTAGGCACGGTGGAGCGGGTAAATCGGCAAGGATGCCGATTTAGCCGCGACGGGCCAGGGACGGGCCGTCGCGGCGGCCCGCGGAGCCGTGCCGGAGTGCGGGCATGCCGAGCCTAGGCGAGGCACCGAGTGGTGGGGCAAGAGCGTTTTGCTTACTTTTGCGCTTTTCAAAAGTGAGCCGCTGTAAGAGCGGAACCCATAGCGGCCCTGACCGAAATAACGGATATGTACACACCACAAATGAGCAAAAAAAAGCCCCGCGACCGAATGAGGGCACGGGGCAAAAAATTGGCTGGATGCGACCAACCAAAGGAGCTCTTTAAATCACATCACTTGGCACTGGCGATGGTGGTACTCGGCTGCCAGCCACCCCCCAACGCCTTGTAGATCGCCACGATGCCGCGATACAGATCCACCTCGGCCTGAGCCTGGGAGTCCTCGGCGGCCAGACGCTCACGCTGTGCGTCCAGCAACACTAGGAAGTCCACGGTCCCTTCGCGGTAGCGAATCTCCGCCAGATCGGCAGCAGCGCGGCTCGACTCACTCTGACGAATCAGCGACACCAGGCGCTGCTGGCGTTTGCCGTAATCACTGAAGGCATTTTCCGATTCTTCCAGCGCCAGCAACACCTGCTGCTCATACGTCGCCAGGGCACCATCAGCCTCGGCATCCGCACCCCGCAACCGCGCCCGCACGCTGCCCAAATCGAACGCCGCCCAGGTAATGCTTGGGCCCAGCGACCAGGCATTGGCTGCTGCCGAACCAATCTGCGAACCACGCCCGGCAGTAAAGCCAAGGAAACCACTGAGGCTCACCCGTGGAAACAGATCAGCCTTGGCCACCCCAATCCGCGCGGTGGCTGCTGCCAATTTACGCTCGGCACTGAGAATGTCCGGACGACGCTGCAACAGTTGCCCCGGATCGCCAATCGGCAATGCCTTGGCAATCGCCGGCAAGTCTTTCGGGCTCAGGTCCACGGTCAACTTGTCCGGGCGCTCGCCGAGCAGGGTGGCGATGCGGTTACGCTCGCGCACTTCCTCGGCCTGCAGTTGCGGCACGCTGGCTTCTACAGCGGCCAGACGCGCATCGGCACGCACCACGTCGAGCTGATCGCCCACACCGGCATCCCGCAGGCTGACGGTGATGCCCCGTGAATCTTCCTGGTTCTTCAGGTTGGCAACGGCGATTTTCTCGCGCAGTTGCGCGCCCCGCAGTTGACCGTAAGCATCCACCAGCTCGGCAATCATGGTGACTTGCAGCTGATACAGATCGGCTTCGGCTGCCTGTTGGTCAGCGTCGCTGGCTTCCAGGTTGCGGCGGATGCGCCCGAACAAATCCACTTCCCAGGCCATGTCCAGGCCCAGGTCATACCGCTCGCTGTTGACGCGGTTGGTGGTCTGGCCGGGAATCTGGCCTTTGCCCACGTCGCTGCTGACGCGGCTGGTGATCACCGGCATCACGTCGTTGGCGGCGTCGTCACGAATCGCCCGGGCCGCCCGCAGGCGGGCAAATGCCACCCGCAGGTCACGGTTGCCGTTCAGGGATTGAGTCACCAACTGGTTGAGGGTCGGGTCGTCGAACTGCTGCCACCAGATACCTTCGTACTTCGCGTGGTCGTACTGCTTGGCGTCGGCGGCGGCCGTTACGTTGGCCGCCTCCAGTGGCTGGGTTTTATAGTCCGGGCCCACGGCACAGGCGCTCAGCGCCAGTACCAGCAAGCTCGGCAGAAATACTTTCACGCTCATTGCTGTGTCTCCAGCTTCAAGGCCTTGGCCGCTTTGCGGGCCTCACCGCGCTCAACAAACCGGCGGATCAGTACATAGAACACTGGCGTCAGCAGCAGACCGAAGAAGGTCACACCGATCATCCCGGAGAACACCGCCACACCCATCGCATGACGCATCTCGGCACCGGCACCGCTGGACAACACCAGAGGCACCACACCCATGATGAAGGCGAACGAGGTCATCAGGATCGGCCGCAGACGCAGACGGCAGGCTTCCAGTACCGCGGCGAGCGGGTCGAGGCCTTCCTGCTGTTTATCCTTGGCGAACTCGACGATCAGAATCGCGTTCTTACAGGCCAGGCCCACCAGTACGATCAGGCCAATCTGGGTAAAGATGTTGTTGTCGCCGCCGGAGATAATCACCCCGGTGATGGCCGACAGCAGGGTCATCGGTACGATCAGGATCACCGCCAGTGGCAGGCTCCAGCTTTCGTATTGGGCGGCCAGTACCAGGAACGCCAGCAGTACGCAGAGCGGGAACACGAACAGCGCGGTGTTGCCCGAGAGGATTTGCTGATAGGTCAGGTCGGTCCACTCGTAGGTCATGCCGTTGGGCAGTTCATCTTTCAACAGTTTCTCGATCGCCGCCTGGGCCTGGCCGGAGCTGTAGCCCGGTGCGGCGTTGCCGTTGATCTCTGCAGTGATGAAGCCGTTGTAGTGCATCACGCGGTCCGGGCCCGAGGTGTCGCTGACCTTGATGAAGGTCGCCAGCGGTATCATCTCGCCTTTGTTGTTACGCACCTTCAACTGACCGATCTGGTCTTCATCCAGGCGGAACTGTTGATCAGCCTGCACGTTGACCTGGTAAGTCCGGCCGAAGCGGTTGAAGTCGTTGGCATACAACGAACCCAGGTAGATCTGCAGGGTGTCGAAGATGTCGCTGATCGCCACGCCGTGGGTCTTGGCCTTTTCGCGGTCGATGGCGGCATCGACCTGGGGCACGTTGACCGTGTAGCTGGTGAACAGGCCGAACAACTCAGGGGTGGTGCGGCTCTTGGTGATGATGTTCTGCACTTCTTTGTACAGTTCTTCATACCCGAGGTTGCCACGGTCTTCGATCTGCAGGCGGAACCCGCCGATCGTCCCCAGGCCCTGTACCGGCGGCGGCGGGAAGATCGCCATGTAGGCTTCCTGGATGCCGGCGTACTTGCCGTTCAGTGCGCCGGCAATCGCGCCGGCCGACATGCTCGGGTCTTTACGCTCGTCGAACGGTTTCAAGGTCACGAACACGATGCCGCTGTTCGGGCTGTTGGTGAACCCGTTGATCGACAGGCCGGGGAACGCCACGGCGCTGTCCACGCCTGGCTGTTTCAGCGCGATGTCGGACATGCGCTTGATCACGTCTTCGGTACGGTCCAGGCTCGCGGCGTCCGGCAATTGCGCGAAGGCCACCAGGTATTGCTTGTCCTGGGCCGGTACGAAACCGGTAGGTGTGTGGGCAAAGCCCAGCCACGTCAGGACCATCAGGCCGGCGTACAGGAACAGGGCGATACCACTGCCGCGAATCACTCGGCGCACAGTGCCGACGTAACCATGGCTGGCCTTGTCGAAGAAGCGGTTGAACGGTTTGAACAACCAGCCGCCCAGCAGTTTGTCGAGGAACTTGGAGAAGCCGTCTTTCGGTGCGTTGTGACCTTTAAGCAATACCGCGGCCAGTGCCGGCGACAAGGTCAGCGAGTTGAACGCCGAAATCACCGTCGAGATCGCAATGGTCAAGGCGAACTGCTTGTAGAACTGCCCGGTCAAGCCGCTGATAAAGGCCGCTGGAATGAACACCGCACACAGCACCAACGCGGTCGCGATGATCGGGCCGGTCACTTCGCTCATGGCTTTTTCGGTGGCCTGGAACGGTTCCAGTCCCAATTCAATGTTCCGCTCGACGTTCTCCACCACCACGATGGCGTCGTCCACCACGATACCAATGGCGAGTACCAGGCCGAACAGCGACAGCGCGTTGAGCGAGAAGCCAAACAGGTGCATCACCGCAAACGTACCGATCAACGATACCGGCACCGCCACCAACGGAATGATCGAGGCGCGCCAGGTTTGCAGGAACAGGATCACCACCAGCACCACGAGGATCAGGGCTTCGAACAGCGTATGTACCACCGCCTCGATGGAGCCACGCACGAAGATGGTCGGGTCATAGACGATGCTGAAGTCCATGCCTTCCGGGAAGCTCTTTTTCAGCTCCGCCATCTTGTCGCGTACTTCGTTGGAGATCTCGATCGCGTTGGAACCCGGGCGCTGGAAGATCGGGATTGCCACCGCCGGTTGGTTGTTGAGCAGCGAACGCAGGGCGTATTGGCTGGAACCCAGCTCAACCCGTGCGATGTCTTTGAGGCGGGTGATTTCACCGTTGTCGCCTGCGCGAATAACGATGTTCTCGAACTCTTCCTCGGTGACCAGGCGACCCTGGGTGTTCACCGACAACTGGAAGCTGGTGGCATTCGGTGCAGGTTGCGCACCCAGGGCACCGGCGGCCACTTGACGGTTCTGCTCGCGAATCGCGGTCACCACATCCGTGGCGGTCAGGTTGCGCGAAGCGGTCTTGTTCGGGTCCAGCCAAACACGCAGGGAGTAGTCGCCCATGCCGAACAGTTGCACGTCACCCACGCCGCCCAGGCGTGCCAGCTCATCCTTTACGTTGAGCAAGGCATAGTTGGACAGGTAGAGCATGTCGTAGCGCTTGTCCGGGGAGGTCAAGTGCACAACCATGGTCAGGTCGGGGGAGGCCTTGTCCACGGTAATACCGATACGCGTCACTTCCTCAGGCAGCTTTGGCTGAGTCCGGGTGACACGGTTCTGTACCTGCACCTGCGCGTTGTCCAGGTCGGTGCCCAGGGCGAAGGTGATGGTCAGGGTCAGCTTGCCGTCGGCGGTCGACTGCGAGGACATGTACAGCATGTTCTCGACGCCGGTGATCGCTTGCTCCAGCGGGGCGGCTACGGTTTCACCGATGACCTTGGGGTTGGCGCCCGGGAAGTTCGCACGTACCACGACGGTCGGCGGCACCACTTCCGGGTATTCGCTGATCGGCAGCTGGAACAGCGAGATCGCACCCGCGATCAGGATCAGCAGCGAGAGCACCGCTGCGAAGATCGGCCGCGAAATGAAGAACTTGGAAAAATTCATCTTGAGTTGTATCCCTTAACCGCGTGGAGTCGCGACACTGGCGAGCTTGGGCGCGGCTTTATCCGGCGCCACTTGCTCCAGGTTGCTGGCTTCAAGCGCTTGTCGTTGTTGTGCCAAGGCGGCGAGGGTTTCCTTGCTGGCCATCGGGATGGTTTCCGGCGCAACCGGCGACCCCGGGCGAACGCGCTGCAAGCCCTTGACGATGATCGTGTCGTCCTTGTTCAGGCCGCTGCGCACGATGCGCAAGCCTTCGATCTTCGGCCCCAGTTCCACGGCGCGATAGGCGGGCTTGTCGCCGTCCATCACCAGTACGAACTTCTTGCCAAGGTCAGTGCCCACGGCTTCATCGTTGATCAGCACGGCGGAGTAGGTGCCGCTGCCGACCAGCTTCAAGCGGGCATACAGGCCAGGGGTGTATTCACCCTTGCTGTTGTCGAACACGGCGCGACCGCGAATGGTGCCGGTGGCCGGGTTGACCTGGTTGTCGACGAAGTTCATCTGGCCCAGGTGCGGGTTGCCGTCTTCATTGGACAGGCCCAGGTACACCGGGGTGGTAGCGCCACGGCGACCCTGGCGTGCGAGTTCGGTGTACTTGAGGTACACGCGCTCATCGGCGTCGAAGTAGGCGTAGACCTTGTCGGTGGACACCACGCTGGTCAGCGCGGTGACATCGGCGGTGACCAGGTTGCCGGCGGTGATCTCGGCACGGCTGACACGGCCGCTGATGGGCGAGGTGACGCGGGTGAAGCTCAGGTTCAGCTTGGCCAGGTCCAACTGCGCCTGGATCCCGGCTACCGTGGCGTGGGCTTCCTGGGCGGCGGTGGTGCGCGAGTCGGCCAGTTCGGCGGAGATCGCATTGCTCTGGCGCAGGCGTTCGCCGCGCTGGGCTTCGTTATCGCTGCGGGTGGCGGCGGCCTTGGTTTGGGCAAGTTGTGCTTCGAGGCGGCGCACTTCAGCCTGGAACGGACGCGGGTCGATCTGGAACAGCAGGTCGCCTTTCTTGACCAGTGCGCCTTCGGTAAAGGCTACCTGATCGATCTGGCCCGACACGCGCGGACGAATCTGTACGGTTTCCGGTGCTTCGAGGCGGCCGGTGAACTCGTCCCACTCGTTGACCGGTTGTTCCAGCACCTTGGCCACGCTGACGTGGCTCGGTGGCATGGCGGCCGCTTGTTCTGGGGTCTTGCCGCACGCGCTCATCACCATCACGGCCAAAATGGCCAGGGGATAGCGCAAATGTTTGAGTGACTGTTCCATGAGGTGCATCCGCCAATGTATTTAAGATGGGCGGATCATGCTCGGCGGGGTGCTATCTCAGAAATCGAATGAAACAAAGGTAACTATCATTCGGAATGATATAAGCGTAAAGCGAGCCCTCTAGGATGAGGGTTTCGTTAGGGAGCTATCAATAGCGTTGATGACAAAGGACTGTTGCGCAGGATGCAAGGAACAGCGCGCCGTGCAAACTGTCGAGGGTGGTTGCTATTCGAATGTGCACAGCGCGGGGTTGGTTGCCTTGCATTCGTTTCCTGTCCAGGCGCTGCCAACAGGCTTGGCGTTGGCTTGGTTTTTCAGGGTCATGCTCACCGGTTCATGGTTCTGATCGAGGTAGTGGCACGCCACAGACGACTGACCCTGGCTGCTTTGGATCACCGCCTTTTCGAACTGGACCTGGTGCAGGTCCGTCTGCTCTGTCATCGGGTTTTGCCCGGTCCATTGCTGACCGCCCGGGCCGGACGCGGTGTAGGCAACCACTTCGCCGGACGGCGTCTTTTTGAAAGCATCTTTAAGGGCATTGGTGGGCGGGCAGGCGCCAGCCCCAGCATAGGCGTTGCCCACCAACGCCATCAGGGTAATCACGAGGGCTGAGGTTTTCTTGAGCTGCCTATTCATCACGCGTGCTCCTGATCTTGAGAAACAGTGACGTGAAGACTAGCCCAAACAGGCAACGCCGGACGCTGTTAAATCCACACGTCGTTGATCGCGGTGCGCTCCCCACCTTCCGTGCCGGTGTTCAGCACGCCGCAGGGCTCGATCAACAGCAACTTGACCTCACCCAATGCGTGGGGCTTGTGCTCGACGCCTTTGGGCACCACGTACATTTCCCCCTGCCTGATCGTCACGGCGCCATCGCGAAAATCGATGCGCAGCGTGCCTTCCAGCACGATAAAGGTTTCATCGGTGTCGGCATGGTCGTGCCAGATGAAATCACCCTCGATCTTCACCACCTTGAACTGGTAGTCGTTCATTTGCGCGACGACCTTGGGCGCCCATTGCTCGCTGAACAGGGCGTATTTGCTGGCGAAGTTGACCGGTGTGTAATTCGTCGAGGTGGAGGTGGCGGGCATTTGGAGGTTCCAGGGTTTCAATAGGTCGGAGCCCTAAGTTAGGCGCATCGGTCCCGCCGGATATTGAATGATCGTGCAGCGCGCAACGCTGGGGTGTGGACGCAACTGTTGGCTGGGCAACAGCAGTCGGACAGTTGTGGTTTGCGCGGGACAGCGCAATACCGGCGGTTGTTTTCATCCAGTTGATTTTATTGATATTTATTTGTGGCACGGGCTCTGCAATACACACAGGTGAACCCTTTCACCCGTCGCTCAGCGGAGCCTTGTATGCCTTGCACCTTTTTCTCGCGTTCACGTTTCATCTGGCTGGGCGCAGCGCTCTTGCTGGGTCACGCCGCCATCTCCCAGGCCGCCGAGGGCGATGACGCGGTGCCGTCCCTGGTCGGCAAGCGCATTGCCGTGAGCATGACCGGCACCAGTCACTATTTCGATATCAAGGCCTTCCAGGCACAGGTCGACGAGATCAAGCGTCTGGGTGGCACGCCCATCACCCTGGATGCCGGGCGCAATGACAAGAATCTGGTGACCCAGTTGCAAACCGTGGTCACCCAGAAACCCGATGCCGTGATCCAGACCCTCGGCACCCTCAGCGTGATCGATCCGTGGCTCAAGCGCATCAGCAAGGCCGGCATTCCGCTGTTCACCATCGACGCGCCTTCGCAGTACAGCCTCAACAACACCACCTCCGATAACGTCGCCACCGGCAAGGCCCTGGCCGACCAGTTGATCAAGGACGCCGGTGGCAAGGGCAAGATCCTGGTGTTCAACGGCTTCTATGGCGTGCCGGTATGCGCGATTCGCTACGACCAGCTGAAGCTGGCGCTCAAGGATCACCCGCAACTGGAGATCATCCAGCCGGAGCTGCGGGATGTGATCCCCAACACGGTGCAGGATGCCTATTCCCAAGTGTCTGCGTTGCTCAACAAGTACCCGGCCGGCAGTGTCTCGGCGATCTGGGCGGCGTGGGACATTCCGCAACTCGGCGCGAGCAAGGCGCTGATCGATGCCAAGCGCACCGAGATCAAGACCTATGGCGTGGACGGCACGCCTGAAGTGCTGGAACTGCTTGGCCAGGCGAACTCGCCGGTGGGCGCGGTTGTGGCCCAGCAACCGGCGCTGATCGGCAAGACCGCGGTGCAGAACGTCGCCCGTTACCTGGCCGGGCAGCGCGACCTGCCCAAGGAAACCCATGTACCGACGTTGCTGACCACCGCTGCCAACCTGGCGCAGGTCCAGCAATTGCGGGGTGATTGATGGCGGCGTTGCACCTGCAGCATCTGCGCAAACGCTTCGGCGCCACCCTGGCGCTGGATGATGCGAGCTTGAAAGTCGAGCGCGGCACCATTCACGGCCTGGTGGGCGAGAACGGTGCCGGCAAGTCGACCTTGATCAAGGTGTTGGCGGGTATCCATAAGGCGGATTCGGGGCAGGTGAGCATTGACGGCCAGTCGTACGCCTCGCTCTCGCCGCGCCAGGTGGACGCGCTGGGTGTGCAGTTCATTCATCAGGAGCGGCTGTTGCCGGCGAGTTTCACCGTGGGCGAAGCGCTGTTCTTCGGGCACGAGTTGCGCCGGGGCCCGTTTGTCGATCGGCGGCGGCAACAGCGCGAAGCCGAGCGCTTGCTGGCGGACTATTTTGAACTGCAACTGCCGGCCGGCGCACTGGTGGGCGAGCTGAACAGCGCTGAACGCCAGGTGCTGCAAATCACCCGGGCGTTGATTCGCCAGCCGAAGATCCTGGTGTTCGACGAGCCCAGCGTGGCCCTGGTCAAGCGTGAGGTCGACCAGTTGCTGCGGATCGTCAAGCGTTTGCGGGACCAGGGGTTGTCGATCCTCTACATTTCCCACTATCTGCAGGAAATCGACAGCCTGTGCGATGAGGTGACGGTATTGCGCAATGGCCGCGATGTGGCGGTGGTGCAGCCGCGGCACACCTCCAGCGCGCAGATTGCGCGGTTGATGGTCAATCGCGACGTCCAGGAGATGTACCCCAAGGCGCAGGCCGAACTCGGCGAGCCGTTGCTGCAAGTGCGCGGGCTGAACCTGGCCCGGCGCTACCGGCAGGTCGACCTGGAACTGCGCCGGGGCGAAATCGTCGGCCTGACCGGGCTGGTCGGCTCGGGGGCCAAGGATTTGCTCAAGACCCTGTTTGGGGGGGTGCGTGCCGACAGCGGCAGCATTCATCTGGAAGGTCGTTTGTTGCGCCTGCGTTCCCCTGGCGACGCCATCGCCCAAGGGATTGCCCTGGTGCCGGAAGAGCGCCGCAGCCAGGGGATTTCGCCCCTGCTCTCGGTGCTGGAAAACCTCACTCTTGCTGGCCTTGAGCGCTTCAGTCGCTGGGGTGTGCTGAGCAAACGCCAGGAACAGGCTGAAAGCCTGCGGCTGATCCATGAATTGGCAATCAAGGCGCCGGGCCCGCAGGCAGCGGTCAGCCAGTTGAGCGGCGGCAACCAGCAGAAGGTTGCCCTGGGCAAATGGCTGAGCCGGCGCTCGGCGGTGTACCTGCTGGATGAGCCGTGCGTGGGGGTGGATGTCGGCGCCAAAGTCGAAATTTATCGCCTGATCGGGCGTCTGGTGGAAGAGGGCGCTGCGGTGCTGGTGTTGTCCTCGGACCTGCCGGAGCTGCTGGGCATTTGCGACCGCATCCTGGTGTTGCACCGAGGCGAGATTGCCGGCGAATTCCAGGCCGGTGAGGCGGACAGCGATCAACTGCTGGCGTGTGCGACGGGCGCGGTGCTACCCACCGCATCCGTACCGGTGAAACAGGAGGTGGCGCATGTCCCTGCTTGAAACGGCTACCCCGGGTTTGTCCCAGCGATTATGGGTGCTGCTGTTGCGCCGTGGTTCGGCGGGGGTGTTCCTCGCGATCTTGCTGGGGTTTGCCGTCTCTGCGCCGAACTTCCTGTCGGTGGGCAATATTGCCAATGTGTTCAGCCAGTCGGCGATCCTCGGTGTACTTGCCTTCGGCCTGACCTGCGTGATTATCGGCGGCGGCTCCAACGTGGTGGCCGGCGGCCTCGACCTGTCGCTGGCGGCAAACCTGGGGCTGTGTGCGGCGGTGTTCAGCCGGCTGAACAACGCCGGGCTCGACCTTTGGGCCAGCCTGTTGCTGACCCTGGCCTGCGGCCTGACGGTCGGCCTGCTCAATGGCCTGGCCGTGGTGGTGCTGCGCCTGCCACCCTTGCTCGCGACCCTGGCAAGCATGAACGTGCTGGCCGGGCTGGAGCTGGTCCTGACCGAAAACACCGTGGTCTCCACCGACTCGCCGTTGCTCGACCTGCTCAGCGGCGGGACCTGGCTGGCCGTGCCGGCGCTCGCCTGGGTGTTGCTGGTGACAGCCTTCCTGCTGACGTTGTTGATCCAGCACACCGCCTACGGGTTGCGCCTGCATGCCGTCGGCGAATATCCACACGCTGCCGAGGCCGCCGGGATTCGGGTGCCGGCCTATGTGCTTTCCAGCTATTTGCTGTCGGGGCTGTGTGCAGCGGTGGCGGCCTTGTGTTCAGCCGCCTTTTTCAGCGGCAGCACCACGGGCTCCGGCGACATGCTGTTGTCGGTGGTGGCGATCGCTTTTCTCGGGGTGGTGTTTTCCCGGCGACTGGTGGCGAGCATTCCCGGGACCTTGCTGGCGACCTTGTTGATCGGTTTTTTGATCAACGGATTTCAGTTGCTCAACCTGTCGAGCTTCTGGGTCAACGGTGTGCAGGGCGTGCTGATTCTGCTGGTGGTCGCGGCTTCCAGTGCATTGAACCGGGGAGAGCGGTCATGAGTCGGGTCATAGCGTTAAAGGTGCAAGGCGGCTGGCGTTCGCTGTTGCCCCTGACGTTGCCGCTGGTATTCGTGGCAATCGTGCTGGTGTTTGCCTGGCAGGCGCCCGCATTCCTCAGTGGCGGCAACCTGAAAAGCCTGGTGCTGAACAACTTCGTGCTGCTGGGGATTGTCGCCATCGGCATGACCTACGCGGTGGCGGCGGGCGGCATTGATTTGTCGGTAGGCACCGCGCTGGATTTCGCCAGTTTCAGCTTCGTGGTGTTGCTGAATGCCGGGCACGGGTTGGGTGTGGCGATTGCTGGCGCGTTGGCCGCCGGGTTGTTGGTCGGGCTGTTCAATGCCGGGTTGATCGCGGGGCTGCGGATCAGTCCGTTCCTGGCAACCCTGGGCACCTTGTTTATCGGCACCAGTGCCCAGCAGTTGCTCTCGGACGGCGGCCAGCCGATCTACATCGCCCAAGGCTTCAAGCCGGAGCTGGCGAGCTTCAGCCTGTTGGGCGTGCCCTTGCCGTTATTGATCGTGCTGGTATTGGCCGTGGTCTACGGCTTGTTGCTGGCCCGTGGACGCCTGGGGCGCGAACTGCTGGCCCAGGGCACCCAGCCGTTGCTGGCGTATTACTCGGGGCTGTCGGTGCGGCGCATCGTCACCACCACGGTGCTGTCGGCGGCGCTGGCGTGCGCGGTGGCGGGGATTCTGCTCAGTTCGACGGTGAGCGCGTATGTGCCGTTGTCGGGCAATGCGTTCCTGCTGAACGCGATTGGCGCGGTGTTTATCGGCACCACGCTGAATCGCCAGGGCCGGGCGAATATCCCGGGCACGCTGCTGGGGGTGTTGTTTATCAACGTGATCGCCAATGGCCTGCTGCTGATCGGCTGGAATTTCTACTGGCAGCAGGTGGCCACGGGCGTGCTGATTTTTGTCGTGCTGGCCTTCAGCTTCGTGAGCCGAAGGATGGCCCAGCGCGCCTAGGGTTTATTCAGCCCTGAGCAGGGTCATGCTGGTTTTGACCAGGCCGGCAAGGTCGTTCTTGCTGGTAAAGAAGTAGCCGTAGTCCTGCAGGTAAACCACCGTGCTGGTGGTGACGAGTTTTGCGCCGGTGCTGGTACAGCTCAGTTCCTTGGCGGAGCCACTCAGGTCTGCGTTGATCTTACTGGCCGGCAGTTCGCGCTTGACCACGCAGGAATCGGTACGCGGCAGTACCCGGTCTTCTTCGGCCGTATTGCGGTTCAGCTCTTTCAGACTGAAGCCCAGGGTGGCGCCCACCGGCATCTGTTTCCAGTCACCCGTGAAACTGAGTGCTTCAACGTTGCTGGCGTACGAGATAGTCAGGCCATCCCTTTTGGATTCGGCCTGGTAATTCAGATTGAACAGCCCGCGAAACATCACTTTTTGGGTGGTGGAGTATTTGCCCACTTCACGAACATGCACTTGTGCGCTGCGGGTATCCGGTTCAATGAACAACTCGGATTGCACGTTGCCGACGCCGAATTCGCTGCGCTGCACCAGGTGATGCAAGGGCTTGTTGGCGTTGGGCAGGCCCAGTGCGGTGATGGCGTCGAGCACCGGCGCCGGGATGGCGGGCGGCGTTACGGTCAGGGGGACCTGGGTGCGGGACGTTGCAACCGGTAGCTGCTCGAGTGCCGTTGAGGGCGTACAGGCGGCGTTCAAGAGGGCCTGCGTATCGGCGTCGGCGGCGCTGAACGGTTGGTCCTGGGGCGCCGTTTGCGTCTGGCCGAACGTCACCAGATTGTCGGTCGTGAGCCCGAAGGTGGCGAGGGTGCGATAGCTCTGGCGACTGCAACTGGCCTGCAAACGCATGCGCTGCTGGACGTACGGCATCTTCTTTTGCTTGTTGATCAGAATATGCGGCTCGTCGAACGCGCCCCAGAACTGCAACTGATCACCGGTGGATTTCAGGCTGGCACGGTCGATCAACAACCAGCGCTCATTCGCTGCCCCTCTGACCACGCGCCAGTCCGGCCGGGGCGTGCGGGCACAGGCTTCGATAAAGCCGGGGTTCTGTTGCAGATTAACGACCACCGCCGCCGTCAGGTCGCGCATCACCGTGAACCGTTCGGGCTGACCGCTGGCGGTCAGGGTGCCGGGAGACTCGACGAACAGCAGGTTTGCCGCTGGCGTGCTGCACGAGGCCCGAATCTGCGCAATATCAGGGGTGGTTGCGGTTTTGGCTGACACGATTTGCGCCTGGTAGCTCAGTTGGTCGCCATCGCGCATGACCGAATCCGCCAGCGGCGGCTGTTTGAGCATGTCGCCAAAGAGTGCCTGGCCATGGCTGACGGTGCTTGAGGGCTGAAGGCTGCAACCACTGAGCAGGCCAAGGGTGACAACAACCGCGATGCGTTTCATGAACCTTCCTTGCGATAGACGAAATCTCGATGAACAAAGGCTTTCGGCAGGGCGGGGCGGTTCTTGAGGGGGGAGTGAGGGCAAGACACCCGGGGCAGGCGCCCCCGGGTGCCTCTTTTCTTGCGGCGCTTATTTCTCCCAGTCAGCCTTGGGAATCAACAGGCCGTGGTTGCCGTTATAGGCGGCGCGCTCGGGTTGTTTCCAGCCCTCCAGCAGCGCGTCGTCGAGGCGGTAGATCTCAACCCCCAGCGGCCGGCAGACCTTCAGCGGGTCTTCGGCGTCCGGCCCCCACATCGGCAGCGACAGGTCGCCACCGGGGCAGGTGGAGAGGGCGCACAGCAGGTCGATTTCGGCAAAGAACTCCAGGTAGTCGCCCTGCTTGGCCGGGCAGGCTTTCATGAAGTACATGTCGTCGTGGTTGAGGCCGGTGCACTGGAAGATGTTCAGCACGTCGTGCACGTCGAACTCGGTCAGGCCGTGGGGCAGCACCGCACGGGTCAGGTTGGAGTGGCAGTGGTGGTGGAAGTCTTCGCCGGTGAGCATCTTGTTCACGTAAGGGTCGCAGCGCGTGCCCAGCAAGTCGTGCAGGCGCCCGCCGTGCTCGTCGATGCCGTAGTCGGCCAGGCTGTCGTCGGTGATGGTGACCATCGGCCGCAAAAACGGCAGGTTCGACCACAGGCGGTCGTAGGTCGTGACGTGGGCGCCTTGCAGTTGGCGGGTACGCGCCGCCCACATGCGTTCGCGGGGGTCGTTGGCGCTCCACACATTGAAGTCGCCGACCTGCGGGCCAACCGGTGTGGTCACGCGGAACACATGGCCCGCCGGGACTTTCCAGGCGCGGCCGGTGCGGATCGGCACTTCGAACTGCTCGATCAGGGTGCGGCCATCCCGGGACTCGCGCACGCGGTCATAGAAAGCCTTGTCGACCTGCAAGGCAGCGCCTTTGCTGACTTGGTAGGCCGCTGGGTAGTCCTTGTACATGGTGGGTCCTCGCTTCAGGGTTTTGGATGGCTGCTGAGGATGTCCAGCAGCAGCGATTCGGAGTCGTTGAGGTAGCTGGCGAGGGCTTCGCCGGCGGCTTGTTTGTGGCCGTCCACCAACAGGTCGTGGATCTGCCGGTCACGTTCCAGCCAGGGTCTCTGGAAGGTTTCCTCGCTGGGCGCGTTGGAAAACACCAGGCGCATCTGGGCCGCAATATGGGTGAAAAACTCGTCGAATAACGGGCTGCGCATCAGCCCGACGATGTGTTGGTGAAACCGCAGGCTGTGGGTACCGAAGGCTTGCCAGTTCTCGCGGTCCTGGGCCAGTTGCGCGGCCTCGATGGCTTCCAGCATCAGGTCGGACTGGTACTCGCGCAGCGGCTTGCTGGCGGCAATCGCCTGCAACTCCAGGGTGCGCCGCACCTTGAAGATGTCGCGCACTTCATCCACGCCCAGGCGGCGCACGATCACGCCTTTATTGCGCACGTAACTGGTCAGGCCTTCACGGCCCAGGTGGTGCAAGGCTTCGCGCACGGTGTTGCGCGACGCGTTGTAGGCGTTGACCAGCTCGCTCTCCACCAGCGGCATGCCGGGCAGCAGGCGGCCGCCGATGATGTCTTCGCGCAGTTCGATGGCAACCTGGTCGGCCAGCGACAGGCTGGGTTCCTTGGCTTGACTCACGGTGGGGCTCCTTGGGCTCACGCCAGTTGGACGTCTTTGAGGAACTTGGTCATGCGTTCGCTGCGTTGTTCGAGCATGTCACGCGGTGCGGCGTCCTGGATAATCTCGCCGCCTTCCATGAACACCACGCGATCGGAAAGCCTGAACGCGAAGTTCATTTCATGGGTGACGATGACCATGGTCATGCCTTCGCGGGCCAGTTCTTCGATCACCGCCAGCACGTCACCCACCAGTTCCGGGTCGAGGGCCGAGGTGGGCTCATCAAACAGCATCACCGAAGGCCGCATCGCCAGGGCCCGGGCAATTGCCACGCGCTGCTGTTGGCCGCCGGACAACTGGTGCGGGTATTTGCCGGCATGCTCCAGCATGCCCACCTTGCGCAACAGGGCGAGGCTCAACAGGCGCAGTTCTTCGCCGCCGCCATGGGCATGGTAGACGGGCGCCAGCATCACGTTCTCAAGCGCGGTTTTGTGGGGGAACAGGTTGAACCCCTGGAACACCATGCCCACCTGCACGATGCCGCGCATATGCACCTTGTGGCCCAGTGCGCCTTGCGGCTCCCGGGTACCGCGCAGGAACGGCTGGCCTTGCAGGGTGATTTCGCCCCGGTCCAGGCTTTCGAGGCCGTTCATGGTGCGAATCAGCGTGGTCTTGCCTGAGCCCGACGGGCCGATGATCGACACCACCTCGCCCCAGCGTACGTTCAGTTCAACGCCCTTGAGCACTTCCAGGTCGCCATAGGCCTTGCGCACGGCGCGGGCCTGCAAGGCGAACTCGCCGGGTTCGGCCTGGCCGGCTGCGCGCCGTGTCGCCACCCCGTCGAGTTCGGCGGGGGCGATGGCCTTGGGTTTTCGGCGGGTCACGTCCAGGTGGTTTTCCAGCACACGCAACAGCCAGCTGAACACCGTCACGATGAACACGTAATAGAACGCCACGGCCAGCATGGTCTCCATCACCAGGAAGTTCTGGGTGTAGAGCTGTTGGCCCACCAGCAGGATTTCCGAGAGCGAAATCACCGACACCAGCGAGGTGAGCTTGACGATAGTGATGTACTCGTTGGCCAGGGTCGGCAGTGCCACCCGCAGCGCCTGGGGCACCACAATCAAGCGCTGCACGCCGCGATAACCGACGCCCAGCGCCTTGCCGGCTTCGCGCTGGCCCTTGACCACCGCCAGCAGGCCGCCGCGATGGATCTCGGCAATGTAGGCCGCCTCACTCAGCACCAGGGCGATCAGGCCCGCCGAGTAAGGGTTGGACAGCACCACGCTGGTGGACGGAAACACCTGCGGCAGGTTGTAGACGAAGATCAGCAGGACCAGCAACGGCAGGCTGCGGAAGAACCAGATGTAGACGCCGGCGGAGTCCCGCAGCCAACGGCGTTCCGACTGCCGGGCCAGCGCCAGGAAAAACCCCAGCACAATGCCCAGCAGCCAGGTTTCCAGGCTCAGTTCAACCACAGTGCCGACGGCTCGCCAGAAGTCGCCGTTCCATAACAGGCCCAGGGTGTAGTGCCAATCGAATTGCATACGTGTGCTCCGTGTTTCAGTTACCCAGTGCCGCGCTGATCTCGGCGGCGTTCGGCTCGGCCAGGTTGTAGCGCGCCAGCAGCTTGCCGTAGCTGCCGTCCTGCTTGATCTGGCTCAGGGCTCCGGTGAGTTCCTGGAGCAGCGCTGGGTTTTCCTTGCGCACGGCCAGGCCGACCACCACCGGGTAGATCAACTCGTTGGAGCTGATCACGGTCTTGCCTTGCAGTTTTTCCACGGTGATCTTGGCCACCGCCGCGTCTTCCATCTGCACATCGACCGCCTGGGCCAGCAGGGCCTGGGCGGCTTCCGGCGAGGTCGGGAACTCGCGGGACTCAATCGCCGGCTTGCCCGCTGGGAGGCAGTATTCAGCCGAGACTTTGTTCAGTTTCGGCACCCAGGAGGCGCCCTTGATCGAGCCGACGCGCTTGCCGCACAAGTCTTCCGGGCGCTGGGGCTTGAAGTCGCCGGCGCTGAGCACCATCAGTGAAGAACCGGTCTTCAGGTAGCTGAGGAAATCCACCTGCTTGGCGCGTTCGGGCGTGACATACAGCGCCGAGGCCACCACGTCGAAACGTTGCGCGTTGACGCCGAGGATCAGGTTGGCGAAACGGGTGTCGAGAAAACGCGGTTTCACCCCCAACTGCTTGCCCATCAACTGCATGAACTCCGGGTCGAAACCGGCGGGAGTTTTTTGCTCAAGGTAGGTGTAAGGCGGGTAGGTGAGGTCAGAGCCGATCGACAGCTCGCCCGGTTTCAGGGTGCCTTTGATCTCGGCCGCCGACACTAGCGGCGCCACACACGCCAGGGTGATCGCTAGCCCCAGGGTGCGCATGGTGTTCTTGCCCGTCAGACCTTTTTGCATGTTCGTCGCCTCGGTTGCTGGATACAGGGGGGTGATTTGGATTGTTCAACAATCCTGTATTAGCTAGTAAGCGGTTATCGTGCCAACTAAGAGTCTTGCGAGGTTTTTGATGGGTTTTGACGCGTGAGAGAGCCGTTTTTTGTAAACGCGCACACCAATTCGGGGCAATTCGTTACCGGGCGCCACGTTGTGAGGCAGGCATTTCGCGGACCATAAAGGACGCACTTATTGATAAAGTGCCGATTCAAAATCGTGAGTGACCCGCAATGACGTCGATGTCCCAACGCCGCTCAACCCTGATTGCCTTGCTGGTCGCCGTCACCTTCTTCATGGAGAACCTCGATGCCACGGTGATCGCCACCGCATTGCCGGACATCGCCAAGACCTTCGGCGTGGGCGCGGTGGACGTGAACATCGGCATGAGCGCCTACATGCTCGCCGTCGCGGTGTTCATTCCCATCAGCGGATGGCTGGCGGACCGCTTTGGCTCGCGCCTGGTGTTCGGTTGGGCGATCGTGCTGTTCAGCCTGTCGTCATTGTTGTGCGGCTTGAGCGACAGCCTGCAGACCTTCGTCGCCGCTCGCGTGCTGCAGGGCATCAGCGGGGCGATGATGGTGCCGGTAGGGCGCCTGGCGGTGTTGCGGGCTACCGAGAAAAAAGACCTGGTACGGGCGATTTCATTTATCACCTGGCCTGGTCTGGTGGCCCCGATACTCGGGCCGCCGGTGGGCGGGTTTATTGTGACCCATGCGTCCTGGCCGTGGATTTTCTACCTCAACCTGCCGCTGGGCCTGCTGGCATTGATCGCCACGCGGATGTTGATCCCCAAGCATGACGAGGTCGATTCCAGGTCGTTCGATTTCAGGGGCTTCCTGCTGGTGGGCGTTGCCAGTGCGGCGCTGCTGTACGGTGTCGAACTGCTCGGTCAAAGCCGTGGCAGCTTGTTGCAGGGCCTGTTACTCAGCGGTGCGGGCGTGATGCTTGGTGCCTTTGCCTGGCGCCATATGCGCCGGCATGCGCAGCCGTTGATGGCGCTGGGTGTGGTGAGCGTGCGCACGTTCAGCGTGTGCCTGTGTGGCGGGTCGGTTTTCCGGGTGGCCATCAGCACTTTGCCGTTCCTGCTGCCGTTGATGTTTCAACTGGCCTTCGGGCTGTCTGCCTTCGATGCGGGGTTGCTGGTGCTGGCGGTCTTCGCGGGCAACCTGGCGATGAAACCCTTCACCACCTCGGTCATGCAGCGTTGGGGCTTCCGCCCGGTGCTGATGATCAACGGCATCCTCGGCGTACTGGCGATTGCGGCGTGTGCATGGCTGGATGAGCGCATGAGCTGGGCGCTGATCCTGTTCATTCTGTTCGTGGGCGGCCTGTCACGCTCGATGCAGTTCACCTTGTTCAACACCCTGGGGTTTGCCGATATTCCCAAGGCGCAGATGAGCGACGCTTCAACCTTGTTCAGCATGTTCTTCCAACTGAGCATGGCCATGGGCGTGGCGATTGGCGCGCTGTTGTTACGTTTTGCCATGAATTTACACGGCAACACCGGGCAGGCCGCGACCGCCGATTTCCAGCTGACGTTTCTGTGGGTGGCGGTGATCGCGGGCGTGGCGTTGCTGGATAACCTGCGGCTGCCGCCCCGGGCGGGTGAGTCGGTGCTGCAGCGAAAGTGAACCACGATACCTTCGGGGTATGAAGCCACACCTATTGAATATTGGACGGCCTGCATCCCCGGCATCACCCTGCGTTGAAGTAGGGCTTTAGGGGCCAATAATAATAAAAGAGGCGCAACCATGACCGTGCTATTGAGTGAGCGCAGCCAGATATTTGATCGTGCCGATGCCTATGTGGTGTCGGATTATGTCAACCAGCATGTGGGCAGCCACCGCATCCGCTTGCCCCCGAAGGGGCGCCCGCAGGCCAGTATCAGCCACCGGACCTTTTCCAGCCTGGACCTGTGCCGTATCAGCTACGGCGCTCCGGTCAGGGTGACGTCGGTCGCGCTGCAAACGATTTATCACCTGCAGATCCTGCTCAACGGCCATTGCCGCTCGGCCGCCCGTGGCGAGGAGCAGGTATTCGGGCCGGGGGAAATCCTGCTGATCAACCCGGATGACCCGGTGGACCTGACCTATTCCGCGGACTGCGAAAAATTCATCATCAAGCTGCCGGTTCGCCTGCTGGAAAACGCCTGTCTGGAGCAGCACTGGACGCTGCCCCAGGATGGCATCCGGTTCGCGGCGACGCGCCATGTGCTGACCGAAATGGGCGGATTCCTGCCGTTGCTGGGGTTGATCTGCCACGAAGCTGAAAATGCCGCAGAGCCCGAACTGCAAGGCCTGTATGAACGTGTCGTGGCCAACAAGCTGCTGGCGCTGCTAGGCAGCAATGTGCCGCGTGTGATGCCCCGGCCCGATCAACGCGGCGGCTTTGAAGCGGTGCGCGAGTTTATCGAGGAACATCTGACTGCGGACATCAGCATCGAACAACTGATGGCCATCGCCAAGGTCAGCGAGCGCTCGTTGTATACCTTGTTTGAACGCCAGGTCGGCGTTTCGCCACGTGACTATATTCGCCAGCGCAAACTGGAGCGGGTGCACGCGGTATTGCTGCGGGGCAGCGCGCGCAGCGTCACCGAGGTGGCGCTGGACCACGGGTTCGTGCACCTGGGACGCTTCTCCGAGGCCTACCGCAAACGCTTTGGCGAGCTGCCTTCCTACACCTGGAAGCGCCGACTTGCGCCAGGCGGATAACGAATTGCAGCCAGCGGATATTGACGGGTAGGGCAAGCACATAAGGTGGAGGGGCCTGATACAAGAACAACCGAGGGCCTACCCCATGATCAGCACATTCGACCGACTCGCCCGACAATTGCGCGACTCCGTCCAGGAAGATCCCGCCACCGGGGTGTTCCGTTGCCGCCGCGACATCTTCACCGACCCCGACCTGTTCGACCTGGAGATCAAGCACATTTTCGAAGGGGGTTGGGTCTACCTGGCCCATGAAAGCCAGGTGCCAGAGATCAACGATTACTTCACCACCTGGATCGGCCGCCAACCTGTGGTCATCACCCGTGATAAACAAGGCACGCTGCACGGCCTGGTCAACGCCTGTGCCCACCGTGGCGCCATGCTCTGCCGCCGCAAACAAGGCAACAAAGGCTCGTTTACCTGCCCGTTCCACGGCTGGACCTTCAGCAACGCCGGCAAGCTGCTCAAAGTGAAAGACGCCAAGACCGGCGCCTATCCCGACAGTTTTGACTGTGACGGCTCCCACGACCTCAAGCGCCTCGGCCGCTTCGAAAACTACCGCGGCTTTCTGTTCGGCAGCCTCAGCGAGACAGTACCGGAACTGAGCGATTACCTGGGGGAAACCCGGGTGATCATCGACCAGATGGTCGATCAGGCACCGCTGGGCCTGGAGGTGCTGCGGGGCAGTTCGTCGTATGTCTACGACGGCAACTGGAAGCTGCAGATCGAGAACGGCGCCGACGGCTATCACGTCAGTTCTGTGCACTGGAACTACTCGGCGACCATGGGCCGGCGCAACTACGAAGCCGAGGGCACCCGTACCGTGGACGCCAATGGCTGGTCGAAAAGCCTGGGCGGCGTGTACGCCTATGAGCACGGCCATATCCTGCTGTGGACGCGCCTGCTTAACCCTGAAGTGCGCCCGGTGCATGCCCACCGTGAGGCGTTGGCCGAGCGCCTTGGCCAGGCGCGTGCCGATTTTATCGTCGATCAAACCCGAAACCTGTGCCTCTACCCGAACGTGTACCTGATGGACCAGTTCTCCACGCAGATCCGTGTGGTGCGGCCGATTGCGGTCGACAAGACCGAAGTCACCATCTACTGCATGGCGCCCAAGGGCGAAAGTGCCCAGGAACGCACCACGCGGATTCGCCAGTACGAAGACTTCTTTAACGTCAGCGGCATGGGTACCCCAGACGACCTGGAAGAATTCCGCGCCTGCCAGACCGGCTACCAGGGCGCGACCACCCTGTGGAATGACCTCAGTCGCGGCGCGAAACAGTGGGTCGAAGGCCCTGACGAAAACGCCCGGGCCATGGGCATGAACCCGCAGCTCAGCGGCGTGAAAACCGAAGATGAAGGCCTGTTTGTTCGTCAGCACGCCCATTGGGCGCAAAGCCTGCAACGTGCGATCCAGCGGGAGCAGCAAGGCCTGATCGCCACGGACAAGGAGGTGCTGTCATGAGCGCTTCCCGTGACCGCCTGCTGGACTTTCTGTACCGCGAAGCCCGCCTGCTGGATGACCGCCAGTGGGACGAATGGCTCGAATGTTACTCACCCAAGGTCGAGTACTGGATGCCCGCGTGGGACGACCACGACACCCTGACTGAAGACCCCCAGAGCGAAATCTCGCTGATCTATTACCCCAGCCGCGACGGCCTGGAAGACCGCGTGTTCCGGATCAAGACCGAGCGTTCCAGCGCCAGTACGCCGGAGCCTCGCACCGCGCACCTGATCACCAACCTCGAAGTGCTGGCCGATGACGGCCAGAACGTGGAACTGCGTTTCAACTGGCAGACACTCAGTCATCGCTACAAGACCACGGATACGTATTTCGGCACCTCGTTCTATCGCCTTGACATCAGCGCCGACCAACCGCTGATCACACGCAAGAAGGTCGTGCTGAAGAACGATTACATCCACCAGGTCATCGACATCTACCACATCTGAGGACGCGCCCATGACGTACTCCATTGCCCTGAACTTCGAGGACGGGGTGACCCGTTTCATCGACTGCAAGGTGGGTGAAAAGGTCCTCGACGCGGCCTTTCGCCAACGTATCAACCTGCCCATGGACTGCTCGGACGGGGTGTGTGGCACCTGCAAGTGCCACTGCGAAACCGGTGCCTACGACTTGGGTGACGACTATATCGAAGACGCCCTGAGCGAGGATGAAGCCAGTGAACGCCAGGTACTGACCTGCCAGATGGTGCCGCAATCGGACTGTGTGATTGCCGTGCCGGTGGCGTCCGGCGCCTGCAAGACCGGCACCGCGCAGTTTGCCGCGACAGTGGCGAGCATTACCCGGCACGCCGATGCGGCCCTGGAGGTGAGTTTCGAACTGGATCAGGCGCCGGTATTTCTGCCGGGCCAGTACGTGAATATCGGCGTGCCCGACAGTGGGCAGACCCGCTCGTATTCCTTCAGCAGCCGTCCCGGCGACAAACGCGCCAGCTTCCTGATCAAGCATGTGCCCGGCGGTTTGATGAGTGGCTGGCTGGAACGTGCCCAGCCGGGGGACGCCGTGCCGATGACCGGGCCGCTGGGCAGTTTTTACCTGCGTGAAGTGGCGCGGCCCTTGTTGCTGCTGGCGGGCGGCACCGGGTTGGCACCGTTCCTGTCGATGCTGGAAGTGCTGGCCGAACGTCGGGAAGCCCGGCCGGTCACGCTGATCTACGGCGTGACCCGGGACCAGGACCTGGTGATGGTCGAGGTGCTGGAAGCCTTCGCCAAACGCCTGCCCACCTTCAGTTTTGTCACCTGCGTGGCGGACCCACAGACCGCGCACCCCCGCCAGGGCTATGTCACCCAGCACATGGCTGCCGATGTGCTGAACGACGGCGACGTGGACGTGTACCTGTGCGGCCCGCCACCGATGGTCGACGCGGTGCGCCAGCACTTCAAGCAGCAGGGCGTTACCCCCGCGAGTTTCCACTACGAGAAGTTCACCCCCAACGCCATCGTCACCGGCGATGCCGCCTGAGGAGTCCCCATGAGTCTACGTTTTAACACCCGGGTTGCATTGGTCACCGGCGCCGCCCAAGGCATCGGCCGGCGTGTTGCCGAGCGGTTGCTGGAAGAGGGCGCCTTGCTGGTGGCGGTCGATCGCTCGGAACTCGTGCATGAATTGCAGCATGAGCGGGCGCTGATCCTCACCGCCGACCTGGAACAGCACGCCGAGTGCGCCCGGGTGATGGCCGCCGCGAAGGCGCGCTTCGGGCGTATCGACATCCTGGTCAACAACGTGGGCGGCACCATCTGGGCCAAACCGTTCGAGCACTACGCCGAGAATGAAATCGAGGCTGAAGTGCGCCGCTCGCTGTTCCCGACGCTGTGGTGCTGCCATTGCGTGTTGCCCTACATGCTGGAGCAAGGCAATGGCGCCATCGTCAATGTCTCGTCCGTGGCCACGCGCGGGGTGAATCGCGTGCCCTACGGCGCCGCCAAGGGCGGCGTCAATGCCCTGACCGCGTGCCTGGCCCTGGAGACCGCCGGCAGCGGCATTCGGGTCAACGCCACCGCACCGGGCGGCACCGAAGCGCCGCCACGGCGCATCCCGCGCAACAGCCAGCCCCAGAGCGACCAGGAGCGCGTCTGGTACCAACAGATTGTCGACCAGACCCTCGACAGCAGCCCGATGAAACGCTACGGCAGCATCGACGAACAGGCCGGCGCGATTCTGTTTCTTGCCTCCGATGAGGCTTCCTACATCACCGGCGTCACGTTGCCGGTAGGAGGCGGCGACCTCGGCTGACCCACCGCTGTACCTGCAGACACTGACTCACAACAACAATAATGAGAGCACTGCCATGCGTACCCATGACGTCAATTCGATTATCGATAACGCCCGTTTCAACCGTTTCCACTGGCTGGTGGTCAGCCTGTGTGCCTTGCTGTTGATCTTTGACGGCTATGACTTGTTCATCTACGGCGTGGTCTTGCCGTCGATCATGAAGGAATGGGGCCTGACGCCCTTGCAGGCCGGCGCGCTGGGTAGTTACGCGCTGTTTGGCATGATGTTCGGAGCGCTGGTCTTCGGCAGCCTTGCCGACAAGTTCGGTCGCCGCAAAGGCATCGCCATCTGCTTTGCCTTGTTCAGCGTCGCCACGGTGATCAACGGCTTTGCCAGCAACCCGACTGAGTTCGGGATCTGCCGGTTTATTGCCGGGCTTGGCTGTGGCGGCCTGATGCCCAACGCGGCCGCACTGATTACCGAATACGCACCGAAGAAAATGCGCAGCATCCTGATGGCGGTGATGTTCGGCGGTTACTCCCTGGGCGGCATGCTTTCAGCCGGTGTGGGAATTTTCATGCTGCCGCGTTTTGGCTGGTCGTCCATGTTCTTCGCGGCGGCGATCCCGCTGCTGCTGATGCCGCTGATTGTGTATTGGCTGCCCGAATCCATCGGCTTCCTGATTCGCCAGGGCCGCAAGGAACAGGCGCGTGAGCTGCTCAAGCGCCTGTCGCCTGATACCCGGATCGACCCGGACGATGAGCTGCACGTCAGTGCCGGCAAGGGCAAGGGCGCCTCGGTGCTGGAGTTGTTCCGCCACGGCCTGGCCTTGAGGACGGCGGCGATCTGGGTCGCGTTTTTCTGCTGCCTGTTGATGGTCTATGCCCTGAGTTCCTGGCTGCCCAAGCTGATGGCGGGTGCCGGTTACAGCCTGGGGTCGAGCCTGTCGTTCCTGCTGGCGCTGAATTTTGGCGGCATCGCCGGGGCGCTTGTCGGTGGCTGGCTGTGTGACCGGCTTAACCTGGTGAAGGTGGTGATCGGCTTCTTTATCGCCGCGCTGGTCTCCATCAGCCTGCTGGGGATCAAGAGCCCGATGCCGGTGCTGTACCTGCTGATCTTTTTTGCAGGCGCCACCACCATCGGCACGCAAATCCTGTTGTACGCCGGCGCTGCACAACTCTATGGCTTGAACATTCGAGCCACCGGCCTGGGCTGGGCTTCCGGCATCGGCCGCACCGGCGCCATTGTCGGCCCGCTGCTGGGCGGCGCGCTGATGGGGATTGAACTGCCGCTGCACCTGAACTTCATGGCCTTTGCCATCCCCGGGGCCATCGCAGTGCTGGCGATGACGGCGTATGCGCTGAATGAGTGTCGAGGCCGGCTTGGGGTGATCGCCGCCCCGGCGCAGTAACTGTCGATAACAATAACCAAGAGCAACGACATGAAGACACAACGTATCTGGCTGTCCCTGCTGGGCATGCCCCTTGCGGCGACGGCGGCCGAGGGTGGTTTTATCGAAGGTTCCACGGCCACCTTGCAGGCCCGTAATTACTACTTCAGCCGCGACTTCTCGGACATCGTCGGGGCCAACAAACAGTCGAAGGCCGAGGAGTGGGGCCAGGGTTTTATCCTGACCTACAAATCCGGCTACACCCCGGGGCCCGTCGGGTTTGGTTTGGATGCACTGGGCACCCTGGGCCTCAAGCTCGACAGCAGCCCGGACCGCACCAATACCGGCTTGCTCCCGGTCAAGGGCGATGGCAGCGTGCCGGACGATTACAGCCGTTTGGGGCTGACGTTCAAGGCCAGGTTCTCCAAGACAGAGTTGAAGGTCGGCGAACTGCAACCCAACCTGCCGGTGCTGGCGTTCAGCGATATCCGCCTGCTGCCGCCGAGCTATCAGGGCGTGAGTGTCAGCTCCGGTGAAATCGCCGGCCTTACGCTGCAGGCCGGGCACTTGACCACCACCAGCCTGCGCAACGAGGCCGGCGACGAGAAGATGATCGCCATGCTCGGCCACGTGCCGCAGCGCGGCGCTGAAAGTGATGCGTTCAACTACGTCGGCGGCGACTACGCCTTCAACACCAACCGCACCACGCTCAGCTACTGGCGCGGCCAGTTGAAAGACATCTATCGCCAGGACTTTGTCGGGCTCAAGCACAGCCAGCCGATGGGCGACTGGGTACTCGGCGCCAACCTGGGTTACTACGATGCCCGGGAAGACGGCGACAAACTGCTCGGCAAGATCGACAACCAGGCGTTTTTCTCGCTGCTGTCGGCCAAGCACGGCGGCCATATCTTCTACGTCGGTTACCAGGCCATGTACGGCGACAGCGCGTTCCCACGGGTCTTCGCCAATATCTCGCCATTGGGCAATGAGGTGCCCACCTACGAGTTCGCCTACACCGACGAACGCTCCTGGCAAGCGCGCTATGACTACGACTTTGCTGCGCTGGGCATTCCCGGGCTGACCACCACCGTGCGCTATATCACCGGTAACAACGTGACCACCGGCGCCGGTTACGAGGGCAAGGACCGCGAGCGCGACCTGGATATCGGGTATGTGGTGCAAAGCGGCACCTTGAGTGGCCTGGGTATTCGGGTGCGCAACGTCATGGCGCGTTCGAACTACCGCAGTGATATCGACGAGAACCGGCTGATCCTCAGTTACACCTGGAAGCTGCTTTAAACGCCGCCCTGGCAAGTACCCATGACCTGGTAGTTGACGGTGTGGCGCACGCCCTGGCTGTCGAGATAAACCATCGTCGCCGGTTCCACCTGGCAACTGCCGGGCACGGGTGAGATTGAAACGATGCGCTGGATGTCCGGCGCTTCATTGCTGACGGCCGCCATGGCGCCGGTGGCGGTGAACAGCATGATCAGACTGAGCCATTTGATATTGATGATGAGTCCCTCTGTGAGTAGGGTTCATTTTAGTGGTTGCCCCGCCGGGATAAAGACAGGAACAGGTGAATGACTCGTACGGATCAGGTAGCAATCGAGGGGCAGCGCTGATGGACCTGCTCAATGGCATGCAGGTGTTTGCCCGGGTTGTCGACACGGGCAGCTTTGCGGCGGCGGCGCAGGCGCTGGGCATGTCCGGGGCGCACGTGTCGCGGTTGATCGCCGAGCTGGAAAAACACCTAGAGACCCGCCTGTTGCAGCGCACCACCCGGCGCCTGAGCCTTACAGACTCGGGCGAGCGGTTCCTGTTGCGCTGTCGCGACATTCTTGAAGACGTGAGAGAAGCCACGGCAGAAGCCAGTGGCGCCCACCTCAACCCGCGCGGGCGGTTGCGGGTGCATTGCATGAGCGGCTTGGGGGTGCTGATCACGCCGTTGATTGCCCGCTACAGCGAGCACTGCCCGGACGTTTGCATGGAATTGACCCTGTCACAGCACAACCCGGACCCGCTCGAAGAGGGCCACGACGTGGTGATTTCCATCGCCCATTCATTGCCGGATTCGGCGCTGGTCAGCCAAACGGTGGGGCAGTTGTTCAGCGTGCCCTGTGCGGCGCCGGGGTACTTGGCCAGGTACGGCGTGCCCGAGCATCCGCAGCAGTTGATGCAACATCGACGCTTGCATCTTCAGGATTTCCAGGAAGATGCGTGGCTGTTCAAGGGTGAGGAGGGCGAGATTGCGATTGCGCCGGGTGATACCTTCAGGACCAATGTCGCGGATGCGATGGTCAAGGCCACGCAGGAGGGCATGGGCATCAGCCTGTTGCCGTTTTTCAGCGCAGCCCCGGCGTTGCGCGACGGCTCGCTGGTGCGGCTGTTGCCCGCCTATCGGCTAAGGGAACGGAGCATTTTTGCGGTGTACCCGTCGAGGCGCTTTCTGGATGCCAAGGTGCGGACGTGGGTGGCGTTCTTGCAAGCGCATCTGCCAGTGTTGCTGGCTGAACAGGTGTGGGGCTAGCGCGTTGCGGTACCGCGGATGTAGCGCGCCGGCGACGAGCCCAGGGTCTTGCGAAACATGCTGATGAACGAACTGACCGACTCGTACCCCAGCGCCTCGGCGGTTCGTTGCACCGACTCGCCTTCGGCCAGGCTCTGCAAGGCCACGATGATTTGCCATTGCTTGCGCCACTGGCCAAATGTCAGCCCTGTTTCGTTCTTGACCAGGCGCGCCAGGGATCGCTCGCTCATGGCGACCTGGCGTGCCCATTGGGCCATGGTGCAACGATTGGCCGGGTCCTGGGCCAGGCCGCGCGCGATAAACCGCAACTGCGCGGTGGCGGGAAGTGGCAGGTACAACTGCTCCGAGGGGGCCAGCTCCAATTGTTCCAGGAGCACGCTCGCCACGCGGGCATTGGCACTCGCGGGCGGATAATCCTGGGCCTGGGCGCTCAGGTGCAGGATCAGCTCCAGGATCAGCGGGGATAGCACCAGCGTGCAGCATTTCTCCGGTAACGCGGCGGCGCCCGGCTCGACAAACAGAAAGCCGATCCTGCCGTTGGCGGTCACCCGGTTGCTGTGGGCAACACCGCCGGGAATCCATACGCCGAAGCCCGACGGCACCATCCACACGCCATCCTCTACGGTGCACACGATGCCGCCGTGGTACGCCACCACCAACTGGCCTTTGCGGTGGCTGTGCACGGGGAATTCGGTGTCGTTGCGCTGGCTGCCGAGCATCAGCGCGACGGCGGGCTGGGCGAAACTGTCCAGCTCGAATTGATCAATTCCTTGAAGCTTCATCTCGCCCACGCCCTGTCGCCTCGATTGTCCGAATTTGATTATATGCTGGCAGCATACTCAATATCGGCACGACCTTGCAGTCCCTACCATCGTCACCAAGGCGATCAAGGTGATTGCCGACTGCGAGATTCAACCGATGCTCAGCGAAATTACGATTGCCCACCTCTACCTGCCTCCGTTCCTGCTCTACGTGGGGGTTGCCGCCCTGGTGTACGGGCTGCTGGAGCGGACCCTGCGACGCTGGCTGGACTGGGCCTGGCACCCGAGCCTGGCGCGCTTTTTTGTGTCGCTGATCGTGCTCTCGACCCTTGTCCTGACGTGTTGAGGGCGCCGCAATGACCCTCAAGGACATCCTCAAGACCCTCGTCACCCTGGTGCTTGGGCTGACGGCGTTGCTGTTCTGCACCCAGTTGTGGCGCGCGTATGAATTGGCACCCTGGACGCGGGACGGGCGTGTCAGCGCGCAAGTCATCCGGATTGCCCCCGAGGTGTCCGGCCAGGTGGAACAACTGCAGGTGGGCGACAACCAGTGGGTGGCCAAGGGCGCCTTGCTGTACCAGATCGACCGCAGCAGCTACCTGCTGGCCCAGCAACAGCGCATGGCCGAGCTTGCCGAGGCGCGCAGTGTGTTCGAGCAGCGCAGCGCACAGCTCAAACGCCGCAATCAGCTCGGCGATGCCATCGCGCGGGAGGAAACCGACAATGCGGCCCGGGACTTCGCCGTAGCCAGGGCGCGCCTGGAGGCTGCGCAGAGCCAATTGGCCCATGCACGGCTTGACCTGGACCCCACCACCATTCGTTCACCGGTCGACGGGTATGTGACCCAATTGCGCCTGCAGCCGGGTGACTACGCGGCGGCGGGCGAGACCAATATCTTCGTGGTCGATAGCCATAGCTTCTGGGTCACCGGTTACTTCGAGGAGACCAAGCTGGCCGGTATCCGGGTGGGTGCCAGGGCGTCAATCAAACTCATGGGGTTTGCACCGCTGCTCGAAGGGCATGTGGCGAGCATGGGCCGGGGCATTGCCGACGGTAACGAGTTGCGCAGTAACAGCGGCTTGCCCCAAGTGGCGCCGACGTTCAGCTGGATACGCCTGGCCCAGCGCGTGCCGGTGCGGATTGAACTGGACACCGTGCCGCAGGACGTAGAGCTGGCAGCCGGGATGACCGCCAGCGTCGAGGTCGCGGAGGCAGGGGCCGCACCGCGCTGGAGGCTTGTGCAATGGCTCCAGGCATTCATGTGAGGGTCCGGGCGCTGCGCATGCTTGGGGCATGGGAACCGGCTACATCTGGCTACGTGGTGCGCAGTCTGATGGCGGCCTCATTGGCCCTGTGGCTGGGGTTCCAATTGCACCTGGATTCGCCGTTCTCGGCGGCTTCAACGGTGTTGCTGCTGATCCACCCGCTACAGGGCGCGGTGGTCGGCAAGGGGTTCAACCGGGTGCTGGGCACCCTGGTGGGGTTGGCTGTCGCGCTGGTGCTGATCAGCCTGTTCGCCCAGAAAATGCTGCTGTTTATCCTCGGGATCGGGGTGTGGCTCGGCCTTTGTGTCGGTGCCATGACCGTGCTTCGGCACTACCAGGCCACGGCGGCGGTGGTTGCCGGCTACACCGTTTGTCTTGCCCTGGGGCCGGCCATTGTCGCGCCGCAGCAAGGTTTCGAGCATCTCGTCGGGCGGGGCACCGCCGTGGTACTCGGGGTGTTGAGCCTGAGCCTGGTGGCCACGCTGTTCAGCCGCAAGACCGTGGAGCGCACACTGCACACGGCGCTTCAGGACGTCTCGTCCCGCACCCTGGGTGTGCTGGCCACGCGGGTTAACGCAGAAACGACGAGTGCGCCGGGCCCGCTCACCCTCGATATCAGCAAGGTGGACGAACTGCTCGGGATGGGTCGTGGTGAGTCATTCCTGATCCGCACCAGGCGGGTGACCCTGCAGGCCGGGCTTGCGTACTTACATGCCGTGGTGCTGGACGAGTGTGTGTTGCCTTCGCAGGCTCGAATCGGCGCGGACCTGCAACAACTGGCGCAAGCCATGCCCGGGTTTGCCGTGGCGGCCGACCGCGTCCGGGCGCTGCAATCCAGCCTTGAAAGCAGTGCGGGCCAACAACGCCTGAATGAACAACTGACCGACCTGGCCAGCGCCTTGTCGAGTTTTGCCTGCCTTGAGCGCGCACCGCAACCGCCAGCCCGCGCCGTGGGCTTCCACCGGCATTACGGCGCCGCAGTGCGTAACGGCGTGCGGGCCTTGCTGGCCACGCTGGCGACCGGGGCTGTCTGGTACCTCACCGGCTGGGACCAGGGGCCAACCTTGCTGGCCGTACTGGGTCCGTTCTGCACCTTGCTGGCCATCAGCCCGGCGCCCGAGCAAGGCATCGCAAGCTTTGCCAGGGGAATCTTCTACGGAATACTGGCAGCGGCGGGGTGCAAGTTCCTGCTGTTGCCCCATGTCAGCGGATTCGGGTTGCTCACGGTGGTGCTGATTGCGTTCTGGTCGGTCGGGATTCATGCCACCACCCGGCCGCGCCATGCCCTGCAAGGCATCGCCTACCTGATTACCTTTAACACCCTCGTCGGCACCGGCGGGACCGCCCAATACGACTTCACCGACTTCGCCAATCAGGCACTCGCCTGGATGTTGACGATCGCTATCTGCCTGCTGGCCTTCCAGCTCATACCGGGGAAAACCGCCAGCCACGCTCACGTCCTGAGGAGGGCCCTGCACAAGGACACGCGCCGGTTACTTCGCCATGGGCACCGCATGGACCTGCTCAAGTGGCAGGCAACGCAACAGCACCGGATGGTTGCCTTGCAGGCGCTGTCGGGCGCCGATGAGGCCGGTTCAGTGTCGCTTCAATTGGGCCGGCAGTTGAGGTTGCTGCACCGCAAGACACGCGACCTGGACCCCGACTCATCCATCGCCCAGTGCGTGCAAACCGGCAACCGGCGCATTTCCAGGCATGCCTCCCATTCAGCGATCAGCGCGGCCCAGGCCCGGCGAACATCAAGGTCATTGACCCGGCTGGGCGCCCACGACCTGGCGGCTTGCTACCAGGACTTGGCGGGGTTGCTCGACCACTACACACAGGTTTCAGCCAACACAACGAAGGTGAGATGAAATGAAGCAACTCCTAGTCTGGACGCTGTTCGGGATGATCGTGTCTGCACCCGTCGCGGTGCAGGCATCGGACGGGGCTGAGGCGCTGGCGCGCTGGCAGCAGCAATTCAGGCAAGAGCAAGAAAAGCGCACTGAGCGTCGGGCGGGCGAGCAGCATCCGGCACCAGGCGAAGCTGATAGGAATAGGCAACGCTCATAGATTTACCGGCATAGGTCGACGGTGATTAGCTGACTACCATGGGTGCACGTCAACCGAGAGGTATTTCCCATGAGTATTCACAAAACCCTGTTCATCACCGGCATCAGCAGCGGCTTCGGCAAGGCGCTGGCGGCAGAGGCGTTGGCCGCCGGCCACCGTGTCATCGGTACCGTGCGTAACGAAGAAGCGCTGCAAGCCTTTGAGGCGTTGTCCGCGGAGCGTGCCCACGGGGTAATCCTCGATGTCACGGACTTTGAACGCATCGACAGTGTCGTTGCCGAGGTCGAGACCCGCTTCGGGCCGGTGGATGTCCTGGTGAACAACGCAGGTTACGGGCACGAGGGCATTTTCGAAGAGTCGCCGCTGGAAGACATGCGTCGTCAGTTCGACGTCAACGTGTTCGGCGCCGTGGCCGTGACCAAGGCCTTCGTGCCGTACTTGCGCCAGCGCCGCAGCGGTCACATCATCAACATCACGTCCATGGGCGGCACGATTACCATGCCGGGCATTGCCTACTACTGCGGTAGCAAGTTCGCCCTGGAGGGAATTTCCGACACCCTGAGCAAGGAACTCAAGCCATTCAATATTTTTGTCACCGCGGTGGCGCCGGGCTCGTTTCGCACCGATTGGGCGGGCCGCTCGATGCAGCGTACGCCCCGCAGCATTGCCGACTACGACGCCAGCTTTGATCCGGTGCGCCAGGCGCGGGAGGAGAAAAGCGGCCACCAACTGGGTGACCCGCAAAAAGCCGCACAGGCGATGTTGACGCTGATTGCCAGCGACAACCCACCGGCGCATCTGCTGCTGGGCAGTGATGCGCTGGGTTATGTGCGGGAAAAACTCGCGCAGTCCCTGCGGGATATCGATCAGTGGGAGGCACTCACGCGGTCTACCGATGGTTGAGCGGTGGATCAGCGGCTGTCCGGGTTTACTGATCGAGGTTCGGCGAGAACAACGTTACGGAGCTACGATCAGGCGGGAACCCGTTTTGATAACTGCGCTCGACGCTCCATATGCTCATTCGCGACTCTTACCGCCTCGTCAGTTCGCCCCCACAACCCCGTTATCTGTGCGACGATCTCTGGCCGCGCGGTACGTGGGTTGCCCGAGCGCATTGTCGGCTGCGGGTCGTACTCGAGCACGAGTTGCGTAAACTCAGCCGCGTCCCGACCTTTGAGCTCGGCGATGACCTTCAGCGCAAAGTCGATACCTGCCGTTACACCGCCACCTGTGATTCGGTTCCTGTCGACGCATACCCGTTCGTAGCTCGGTTCGATACCCAGTGCGATGAGGGGTGCGTAGAAAGGCCAATAGGTCGCTGCACGGTAGCCCTCCAGTAGTCCCGCCATAGCAAGAAGTACAGAGCCTGTGCACACGGCGGTTACATAGGTGGCCGTCTTTCCTGCGCGAGCAATAAAATCGAGCAGCTCCTGGTCCTTCATGATTTCAGGCGTTCCTCCGCCACCTGCGACAAACAGCACGTCCAGGTTATCTGGAACGTCATCAATCGTGATCGTGGGGTTCAGGGTGACGCCCATATCCGTGGGAACGGGCTCCAGCGTCTTCCAGATGATGTGGGTCCTGGCATGAAGGCCGAACGCCGTCTGTGGGCCAGCCAAGTCCTGCAGAGTGAAACCAGGAAAAATCACCATGCCAATCTGCAGTTGGCGGTCTTCAATCGTATTGCTCATCTCATCAGGCATTACCGTCTCCTCGCGTCGTGGTTGACGAAAGAGTATTCCTGCTGGACGCTACAGGTGAGTGGCTTAAATGACATCAAGCGATCGTTTACTGCCAATTGTTTTGAGTGTGAGAGCGGAGGCCAACGTCGTGCATAAAATTGCGGTTCTGGTATTGAATGACGTAGTGCCGTTGGACTTTGGTATCGCCTATCAGGTTTTCGCGTTGGCTTCCCAGGTCGATGGCAGCAACGCATACGAGGTTGAGGTGTGCGCACCCGAGCGGACAATTCGGTCTGCTGGTTTTGATATGCAGGTGCGGTACGGCCTCGACCGTCTTGAGCTCGCCCACACTATTGTCGTTCCAGGGTGTGAAGACCCGTTTGGAGAGGTTCCAGAGGCAGTAAGCATCGCCCTTCGCGAGGCATATGTTCGTGGTGCAAGATTGGTGTCAATCTGCACGGGGGCTTTTATCCTTGCCGCGAGCGGTCTTCTTGATGGAAAACGCGCTACCACCCATTGGCGTTTCGCCGAGGACTTGGCCAAGCTTCACCCAGAGATACAAGTAGAACCTAATGTTCTATTCGTCGATGAAGGAAGCATCGTGACTTCGGCCGGCGCGTCAGCAGGATTAGATATGTGTTTGCATCTCGTGCGACGCGATTATGGTCAGTCTGTTGCGGCAAACACTGCCCGCCTAGCGGTCGCGCCACTGTACCGTGACGGTGGTCAGGCGCAGTTCATTCGTCAGGAGCTTCCAGGCTCTTCAACGAGCTTAATGCCCTTGATCGAATGGATACGGGACAATCTGAGCAGTTCGCACACGGTCGACAATCTTGCGGCGCGTGCCAACATGAGCTCTCGCACCTTCGCTCGGCGATTTCAAGAACAGACCGGGACTACACCTCTACAGTGGCTTCTCACCGCCCGCATTGATCGAGCGCGTGCATTGCTTGAGGAGAGCGAGACATCGATTGATCAAACGGCATTTCTTTCCGGATTCGGGTCTGCGGTGACCTTCCGTTCACGGTTCCGGAGAGTCGTTGGCCTCACGCCCACGGAGTACCGACGTCGTTTCAACTCGGCAAGCTAACGTTGTCATCGCAGAACCATGCCGGCGCTGTTTCCGGCAAACGAAGATGATGACGCCGTCGGGGGGGGATTCCATTACAGGCTATCCGGATCCCCGAAAAACATTTTTCTGGGCTCTAAAACAATATTTTCAGGCAGAATAATTTTATACATGCCCCCGATTTTGCCCCCATTGGCTTGCGCCACATTTTGATGATCTTGACCACGTAGGAAGCAAACAGTGGGTTTTTGGTGATGATGTTACCGGTCTACGTGAACCTCGTTACGAGGCATCCCCAAAAAACTCTGAACCAGGCCCTGATTGAGTAGTTTCTAATCTGTAATCTCCAAGTGAGCCCTCTAGGTAAAGGGGACACGCTCGCCAGGGCTTTTTACTGTGCGATAAACCCTCCGTCGACTACAAATTCAGCCCCTGTCGCAAACCGCGACTCTTCCGAAGCGAGAAACAGCGCCATATTGGCGATGTCGATCGCTTCGCCCAAAAAGCCGATGGGGTGCAACTTCGCCAGCCGTTCCAGTTCGACTGTGTCATTCCCGATCATTGGCGTCACGATGTACCCAGGATGAATACTGTTGACCCGAATCCTGTAGCCACTTCGACCCGCATGCAAAGCCGCTGATTTGGTGAGGTTGCGGATGGCTCCCTTGCCGGCGCAGTAAGCGGCATATTCCGGATGGCCGACGATACCTTCTATCGAAGACAGATTGATGATCGAGCCTCCACTGTTTCTCAGGTACTTGAACCCGTGCTTTATGCCGAAGAAAGTGCCGTGCAGGTTTACCGAAAGTTCTTTGTTCCAATCTTCAAAGCTCATGGTTTCGACGCTACCCGGCAATGCTATGCCGGCACTGTTCATCACAACATTGACGAATCCGAAGCGCGCCACGGTCGCGTCGAACGCGCTTACCCACTTGTCTTCAACGCGTACATCCAGTGGAATAAACAGCGCTTCGCCACCCATTTCGTGTATGGCCTCAAGAACGCCGCCAGCCCTCGCACTATCAATATCGCACAAGGCAATCCTGGCGCCTTCTTCTGCAAAACGGATAGCGCTGGCGGCGCCTATACCCGATGCTGCGCCGGAAATCAGCGCGACTTTGCCCTGAAGCCTGTTCATTGTGTTTGACCTGCGGCTTGAAGGTGGCTGGCGTAGGTGGCGGCTATCCCGAGATGGCCGCGGCCCTCAGCCACGGCCATTTCCATACAGTGAAGATTGGCGGTGAAGAGGCTGGCGCGCTGCCCGCAATCGAGCATGGTCTGGCGCCAGGACTTCACTGCCGCCACATAGATTGAAAGGGTCGCCTGGTCTGTTCGATAGTCATTAGACTTGTGGTGTTTAATGACCGCGGTCAGTTCAGTCTTGAGCAGTTCAAGAAAGTAATCTAGGCAGTCTTCGAGTGGTTCGATACCGACGCCAGCTTTCCCTGCGAAGTCCAAGGCCTCCAGAAAAGCACCAATACCGGTGTTGTAAAATGCACCGGCCATGGCAGCGTCCAACACATTGGCCGCGCTGGCTAACTCGCCTATCCAGCGCGAAGCAGCGCCGGGCAATTGCAGCAGAGGTTTATGCCGCGACCAGATATCCTTGGGCCCCGAATAGTGGATCAACGTGCTATCCCGGCCAATATCGTCAGGGTAGGCCTCTATTGCCGCCTCAAGATAATGCCCTCCCTGAGAATTGATGTAGGCCTGGAGCTCGGTGGCGTCTTTCGCCGAACCGGTCATGAAATTGATAAAGTCGCGGCCTGCGATCAAATGTTCATGTCCCTCCATGACGCTTCTGAAAACGCTGTAATCCAGCAGTACGACCAGCACCAGAGAGTTGGCCTCCAGCGCCGACACCAGGCTGGGCGCTGCTTGTGCCCCGTTTTTGACTAGCGCAGCGCACCTCCCAGGGGAGCGGTTCCATACCGTCACCGCCACGCCGCGATTCAGATAGCAACTCGCTAAAGCAGAACCCATCAGGCCTGTACCAAGCAGCGTGAGTTGTTGAGCCATGATATTCCCCTGAGGTAATCGCATTGATGTCGCCTGCACCGAAATGTACGCTTCAGCGCTAATACGGCTTATCCGAAATTGGCAACTCGACGGGTGCGGCCTACGCGCACCTGTAGTGAGCAGTTCGGATGGGCGTAAGATGCGGTAACGCGATAAAGGAGCAGCCAGGGCGTGCTATCAGAACGCGGTGGAATCAAAGATGGGGACGCCAGCCCCTACAGTCGTGCCGGCAAGCGGCTCAAGAAGATTGAAGACATCAACGATGCCGCCGCGATGGTCTTCGTCCGCGACGGCTATGCGCAGTTCTCCGCCCGCAAGGTCGCCAAGGAGTTGGGGATCAGCCTGAACAACCTTCAGCACTACTGTGGCAATACCGAGAATCTTTGTCGCCAGATGATTGCGGCAAAGCTGGGCCACTATGTCGCGTCGGTGAACCAGTTGGTCGAACAAGCCCGCGCCGAGACGCCAATTGAAAAGTTGGCGGTGGCTATCCGCGAAAACTCCGCAGCCACGCTGGACTGCGCCACCGGCAAATTCTTTTTCCAGATGGGTGCGCTGGCCAGTCACGACGTGTCTATCAAAGCATTGATGGTTGAACAGTACGATCAGTTTCTTATGGGCTTTTGCCGGTTGATTACTGAGATCAGCCCCCAATTGCCAAACGATCAGGTGCGTACTTACGCCGCACTGATCGCGACGCAAATCGATGGGATCTTCTTTTATCAGGACCAGCTAAATCCGACATCCGGCGTTCGCGAGCAAATGGTCGAAACGGCGATCGCTTTATGGACGACCATTCTAATGCCCGCGAAGGCTGACCTCCTATAACCACCCGGCGACTCAGATTTTGAAGTGGCCGACTTTCTGTTCAAGGATTTTAGCCAGTTGGTCCAGGCGGACACTGACGGTTTCCAGTATTTCTGCATTCTGTGCCAGTGTCCGAGTAAAGTCCCTGATGTTGCTGACGTTGGTGCTGACTTCATCCGCCACATTGCTCTGCTCTTCGGTAGCCGTGGCAATCTGCAGCGTCAAATCGCTGATTTTCTCTACCCCGACGCTCATTTGCCCCAGTGCGTGGCCTACCTTGGCAAACTCTTCGACCGTAGTGCTGGTCAATGCATGGCTCACACTCATCGCCGCAACGACATTGTCGGTATTGTGCTGGAGCGTTTCGATGACGAACTGGCTCCTGGCGACAGATTCTTGGGTGCGTCGTGCCAGCGTGCGAACTTCGTCTGCAACGACCGCAAAACCACGGCCTGCCTCACCTGCTCGCGCAGCCTCGATGGCGGCATTCAAGGCGAGCAGGTTAGTTTGCTCGGCGATTCCCCGTATGACTTCCAGCACCGAACTGATTTCGGTGCTGCTGTCAGCGAGCGTTCTGACCTCCGACATGTTTTGCGCCATGCCAAGGGACAGCTTCTGGATGGTTTGGCTGGCGCTGATAATGATTTGGTCTGCTCGTGATCCAGCTCGGTGGCTGTCTTGTGCAGAGTCGGCGGCGTAGCCTGTGTTTCGCGCCATTTCCTGGGCCGTTGCGGCCATTTCATTCGACGCTGTAGCAACCTGGTCAACCTCGCTGGCCTGTGCGCGCAACTGGCTGCGGGTGGCGTGCGCAATCGTTGCCGCATGCTGAGTGGCCTCACGCGTTTGCCCCGTAGCGGCATGGATCTCTTTGATCAAATGATGCAACTGGTCCAGAAAGCGGTTGAAGCCGTTTGAAAGCTCACCCAGTTCGTTGGGCTGGTAATAGTTGATCCGCCGAGTCAGGTCGCCGTCGCCGCTGGCGATGTCCTTGATCATTTGTGTGATCAGATGAAGCGGCCGCAACGATTTGTGAATGACCAGCGCACACAGTGCCAGTCCAAAGGCCCCCAGCACGGAGGCCGAAACCAGCATATGCCACGTACTCAGATGCCGTCTGGTATCGAGCTGGTCTGCCAGTTTCTCGGAGGGGGCCATGAGCGTATCCCAAGGCACATCGATCTTTACGGCCCAGGGGGCGGAATTTTCAATAGGCGAGAAGGGCAGTGACAGTTGGTAATTGTCTTGTTCACGCGCCAGCACCACACCCGATTCGAAAGTTCCACGCTCAAGTCGGGCACCATAATCCGGCCAGATTTCTGAAGCGGGCTTGCCCATTGTTTTCGCTGAAGCGCTGTTGGCGGCGATGATCCCGGTATCGCTGACGACACTCACTGTGGAGTGTCCGTTGTAGATGCCCCGAGCCAGTTCCACACTTTGTTCCTGAAGGTCGTTCAGGCTCAAATCCACCACCAGCACCCCAATGTATTTACCCTTTTCCATATAAGGCAAAGCCAGCGAGACCAGCCCTTCGGTGTGCCCATTCAAGGTGTCGAAGTAAGGCGCGGTGATGCAAGGCTTGAGTGTGCTTTTCGAACAACTGTACCAATAGTTCATCGGTTGGCCACTGGTGTTGAGCTGGTCGCCATTGATGGCTTTTTCGTCCAGGGCAGTCAGTTCGAAGTCAATGCTGCCGTAACGCGAGTAGTAGGTTGAAAAACGTCCGGTTTCGTTTGAACCGAACTCAGCCTTGCCCTTGAAGTCCAGATCCTCTCCGCCCGCCTGGCCGGGTTCGAACGCGACGTACAACCCCAGGAAGGCGGGGTTGGAGACGATCGCTTGATGGATACTTTTAACCATGTTGCGGCGCAAGTTTTCAGCGTTGATACTGCCCTCGGCGTACTGGTCCCGCAGCGTGCTCATTTGCAGCGCCACAAGCTGCGCCATCTGGTTGGCGTTGCTGAACTTGTGTTCGATACGTAATTGCTGGGCTTTACCGGTACCGATCAATTGGTCGCGCGCGGCAATTTCCAAAAGTTCGGCGCTTTGCTTTCTGATCTCTTTGGAGGAGATTTTGCCTTGATAGAGGTTGATGGCTATGACGCTTGCCAGCATGGTTAGCAGGCAAAGGCCCGTCAGGGCGAGCATCCTGAATTTTATTGAATAAATCGATGGCATGCGCAGCGCCTTCTTTGGGTATAGGTAACTATGTGCACCGCAAAAAAAAGGGCGCCAATAAGACGCCCCGAAAGGGAACCATATGCCGGGTCAGCGGAAGCTGGGCATGGGCTGGATTGCAGCAGGGCGTTAGAGGCTGACCTTCATGGCGCCGGGCCCTGGGATAGGGTCAAGTGTGGGGCGGCTACTGAGCGCCGTTCCTTTTGTGTAGTGACCTTTGCCCAATGGCGCCACGATGAGCCTTACCGCCAGGTAATACGCGGCGCCCGAGAGGGCGATGACCGGAATGGACGCGCCGAGGTAGCGGAACCACCCGTTCATCGCCACCGTCACCGGATCGTACATCGCCAGGTAGCCCACCACGGCCACGATGCTGATGCCGACGGCGATCCAGTTGACCCCGCCCCAGTAGGCGTAATGGCTGTTACGTGTGGCGAACAGGCTGGGCGCGTCCAGTTGTTCGCGTCGCAGAATGAAGTAGTCCACCAAGGTGATGCCTGAGATGCCGACGAACATCACGCCGTTGTACGACAGCCAACTCATCACCTTGGACAGCAGCCATTCGGTTTCGAAGGCAAAGTACACGCCGGGCAGCAGGAGCAGCGCGAGCAGCAGTTCCCATTTCAATCGCGCGAAGAACTTCACCTGCTGAATGGAAACCCCGGCCAGGTACATCATCACCACCATGGTCGCAATGTTGGCCGTGAGAACCACGCTCATCACAATGGATCCGAACACCGGCCCACCAACGGCAATCATCCAGATCGTCGGGTCATAGGTGCCTGCGCTGATCGCCGCAAGGGCCGCGACCGTTGAGACAACGGCTGCACCGAGGATGCCAACGCCAATGATCGAGGGGCCCATGACATGGTGTTTGCTTTTGACCAGTCGCGTCAGGCCACCCATGATCGGCCACCACGTCATGGAGTTGGAGACGCCAAATTCGACCGCAAGTGCCAAGCCCTGTACGGGATCATGGGAGAGCATCTGGTCCTGCGGCACCTGGTTGTGCCACAGGCTGTCGAGGCCGAACTTGTGCACTAGGATGCCGAACATCACCAAGGTGATCAGCATGTGCAACGGGCCGATATAGCCATTGAGGCGCTCAAAGAATTTCGGCCCCTTGCAGGCGATGATCCAGACAACGAACAACGCCAGCAGCGCCACACCGATGACCAGATGCTCATGTGAGTCGCCAGTGACCTGGGTGCCTGTGACGGTCGCTGCGACGTTTGCCGCACCCCTGGCGGTCAGCGCCTCGACCACATAAGACCAGCCGATCAAGGTGGCCATCAGACCGAACAACGGCACCACGATGCCGCGATAGCCGAACGATGCCTTGGCCGTATCGATCGGGTCGGTGCCGTATTTGTAGCTGGGGACGCCAGACGCGAGCGACACCAGCGCCATGCCGATAATCAGGCCAATCACGTAGCCCATGACCCCGAGCCGCCAATCCCCGACATACGGCAGGTAACTGCCAATCAGGAAGGCCCAGGTGGCGGCGCTGAATGCACAACAGGTCCACAGGAACGAGCCATAGGATTTGTACACGCGGTTGCCCGACAGCACCGGCAGCCGACCCGCGAGCGCTTCTTGTTCGACACTCTGTGACGTGCTCATGCCGTTGCTCCCACCGCCATCAAGGTGCCGATCCACAGGGTCGCACCAAGGAGAATCCACAACGAAGCTTCTCTAACGAGCGGGGCAGCGCTGCTCCAACATTCGGAATGCGTATGCTCAGGCTGGTTCATGGCCTCCAGTTGTTTCAACAGATCCGTGTTCAAGCTTTCGCTTGTAGTCATCATTCCTGTGCCGTGTCCAACATCAGTTTTGCTCATGTGGTTGCTCTCTGGACGTGTGCTTGCGAGGCCGTCCGCTTTGGCTGTTTTAGAGAATTATTATGGCAGCGGTATTCAGTGTTGCCGGGCGCCGGTTAATGCGACCGGTTTTCAGCCTACGCCGGGCCAGCCGGCGCCTCGTATCCGTTTTTGGCAATCCGTCTGCCGATAGTGGCGACAGCCGGCCGCCTGCCCGCGTGGGTAGTTTGTTCCCGGTTCAACCGATAGGGGTTGAGTAAATTCGCACCTGTATGGGTCGGGCGACCCAGTTTGTGGTCAGTGCGTCGAGCGATGACACACACCGCCCCTGGCTTCGGATGCGCTGGGGGTTTCGTGCTCTGGCTGGAAGGTGCGCTCTAGACACTTTCCTCTGCCATGAGTCGAAATTTCGGAGTGGGTGATAGTGAAACGGCGCAAGGCTTGCATACAGGCAGGCGTCACCTGAGACACTGCGAGATCGCACCATGGCCACTCTTACCCCACCCAACGCTAACCAGTTCCGCTTTATGGAAAGCCACGATGCCTTCGAGCACGCGGGATGCCTGAGCGAATGGGATGACAACCGCTACCACCAGCTGGAGAAAAAGGCACCTTTTCACGGCGCCATCGCCAGCCACTCCATTGCCGGGAAGGTGCTGATCACGCGCGAGACGATGGACAGTCCCTGTGTGGAGCAGATCTGCCATGTGCCGCTGGATTCGATCGTCATCGTCAACGTACGCTCAGCTGAGGATGTGTTGCTCAATGGCCGGTACGTCAATGCGAACACCTTCCATGTCTCATCGGGGCGCTCATTCCATGCGGTCGCCAAGGCGCCCATCGAAGCGCTGATGTTGACGGTCAGCAAAGCGGCTTTTTTTGAGCGCTTCAACACGGAGACGTTCCTGGGCGGCGAGTCCAAGCCGTTCGAGCGATTCGTTCAACCTGCCCCGGCGACCCAGGTCGATTTCGAAGTGAACCTCAAATCGCATCTGAGTGACGTTCACGCAGGCATCGGGCTGACACCGTTCAGCACCAGCCTGGAGAGGGTGTTCGGCTGCGTTCAGGAGATTCTTGACTTCGATCGTTCAAGCCGGCTGGTGATTCCACCGTCCACCCGGACATACATCGTGGAAAAGAGCTGTGAGTTTTTTGCCCAGCGTGTCCAGGATGAAGACATCGGCGTGCTGGACCTCTGCAATCACCTACGGATCAGTCGCCGTACGCTTCAATACAGTTTCGAGGACGTGTTGGGCATGACGCCGCTGAACTACTTGAGGTCGGTACGGTTGAATATGGCCCGCAAGCTGTTGATGTCTTCACCCCAAGACACCATCCAGGGCGCAGCCCTGGATTCCGGCTTCAGCCATTTGGGGCGTTTCTCAAAGTACTACCAGGATTTTTTTGGCGAGTTGCCTTCCGAGACGGTCAGCCGTTTGGGGGCGAGTCGACGTCATCATTAAAGCGGCGGCCATGAAAAAGCCGGCCCTTTCGAGGCCGGCTTTTTAGCGGTTCCGGGGCTTATGCACCGGCTACCAAGTATTGCGAGTTGAAGCCCAAGGCACCATGGCCGGCGTCCTGGGCAATCTTCAGGTCGTCGGCGAGGGCCGATATGTGGCTGGCCCGCAGGCCGTTGGCCTGGAGTGCGTCGCGCCATTGCAGGACCGCATCCAGGTACACGTCCACCGTTGCCTGAATGGTGCTGAAGTCGTTGGCCTCGATCTCCTTGATGCTTTTTTGCACCTTGTAGCGCAGCAGGTCGAGCATCTTGTCTGCGAACTCTGCCAGTTGGCCGGCACTCACACCCTGGGTTTTGGCGTAGGCCGCAGCCTCCAGGAAACCTGCCAAGCCGACCGCGTAAAAACTGCCGGTCATGGCTGCATCGACGATCGGTGGCACCGAGAGGTCCTCACCCGTGTAAAGGGTGCCCTGCGGTGCCATCGGCGTAACGGTTTGCGCAATCTCATCCCAGGCGCAAGGCGCACAGGCGTATTGGATCGCCGTGTAAGGCCCGCCAATCAAGTCAGGGTAGGAGGAGATGGCCGCATTGATAAAGGTACCGCCGCAGCGTTCAACCACGGCGCGAAAGCGAGGCCCGTCTTCCGGCATGGAGGTGCTGAGATTGGCCACAAAGCGCCCCTTCAAGTCCAGCCTCTCGCTGTGGCTTTCAATAAGCGCGGCTCCGCCCGCCGCACTGCTGATAATCATGATGATCAGCTCACTGGCATGAACGGCATCTTCGAACGAGGGTGCAAGGACGGCGCCCTTTGCCTCCAGCGGTTGGGCGGCCTGCGCGCGACCGTCCCACACAGTGACCTTGCGACCCGCCGCAAGCAGCGTGCTGGCTAATCCGGAGCCCATCAGGCCGGTGCCTATAACCGATATTGTTTTAGTCATCTTCTTATTCCTCGAAGGGGCGAGGCGCACTCGCCGGGTTATCTACGCCCTGAAAGCTAAGGGCTGAACCCCCAAGTCGATAGCCATTTTTGGCAACTCCACGGTGGTGTGTTTCGGGACGGTGCCTGGCGTGTGCATTGCCGATTCTGGATAGGGCCAACCGAACCCTGCCTGTAGCGTGTGCCCACCGATAGACACAAACCGTGAGGCCTGAAATGAACCTTATCCAAAAACCACAAGACGCTTATGTACAGGTTGACCAAGTCGAATGGCAGGCGTTTCCCGAGCAATTCCATACCGGTGGGGTGAAGTGGAAACTGCTGCACGTGTCGCCTGAGTTCGGTATTTGGACCGTCATGTTTTACTGCCCCAACGGCTCCATTCTGTTGCCGCACATTCACCATGGCCCCGCAGAAGGCTACGTGTTCGAAGGCATTCTCGAACTGCGGGGAGGCCCGGAAAAGGGTGGGGCGCTGTGTGTCCAGCATGGGTTCTTGTATGAAGCGACCGGCGCTGAACACGAAGAAACCAAAATGCTTGCCGACACCACATTCATTCTGCAAATGGTGGGGCCCATCACCTGGAGAACCGCCGACGGTCAGGAAGTGAACCAGACCTGGTCCAGTGCTCAGGCTCTTTGGGAACAGCAGACCGCTGCCTGATTCCCGGTCTTCAATGACTACGTTGTGGGGTGCGCTCGATGAGTATTTTGTTTGTTTTGACTTCGCATGCTTCCTTTGGCGATACGGGCCGCGACACCGGGCTGTGGCTCGAGGAGTTTCTGGTGCCGTATTACACCTTTGTCGACGCGGGTTTCTCGGTCCGGCTGGCGTCACCAAAAGGTGGGCGCGCGCCAGTGGATCCGCTGTCGATTGACGCCTTCAAGGATCACCCTTTGTATAAACGCTATGGGGCGGATGGCATTCTCAGGGAGCGTCTGGGCTCTACCATCAAACTGTCGGCGATTATCGATTCGCAGGTCAGCGCCGCGGTTTATCCCGGTGGGCACGGCCCGTTGTGGGACCTGCGTAATCAGCCCGACTCCATTGCGCTTATCGAGTCACTTCTGGCCCAAGGCAAGCCGGTTGCAACCATCTGCCATGCAGGCTGCGCGCTGCTCGACGCACGTAAGCGCGATGGCCGGCCGCTGGTCGAAGGTGTGCAGGTGACGGCGTTCAGTGACAGTGAGGAGGCCGCCGTAGGCCTGGAAAAAGCCGTTCCCTACCTCGTCGAAACGGACTTGAAAGCGCGTGGCGCGGTGTATTCCAAGACCCTTGATTGGGAGCGCCACGTGGTGGTCAGCGGTGCGTTGATTACCGGGCAGAACCCGGCGTCTTCGCAAGGCGTGGCCGAAGCGGTTATCCAACAATTGAAAGCCTGAATCCAGGGAGATTGACGGCCATGAGCTTTGTCAAAACCAAAGAAGAACTTCAAGAAATTCAACGTATTCTGTCTGAGGGGCGCTGCACCATTGAGGCGCTGTCGATAGAGTTCGAAACCACATTCGAGTTCTTGCGTGCGGTGCTGCCACCGTGTTTCGACCTGCCAGAAACACCCACCGCGATTGCCAGCGTTTCCCGTTGGCAGAGCGAGCTGTGCGGTGAATTTGACTGCGGCATCATTTCCCTCAAGTGCCGGTACAAGGAGCTTGAAGGCACCACCATGCTGGTGTTGATTGTGAGTGGCGACATGCCCGTCACGATCGGTCGGGAGATGTGGGGGGAGGCGAAGAAAACCGGTATTGCCCAGGTCTATCTCGATGGCCACGAAGCCTATGGGTTCTGTGAGCGTAACGGTGCACGCTTGATCGAGATCGAGGCCGAGTTTGGCGAAAACCTCGGTCCTTCAAGCAGTGAAGCCTACGATTTTGAAATCAAGGCGGTGCCTCACTCCTCGGGTTACGGCCTGCAGCACGAGCCGATTTTGAATTGCATGAAGAACCAGGAAAACCTGCGGGTAAAACGTGTCGGGGCAGGGACCTTGAAACTCAGCGGAACGGCGCTGGACCCCCTTCACACCATTCCCGTGGTGTCAGTTGGCACGGCTTATTACACCGAAGGTGAGTCTAGCTGGACGGTGCCACGGCTGGAGGTGCTGCCGGATGGGGAGGCTTACCTGCCGTTTATCTATGGGCAGAAATTCGATGATTTCCGACTGTTTCGCAAGCCGGCGCGCTTCCAGAAAACGCTCCGGCCGGCGTAGTACCACGACCGTTCTGCCGGGCCTGCCGATGCCCGGTGCATGATGAAATTGTGCGGTAGCCCTTTTGGCGCCTGAAAAGGCGCCTTTTTTTTGCACTTTTTTAGCTGCGGCTTAACCAGGCTGGCGACATGTTCAGCCAGGAACTGCGCCTGGGCTACACGTCCGACACCATCCGAAAAACGCCTTCGGCAAGGAATACATCACCAGCAACCGCAGTGAGGGGGGGCCTTAAAGACTATCCGGATCCCCAAAGAACATCTGAATCCGCGACCTCAACCAACGTTCCCCCGGATCATTGTCCTGGGAGCCGCGCCACGCCATGTGCAATTCAAACGTGCGCACCGGCAATGGGGGCTCCTCAGCCCGCAAGCCACCGGCTGAAGTCAACGCTTCAGCGGCATAGTCCGGCACGGTCGCGACAATATCGGTCCCCGCCAGCAAAGTCCCCAGCCCATTGAACTGCGGCACCGCGAGCACCACGTGGCGCTTGCGACCGAGTTTCTCCAGTTCTTCATCCAGAAAACCGCTCAAGTCCCCGGCGAATGACACCAGGGCGTGGGGGCGGGCGCAGAAGTCGTCCAGGCTCATGGAGCCCGGCATGCTGTCGGCCCGCAGCAGCATCGGTTTGCTGCGGCGCAGGACCTTGCGCTTGGCGTTGGCCGGTAAATCGGTGGTGTAGCTCACGCCGATGGAGATTTCCCCGGAGGCCAGCAGGCCGGGCATCAAGATGTAGTTGACCCGACGCACCACCAGCACGATGCCAGGGGCTTCGGCCCGCAGGCGTTTGAGCAGCAGGGGCAGCAGGGCGAATTCGACGTCGTCGGACAGGCCGATGCGGAATACGGCGGTGCTGGTGGCCGGGTCGAATTCGGACGCGCGGCTGACGGCCGTGGAAATCGAGTCCAGGGCCGGGGAGAGCAGGGCGAAGATTTCCACCGCACGGGCCGACGGCTCCATGCTGCGCCCGGTACGCACGAACAGCGGGTCGTCGAACAGGCCGCGCAGGCGCGACAACGCCGCGCTGATGGCCGGCTGGCCAAGGAACAATTTCTCGGCAGCGCGGGTCACACTGCGCTCATGCATCAAGGTTTCGAATACGATCAACAGGTTGAGGTCGACACGACGCAGGTCGTTACGGTTCATCTTGTGTCCCAGGCGGCGTCAGTAAACTTGACGGGAGCGGTCATATAAGAACAATGACCGGCATGAATCTTACGGGGAAAGGCTGGTACTCTGCACCGGCTAATTCAGTTTTCCTACATGGCTTGGTACGTTTTCCGTATGTGCGGAATCAATGACAGGCATGTCGACTATTAACGGCGACCGGTGGTCTTGCTCCGAAAGCCCAGATAGAGTTCATGGCAATAGAGGTTACTTTGACGAGGTTTGCGATGTCCCGCACGATCCGTTTTCACAAGTTTGGTCCGGCCGAGGTGCTCAAATGCGAAGAGCATGCAGCCGCTAAGCCCGCACCGGGCGAAGTGCAGGTGCGCGTCGAGGCGATTGGCATCAGCTGGTACGACATCCTGTGGCGCCAGAACCTGGCGTCGTCCCATGCCCGCCTGCCATCAGGCCTGGGCCATGAAATGGCCGGTGTGGTCGTGGCGGTTGGCGAGGGTGTCGACGACCTGGCAGTGGGTGACAAGGTCGCCAGCTTCCCGGCCGAAAGCCCCAATGATTATCCGGTGTATGGCGAACAGATCGTCCTGCCCCGTTCGGCCCTGACCCGTTACCCGGATGTCTTGAGCCCGATTGAAGCCAGCGTGCACTACACGCCGCTGCTGATTGCCTATTTTGCGTACATGGACCTGGCGCGGGTCAAACCCGGGCAATTCGCCCTGGTGACAGACGCCAGCCACTGTGCCGGCCCGTCGTTCGTGCAACTGGGCAAAGCCCTGGGTGTACGGGTGATAGCCGCGACCAAGACCAGCGACGAGCGTGAGTACCTGCTGTCCCTCGGTGCAGAGAAGGTCATCGTCACCGAGGAACAGGACCTGCTGATGCAAGTCAACAAGCTCACCGATAACCGCGGCGTTGACGTGGTGTTCGATGGATTGGGTGGCCCGCAGATGTCGCTGCTGGGCGACGTATTGGCGCCCCGTGGCAGCCTGGTGCTGTATGGCCTGCAAGGTGGCAACCAGACGCCATTCCCGGCCTGTGCGGCGTTCCAGAAGAACATACAGTTCTTTGTGCACTGTATCGGCAACTTCACGGGCAAACCGGAACTGGGCATCATCCAGGACCAGGTAGCCTTGCAGCGCGCCCTGCGTGACATCAACCAACTGACGGCCGACAAGGTGCTGGTACCGCTGAAAACCACGGTATTTCCCTTCAGCCAATTCGTCGAAGCGCACCGCTATATGGATGAATGTCCATGCCGCGAGCGTGTTGCCTTGCAGGTAGAAGCTGTTTGATCTGTGGGAATATTCTCAAGCGAGTATTCCTGCCCCCGGGCGCATGGGGCAAATGCGCCATTTGACAGGATTTAACCTGCTCGCCGTTTAAACYGGGACTTAAGCGTTTCAGCCCGGTAAATCAGCTGCCTCCCCCTGACGCCGCCCTGAATCCCAGCGCGGCGTTGTCGTGTCTGGACGCTCCAGACCCACTGCATGCGCCCATCTGAACTGGTTTTAGCTCGGGTTCTGTATCTGTTAATCATTATTCAAGCGCTGATAATTGCCCGGTCACTTTCATCTCAAGGATTGAGCAATGATTGAATATCTGAAATCACCCTGTGCATCCGTTAAACCCAATAACGTTCCGTGTGCCTGTCCCGGCGGAAAACCATTATTAAAGTTGCTTGTGTCGGATGCTTCTTTAGTTTCCAAGTTAAAACAGCGTAGGAAGTTGTAAGAGCATTCCTAGGGCTGCCCGGTTGAGCTGCGCGCCGCGATGCCGGGCGTTTCCGGGGGCTGGAAGCCCCTCGAAGTGCCCCTCGGCGGGTATGGCCCGGTGCTAATCTTCATTGAATGTCACATGTTGCAATAGACAACGCCCCCCTACAGAAACAACAGGTCCGGCAAGTGCCGTTAACGGTTGCCCGAAACTGATATTTCAACTCAGGTAGTAGAACTATGAGCGCTATTCACGAGCAAGCCATGAACTATGTCTATCAACAAGTATTGCAACGCTTGGTAGGGCATTTTTCTCGAACAGAACGCACCTCGATTCAGTTGTTGATTCAACGCATCGTCGTGGCAGCAGGTGGCATGGAGCGGATCGGTGAGTACAAGGTATTGGTCGCCCATGGCACAGGCGCCGGCAGCAGCTATGCACTGGCGTTGCTGCGTGCGGCGCAGTTGACCCTCGCGGGCCGCACGCCGCGCACCTTTCAATTGCGCGTCGCCACCTTGCGCCATGCCGGGATGACGCAAACCGCGCTGGACACCCTGCATCGCGGCTACAGCGCGCTGTTTCTGCATGACGATCCGCGTGTCGAACTGCTGATGGTGGAGAATCAGGAGGTGTTGCCGTTCAATCATCTGCGGCCGGCCTCCGGCGTAGCGCGCGACACCAGCCGGCGCAACCTGTTGATGGTGGGCCACCTGACCTCCGGGGATCTTCGCCAGACGCTGTGCAATGACGGCTACCTGGCCCTCGGTGACTTTTACCAGCGCGTGAGCACCTGGAATGGCGGCGTGCATGCACTGGTCAGCGGTGACTCCACACGCAAGCAGCGCGCGTACCTGGCGTGGCTGAAGAAGGCTGCGCTGTCGGCCGGCGTAGCGGTTCCCGCGCGGCAACCCCTGGTTCTCAGCGGGTTGTTCGCGCGCATGGACGAGTGGAGTAACGGCTATTACTGCGACCTGTACGGCGAGCACCACGAAGTCGCCGATATGGCCGAGAAGGACGACCACCGCCACATCGCCTATATCGGTATTGCCGACCTGGTGGAAGCGGTCGAATACTCGTCCGGGCCTTTGGTGCGCCAGTTTCTGGCCTACCAGCCGGACGAGTTCGGGTTTCATCACAGTCATCCGGCCTACGTGAATCCGTTGCTGATGGCCCATCTGCGCGGCCTGCAAGCCGAGTGCCTGCGGGAACTGGACTATGCGGAGGGCGTAGCGGGCTTTGTGCAGCAGGCCATGCCGTTCATGCGGCGCAAGCAGATGCCCGAACAGCTGATTGCCCAGGCGGCGACCCAGGAAGGGCGTGCCTTGGCAGCCGGCTACACCCAGGAGCTGTTTGGCCTGGACGAAAATCAACTGAACTGCCTGATGTTTTCGCCGTTTATCCGTCATGGCGAACGCCTCGACAGCTTTTTGCGCCAATGCCACCCCGGCATGCTGGTGGCACTCCCTGAGCTGCACAAGGCACTGCAAGGCAAACCGGTGGCCGAGATGCTCGGGCAATGGGCTACCGACATCAGCGGGTTACCGATCGACTTGCTGCAACACCTTTATCGCAAGCGGCCTGCCACGGAAGTTCCGTGCATGGCCACGGCGCCGCAACAAGTCGCGCCCGCCATTGCAACCTGCCAACTGTCCGGGCGTTAAGCGGGTGGCGCCATGGGTGACGGTGGGTGGACGGCGATGAGCTTCAAGGATGACAGGCAAACCGACTTCGCCTACCAGGCGGTGTATCGCTACATGATCAACCTCATCAACGAGGTCGGCACCGATGCCCGGGTGAAGTTGCCGTCGTTGCGGCAACTGTCGGAGCGCCTGAACGTGTCGATCTCGACCATTCAATACGCGTATTCATTGCTGGAGAAGGAAGGCCGGGTCTATTCGGTGGCCAAGTCTGGCTATTACGCCTGGCCGGTGCTGAATAAACCGCCCGGCAGCAGTGGTGGTGACCTGCTGGAAAGGCTTTATGCGAATGCACGGCGCCCGGGCATGCTGGTCCTCAGCGCCGACGAGCCGGCGCTTGGGGTGTCTCTGGACGGGGCGCTGCTGCTGCTGGAACGCGAACTGTTGCGTCATTACCCGCGCCATTTGCAGCCATGGTCGCAGCCGTGCGGCGTCTGGGAACTGCGTGCAGCCCTGGCGGCGCGCTATACCTCGTCGCCCACCCGTTGTTGGCAGGCGGACGAGGTGTACATCGGCGCCGACCTGCGCGGTGTGCTGGAGATCCTGATTGAGGTGCTGGGGCTCAAGGGCGCCGCCGTTATCGTGGAATCACCCTGTGACTGGCTGATTCTGCGGTTGTTGCAGGGGGCGGGGGTGAGGATCATCGAATTGCCGTTCACGGCGGACGACGGCCTGGACCTGACGCTGCTGGAGCAGTTGCTCAACAATGAACCGGTGCAACTGGCGCTGCTGTCATCAGGCGTCAGCCTGCCGTCGGGCGTCCTCTTGTCCAACCATGACCGCATGCAATTGGTACGGCTGCTGGACCGGCATGGGTGCTGGTTGTTAGAAAATGACAGCCATGGCGACCTTGGCTTCGAACAGCCGATCACTGCGCTGCGGGACCTGGCCAACCCCGAGCGACTGATGGTGTTTTCCACCTTCGAGAAAGTGCTCGGGCCGGAAGCGCCCTTTGGATATTTGCTGTCGCGCCACCTCGGCAGCGAGTTGCAGCGCCAGTTCCTGCTGCGTGCGTTCCGGCTGTCGTCTATCCGCCAGCGCGCCATTGCCCGGCTCTATCAGAGCGGGCGGATCGACCAGCACCTGCGGGAGTTGCGACCCCAGCTCAAAGACCAGGCCTGGCGAATGAGCCAGCGCCTGGACGAGCACCTGGGGGATCACGTGACTTACCAAATGCCGGCGGCGGGCGCGACCTTCTGGCTGCGCTCCCGGGCGGCGGTGGACATGCGCCAGGTCTTTCAACGGCTGCTCGGCCGGCAGGTGGTGATAGCGCCAGGCGAGCTGTTCAGCATCAGTGGCCTGCATCGCCAGCACCTGCGGCTCAGTCACACGTTCGACGGGGCGTACAACCTGGGGAACGCCCTGAGCGACCTGGCCCTGGCATTGACCCAGGCGCAGACCGAATGAGAATGAAATATCGCTGATTGTTGTAGGATTTATAACGTCGCGGAGCAGTCCAACTCCCAGTAAACTGCACTCTTTTTCCGAATCCTTCTTTTTCAGAGGTTTATGCATGACTCTCAGTCCTTTTGCGGGCAAGCCGGCACCAGCTCAACTGCTGGTAGACATCCCGCGACTGGTAACGGCCTATTACACCGGCCAGCCTGATGCAGCGATCTCCACCCAGCGCGTCGCCTTTGGTACCTCCGGGCACCGGGGCAGCTCGTTCGACCTGAGCTTCAACGAATGGCACGTGCTTGCCATCAGCCAGGCCATCTGCCTTTACCGTGAGGCCCAAGGCATCAACGGCCCGTTGTTCGTTGGCCTGGACACCCATGCGCTGTCCACCCCGGCGGGCGCCAGCGCCCTGGAAGTGCTGGCGGCCAACGGCGTGCACGTGATGCTTGCCGAAGGCGATGAGTACACCCCGACACCGGCGATTTCCCACGCCATTATTTGCTACAACCGTGGCCGTACCAGCGGCCTGGCCGACGGCATCGTGATCACGCCGTCCCATAACCCGCCACAAAGCGGCGGCTACAAGTACAACCCGCCTAACGGTGGCCCGGCCGATACTCACATCACCAAATGGATCGAAGCCAAGGCCAACGAACTGCTGGCCAATAAACTGGCCGGGGTCAAACGCATCACCCACGCCCAGGCGCTTAAGGCTGACACCACCCATCGCCACGACTACCTCAACACCTACGTGGCCGACCTGGTCAACGTCATCGACTTTGATGCGATCCGCAACGCCGGCCTGCGCCTGGGCGTGGATCCGCTGGGCGGCGCAGGGGTGCGCTACTGGTCGGCCATCGCCGAGCATCACCGCCTGAACCTGGACGTGGTGAACACCGAAGTCGATTCGACCTTCCGCTTCATGAGCGTCGACTGGGATGGCCAGATCCGCATGGACCCATCCTCCAGCTACGCCATGCAAGGCCTGATCGGCCTCAAGGACCGTTACGACGTGGCCTTCGCCTGCGACCCGGACCACGACCGCCACGGCATCGTGACGCCAACCGGCGGACTGCTGGCGCCGAACAACTACCTCGCCGTGTCCATCGACTACCTGTTCCAGAACCGTCCTGAGTGGCGCGCGGATGCCGCGGTGGGCAAGACCGTGGTCAGCAGCGGCTTGATCGATCGCGTGGCCAAACGCATCGGCCGCCGCCTGTACGAAGTGCCGGTGGGCTTCAAGTGGTTTGCCGACGGCCTGTTCGACGGCTCCCTCGGCTTTGGCGGCGAAGAAAGCGCCGGCGCCTCGTTCCTGCGCAAGGACGGCAGCGTCTGGAGCACCGACAAGGACGGTTTGATCCCGGCACTGCTGGCCGCAGAGATGACTTCACGCAAAGGCCAGGACCCGAGCCAGATCTACCGCGGCTTGACTGACGCGCTGGGCGAGCCGTTCGCCATCCGGGTGGACGCCAAGGCGACACCGGCGCAGAAAGCCTTGCTGGGCAAGTTGTCGCCGGACCAGGTGACGTCCACGCAACTGGCAGGGGAAAGCATCCAGCAGATTCTCAGCCACGCGCCGGGTAACGACCAGGCGATTGGCGGGCTGAAAGTCATGACCGAAAACGGCTGGTTCGCCGCGCGGCCTTCGGGCACCGAGGACATCTACAAGATCTACGCCGAGAGCTTTATCGGTGAAGACCACCTCAAGCAACTGGTGGAAGAGGCGCAGGTGTTGGTGGACGGGGCGATATCCCAGTAACACCACACCTGAAGTGAGCCTGGCTTTTGTGGGAGCTGGCTTGCCTGCGATGGCATCACCCTGGTGTATCTGATACATCGAGGTGCCTGCATCGCGGGCAAGCCCGGCTCCCACATTGAATTGCGTCAAGCCAGGTCGACCAACACGATCTCGCTGTCTTCAACCGCCGTCACCCGCAACACCTGTTCATCCTCAATCGCCACACCGTCTCGAGCGTGTGCACGCAAGCCATTGACTTCAATCACCCCGGTCGCCGGCACCAGGTACGCCCGACGCCCGTTGTCCAGCCGATACTCGGCACTTTCACCGGCTTTCAAGTTGGCCGCCACCAGGCGAGCATCGGCACGAATGCGCAGGCTTTCGCTGTCTCCGGCCTTGCCGCTGGCCAGGGTCACAAACCCTTCGCGATCACCTTTCGGAAACGGCTTGGCGCCCCACGACGGCGGTAAACCCGCCTCGTTGGGAATAATCCAGATCTGGAAAATCTTCGTTGGCGTGGCTTCCAGGTTGTATTCGCTGTGGGCGATCCCGGTGCCTGCGCTCATTACCTGAACATCGCCGGCCTCGGTACGGCCCTTGTTACCCAGGTTGTCGGCATGGCTGATGGCGCCTTCCCGCACGTAGGTGATGATTTCCATGTCGCGGTGCGGGTGCTGCGGGAAGCCGGTGCCCGGTGCAATGAGGTCATCGTTCCATACCCGCAGGTTGCCCCAGTGCATACGCTTGGGGTCGTGGTATTCGGCAAAGGAAAAGTGGTGGTGAGCGTCCAGCCAGCCGTGATTGGCGCCGCCCAGCGTGTTGAAAGGTCGAAGTTCAAGCATGATCGTCTCCTGTGGATGGGGCCATGATCCATCAGCGCCAGATCGATAAAAAGCGTAAAAAATGCAGGATTCCTATCGAATGCTTCGATGCCGATGCTCAGGGCTTGTCTTCACTTCATCGCCTAACTGCCTGAGCGCAAAGTAATTGGCTGGAACTGAGGGGCATTTGCGGCGAACATAGGGCTCTTGTCCGAGTTAAAGCATCGCAGGAGTCCGCGTGCCGCAACACACCCCCGATCTGCCTCCCGAACTGCGGCCACTGGCCGAAATGCCCCTGTTGAAACGGCTTGCCGCCCGATTATTCGGTCACGGCCTGACGCGGCTGCGCGCCCAGCACCGTTTTTCATGGCTGCATGGCCAGGCCGATGGCTTTCGCAGCGGCCACACGGCTGGTGTGGAGTACGGTTACCAGGAAGGCAAGGCGGATGGCATTGAAGAGGGCCGCCAGGTCCTGCTGATTCGCGACTTCCGCCCGGATGAACACACCGCGCCGTGCGTCGACGACGACTTGTTCGACGACTGGCGCCTGCCGCTGACCGCCGAGCTGAAAAAACGCATCAAGGCCGATGTGGCGCGCCTGCTGCCGGCGCATGCCCAGCCAAGCGCGGCCCAATGGAAGATGATTTTCAGTGATACGCCGTCCACTTCGGTGATTGCCGGTGCCGGCGCCGGCAAATCCACTTCGCTGGTGCTGCGTATCCTGCTGCTGACCCATTACCTGGGCTTTGAACTCAGCTCGATGACGGTGGTGACCTTCACCCGCGAGTCGCGCAAAGACTTCATCAACAAGCTCATGGACATTCTCGCCTTGTGGGGCCAACCCCTTGGAATGAAAGAGGCGCAAGCGGTGGTGCGCACCTTTCACTCGCGCATTCTGCCGATGGTGCGCAGCCTGCCGGGCCTTGAGCGCCTGCAAGCCTTTGAGAACCTCAACGCCCGCACCGAAGCGGGGTTTGATGAAGCCGACAGCAATCCGTTCGAACTGCGCATCAACGACGCCCAGCGCCAGCAGTTGAACGCCTGCTATCACCAGCTGCACGGCCGTCACGAACGCTTCCGCGAGTTGATTGCCCCGCTGGCGCGCCATGCCCTGCAGCTCAAGGAGCTGGAACGTGACCATCCGGACGTGCAAAAACGCGTGGCCGTGACCGAACTGGCGGCCAAGCGCGATGAAGAACTCTGCGATGTGATCGAAGACCTGTGGTTTCGCGCGGGCGCCTGGCCGATCAAGGGCATTGAGCCCAATCGCCAGACCTTCGATATCAACGGCGCGCAGTTTCACTGCCACGGCTACATCGCCGAACTCGATGCCTGGGTGGTACTCGGCTTCGATCCTCGGGAAAACGCCCAGGTCAGCCGCCCGGGCTCAAAGCTGTCGGTACGCGCAGAGTGGGCGGTCAAGCGCACACTGTTTCAAGCTTTCTGCCGTAAGCCATTGATATGGCTTGAAAGCTACGATTCATCCAAGCGGATTTTGAGCAGCCTGGCGGGCGACGCAACTGCGGGCCCGGGCTTCGATTACAAGGTCAAGGGCGAGCTGAGTTCCGCGCCACTGCTGGACAGCTTTGTCGCCGCCGCCGGGTTTATCGAAAACCTGGGGCTGGACGTGCCCACGGCCGTGGGCAAGATGAGTTTTGCCAAGGATGACCCGGACCGCTTTTACTTCGAGGCCCTGAGCATCTTCTGGAAAGCCCTGGAAGATCATCTGCTGGACCAGTCGCCACCGGTCATGACCTATAACCGGATGTTCTCGCTGTTTGGCGAAAACACCCCGGAAAACCTCAAGCTGCTGAGCGACGGCCTGCTGCGACCGATGTCGCACCTGATGATCGACGAGTTCCAGGACGTGTCGCCGCAGATTGTCTCGTGGATCCGCGCCAGCCTGCGGGAGATTCGCAGCCGTGGCCCGGCCATGCACGTAGGGCGTGGCGCCCAGCGTTCTTCGCTGCTGTGCGTGGGGGATGACTGGCAGTCGATCTATGGCTGGCGGGGCAGTTCGCCCAAGTACTTCATGGAATTCAACAAGGAATTCCCGTCTCCGGCGACCACACGGGTGATGCTGGGCGAGAACTACCGCAGCCATCAGCACGTTATCGATGCCGCCGAACATATCGTACGGGCCGCCCCGGCCATCAGCGGCAAGAAAGCCAAGGCGAGCGGAACCCCGAAGGCGCTGGTGCCGGTGACCGTGCGTGATCGGGATGACGCGGCCCTGGGCCAGCAACTGCTGGCGCACTATCAAAAGGGTGATTCGATATTGATGCTGTATCGAAAAAGCAGCGATAAGCTATTGATACAAGAGCATATTAAGTCTGTAGTTAATCTGGATTCTAGCTTGCCGTACGATGCTCGTCGGCTCAAGCAACTGACCTATCACAGCGCCAAGGGCTTGCAGGCGGATGCGGTGTTCCTGCTGGGAGATTGCCAGCATTTGACCAGTTCGCCGTACAAGAACCAGGTTTACCGCATGGCAGGCCTGGGCAAGGACGGCGATACCGAGCCTTACGACAGCGCGCAAAAAGACGAAGTGCTGCGCCTGGCCTATGTGGGGATTACCCGGGCGGTGAGCCATTGCTACTGGTATGTCGAAGCGCAGGACGGCCAAGGGGTAAACGTGCCGAAAGCATCGGACCGGGTGGCCGGGGACAAAGCGTTTTTTGATGATCAGCGAAAATGAAAAAGGGCCACCCCAGGGTGGCCCTTCTTTTATGCCCGCAGCGACTAAGCCCGCAACGACAGCGGCGGCACAAACGACTCCAGCTCATCCTCGACGGCTTCAATGATCCGCTCCACGTCGGCGGCGTTCATTACCGTGGCGCAGGGAATGCCGGCAATCGCAATCAGGGTTTCTCCGCTGGCGCGGTCGAACAGGCGGGCGATCATGCTGCCGGGAGCGTCCATGCTCGCCTCAAAGCCCATGGGATGAAAATGCCAGCGCATCAACTGGCAGGCGTTGGGGAACGTCACTTTATTCATGTTGCCCACCTTGTTCATTGAGCGCTTCCTTTAGCTCGCTGCAGGGGCGCCATGACCGTCACTGGTCCTGGCCGTCGTGAGCCCTAAAAATAGCATTCGTTCGCATCCGGCAGGGGAGTTTTTTGGCCCCGTTCGGCAGTTGTTTTCAGGAAGTTTGATGTGGGTCATGTCCTGCACGGTAATGGGCGAAAGGCCACTGGTCGGAACTACCAATTGGTCATTGAGCCGGTGCCTGGAGTTCGGCAAGCTTCGTTTTTAAGTTGGCTTAGAGTTTGCCATGCAAGACATCATTCCGGATGACCACCAGAAAACGCAAGCCACGGCCAAGTTGGTGCTGCGTCACCACCTGTGTTGGAGGGATCGGGACCTGGATGGGGTGATCTCCTACTACCACCCGGACATCCAGTACCACGATTTCTTCCAGAACCGCGTCGTTGGGGCAGAGGGCCTGCGCGAGTACCTGCAAGCCAGCATGCCGCGTGGCACGGATGAGGCGATCGAGCACACCGACCGCATCCGCGCCGACGGCGACACAGCGTTCATTCAATACCGCATCACTTTGCGCGGCGGCCAGGGGCTGGTGTCGTTTCGCACCAGCGAAGCCATTACCGTGCGCGACGGCCTGATCTGGCGGGTCAACGAATACGCGTCCCTGGTGCACGAACAGTCCGCCAGCCGTAGCGAGACCACACGCCCGACCGTCAGCCGCCTGGGTCTGTCGCCCCAGCAACTGAGCTACATGGCCAACGACCTGCAACAGTATTTCCAGCGCCAGCAACCGTACCTGGACCCTGAACTGGACCTGCAACGGGTAGCGAAGGAGTGCGGGTACAGCCGCAACCAGATTTCCTACCTGTTGAACCAGGTGCTGGGCCAAAGCTTTTACCGCTACGTCAACCAGGCGCGCCTCCAGCATTTGCTGGCCGCACTGGATAACGCAACGCCACCGATACGCATCGATGAACTGGCGTTTGCCGCCGGTTTCAATTCGACATCGGCGTTCTATAGCTGCTTCCGCCAACACACCGGCCAGTCGCCCAAGGCCTACGTCAAACAAATTTCCCTGCGTGCACGCGCGCAAGACAGCCCCTGAGGCCAGGCTCTAGGATCACTGCCATCGAAGTGTGGTGGTGGAGCTTGGCATGCCTGCATGGCGCAATATCAGTTTATGGATGGACCAGTTGGACGAGCCGCTGGTGGCGCGCCCGTCCCTGGAGCACGACCTGGACGTCAACGTGGCCATTATCGGCGCCGGCTACACTGGGCTCTGGACCGCGTATTACCTGAAGCGCCAGGCGCCCGAGCTGAAGATCGCAATCATCGAAGCGCAAACCGCCGGCTTCGGAGCCTCGGGGCGTAACGGCGGCTGGTTGATGGGCAACCTGCTGGGGGAAGACCGGCTGCTGGCAGGGTTGTCCCCGGAGCAGCGCCGGGCCTCGTTCGACCTGCTGCATGCAATCCCTGATGAAGTGGCGCAGGTGATTGAGCGCGAAGGCATCGACTGTGACTACCGCAAGGGCGGCGTGCTGTATTGCGCCGCGCGCTACCCCGAACAGGAAGCCAGCCTGCGGGCCTACCTGGCCAAACTCCACGCCCAGGGCCTGACCGACGACGATTACCGCTGGCTCGGCCCGCAGCAGTTGGCCGAGCACATCCGCATCGCCAAGCCCTACGGCGGCATCTTTGCTCCCCACGTCGCCACGATTCACCCGGCCAGGCTGGTGCGTGGCCTGGCGCGGGCGGTCGAACAGATGGGCGTCACGATCTACGAAAACAGCCCCGTGACCCACTGGCAATCCGGCAGCCTGCGCACGGCCAAAGCATCGGTGCGCGCCTCATGGGTGGTGCCGGCGGTGGAGGGGTATGCCACGACATTGGCGCCGCTGGGGCGCTATCAGTTGCCGGTGCAAAGCCTGATCGTTGCCACCGAGCCGTTGCCGGCCAGCACCTGGGATGAGATCGGCCTGAACCGCGGCCAGGCGTTCGGCGAAAGCAGTCGGCAAGTCACCTACGGCCAGCGTTCAGCCGATAACCGCCTGGTGTTCGGTGCCCGTGGCGGCTATCAGTTTGCCGGCAAGCTGCGGCACAACTTCGACCTTACCGACAGCGAAATCGAACTGCGTCGCTACCTGTTCGGTGAACTCTTCCCGCAGCTCAAGAAAGTCCGCATCACCCACGCGTGGGGCGGCAACCTCGGCATGTCCCGACGCTTCAAGCCGCACATGCTCTGTGACCACGCGGCAGGCATCGCCCTGGCCGGTGGTTACGGCGGCGAGGGCGTAGGGGCCAGCAACCTGGGCGGCCGCACTTTGGCCGACCTGATCCTGGGGCTTGACACGCCGCTGGTGCAGCAGCCGTGGGTGATCCAGCCGGGCCGGCTGGACGGGCTCAAGGCCTGGGAGCCGGAACCGTGCCGCTGGCTGGGTTACAACGCGATCATTCGCAGCTTTGTCCACGAGGACCAGGTGCTGGCCAACCCCAACACCGCGCCGTGGCGTCGCAAGTTGGCCAGCGGGGTTGCCGGGTTCATGGAAGGTTTCATGCACTAAGTCGTTTCAATCACCACAGGTATGAACATGAGCATTACCCAGTTCAAAGACACACTGAGCGCCCATTTGCCCGACTCTTCGCCGGTTGCCGTGCCATTGGGCACGCCGGTGGCAGTGGCCTCCACCCTGAGCGTGGAGCGCAACGACGGCGTCGAAACCGGCATCTGGGAATGCACGCCCGGGCGCTGGCGCCGGCAGATTGTGGCCCAGGAGTTTTGCCACTTTATCCAGGGACGTTGCACCTTCACCCCCGACAACGGGGAAATGCTCCACATAGAAGCCGGCGACGCACTGATGTTGCCGGCCAACAGCACGGGTATCTGGGACATTCAGGAAACCGTACGCAAGACCTATGTATTGATCCTCTGATTCTTTGATCTTTGATCGCCTGCCATAAAAACAGCCCTAAAACCGCCAGGAAATCGAACCATGAGACCCATTGCCCTGTTGCCGCTGGTATTTGTCGCCACCCTCAGCCAAGCCGCCGAGACGGTAAAGATCTACAACTGGTCGGACTACATCGCCCCCGACACCACCAAGAACTTCCAGAAAGAAACCGGGATCGGCTTCACCTACGACGTGTACGACAGCAACGAAACCCTCGACGGCAAGTTGATGACCGGCAAATCCGGCTACGACGTGGTGTTTCCTTCCAACCACTTCATGGCGCGGCAGATCCAGGGCGGGGCACTGAAGAAACTCGACAAGAGCCAGTTGCCCAACTGGAAGAACCTCAATCCGGTGCTGCTCAAGGCCCTGGAAAACAACGACCCGGGCAACGCCCACGGCTTCCCTTACCTGTGGGGCAGCACCGGCATCGGCTACAACATCGACAAGGTCAAGGCCGTACTGGGGGACAACGCCCCGGTGGATTCCTGGGACCTGATCTTCAAGCCCGAAAACATGCAAAAGCTGCAGAAATGTGGCGTGGCGATCCTCGACAACGGCCCGGAACTGCTGCCGGCAGCGCTCAACTACCTGGGGCTGCCGCACCACAGCAAGAAGGCGGAAGACTACAAAAAGGCCGAGGACCTGCTGATGAAAGTACGGCCGTACGTGGCGTACTTCCACTCCTCGAAATACACCGCAGACCTGGCCAACGGCGACATCTGCGTGGCCGTGGGCTTCTCCGGCGACATCCTCCAGGCCGAAAGCCGCGCCAAGGAAGCCAAGAACGGCGTGAACATCGGCTACAACATTCCCAAGGAAGGCGCCGCCATCTGGTTCGACATGGTCGCCATGCCCGCCGATGCGCCGGATGAAAAAGCCGGCTACGCGTTCATGAACTACCTGCTGCGCCCGGAAGTGATGGCCAGCATCACCAACTACGTGCACTACGCCAACGGCAACGCGGCGGCAGACAGCCTGGTGGACCCGGCGATCAAGAGCGACACCAAGGTGTACCCAAGCCCGGAAATGATGGGCAAGTTGTTTGCGCTGGAAGCGATGCCGCTGAACATCGACCGGATTCGTACGCGGGTGTGGAACACGATTCGTACCGGTCGCTGATGATCGTTCCCACGCTCTGCGTGGGAATGCATCCTGTGACGCTCCGCGCCACGATTAAATAATAGTGTGTGACGAGTATGAGTGAGTTCCCGATATTTTGATTCGGAGAGTTTCATTAGTTATTCGTCACACGCCGTTATACAAGCAAGCTGGAAAATACTTTTATTAGCGGGGAAGGTTCACAGCCGAAGTTGGGTTTTAATCGCAATATTGACTGGCTGGTTTATTGAGATAAGGCAGCCGGTTTTGCACGGTGATTATTGCTTCTGGCTTCGTCAGTAACCTTCACTTTTATATAAAAGGTCATTCATATGTTAGTAGAGAGTCTCCCCGCAGGCGGAACCTGGACGTACCCCGAGCCCCCCAGTACAGCACGCCCAACCTTGCGCGGCACAGACGCAAGCGAACGACTGGAGGCCATTCGTGGCCAGGATTCCGTCATTATCGGCGGTGGCGGTGGCGATCAACTCGTCGCCAGTGTGGGCCGCAACAGCTTCAAGTATGAAAAGCCCACCGACTCGCTTGCAAGTGATGCGGACCGGATTACTAATTTCAATCCGAAGGACGACAGGATCGATGTGTCCAGAATGCTGAAAAAGTTGAATATAACGGAAGTCAAATTGACGGAAGGACCTCCCCAGCAGGTTGGGGATATGCAGTTGGCTTATTTGCGTCCCCAGGAAATTGGCGTTCTGACAATTAAGGTGACGCCCGAAGGTGAGAACTTTGCTGTGCACATCGATGGCGTTCACTTAACGGAAAAAAATATCAAGCTATTCAATAAACCCAAATAGCCCTGGCTCGGTGCTGTAGGTGCTCAAGGGTGACATGCCGTGAGCGCTTTTCGAGTCAGGGATTCTCCAAGTCATGCCCTAACGACTGGATAAACAACGAAAACAACTCCGGCTGCGACGAGATATCCAGCTTGGCGTACAGATGCCGACGATGCACCTTGACCGTGTCCGGCGAGATATTCAGCCGTTCGGCCATGGCTTTTGACGAAAACCCGCGCAGCACCAGCCGCGCAATCTCCAGCTCCCGCTCCGACAACACCCCACACCCGAAATGACTCAGCGCGTCGCGAATCTGGCTGGCCATTTGCGCAGGCGCCGCCACCCGCTGGGTACTTTGTTGCCAATGCTGCTGCATCAACGGCAACACCCAGGCCGCCAACGTCGTCATCAACCCGGTTTCCTCCCCGGTAAACAGCCGCTGCATGCCCAACGACAGCGACAACGTCCCCGCGCCCGGCAATTGCAGGATGAACTGCACCTCGTCCTCCAGCACGTTGTCGTGAAAGTAATTGAGGAAGTATTCACTCTGGCGAAAGTGATCCGGCGCCACTTCTTCAAGGCGGTACACACCACTGGCATAGCCTTCGCGGCAGGCCTGGAAGAACGGGTCGAGCAAGTACAAGCCATTGAGGTACACCAGCATCGATGCCGGTTTGCTGCTCGGCTGCGCGTCGTATTCCTCCAATGCCTGGGGCGGGCCGTCGGCGGGGTAGAAAATCGCCAGGGCATTGTCGAAAGGCACGCATTGGTGCAACAACAGCACCAGCTGTTTCCAGAATCGCTCGGTGCCGATCTGTGCGACGGTACGGCCCAGGCCCGCGTGCATGCCGACTTCCCTGAACAGGCTCATGTGCCGCTCCACGCAAAGAATGAGGCCGCAAGGGTTCGACTTTTGCCCGACGCCGTCAAGGGGAGTACTCCAATAGGGGAATTGGCCGCCTTATGCAGAGCGTTTAAGTTGGCCGTCAGTCAGCGGGGAACATACCCCGCGTCGCTTTGCCTTTTCGTTTCTGCCTCAAACCAAGAACAATCAAGAGGATAACGATATGAGTGCTCCTTCCACGCCCGACGGCGTGCTGAAACCCACCCTCAGCGTGTTCGATGTGGTGGCCATCACTGTCTCGGCGGTGACACCGGCCAGTTCGGTATTCGTGATTGCGCCGTTTGCGATCCAGCAGGCCGGCAGCGGGGTGTTCCTGGCCTTTGTGATGGCCGCGTTGCTCGCGCTGATGTTCGCCTTTTGCTACGCCGAACTCGGCCGCGCCCACAACAGCGCAGGCGGCGAGTACGTGTACGCCAAGCGGGTGTTCGGCGGCATGGCTGGCTACGCGACGTTTCTCACTGTATTGGTGATGTTGCTGTTTATCCCGCCGGTGCTGGCCACTGGCGCGGCGACGTACCTGAATAACGCCCTGGGCACCACATTCGACTCACAAACCGTGGCCCTGGTCATCGTGGTGTGCAGCTACGCCCTGGGTATCCTGAATATCAAGCTGAATGCCTGGATCACCGGCACTTGCCTGCTGCTGGAAGTGGCGGCGTTGCTGGTGATTGTGTTTATCGGCTTCGGCAACGCGGTGCAGCCGGTCAGCGTGTTGTTGCAACCGCATATCGTCGAAAACGGCGTGTTGCACCTCGCGCCCTGGGCGCTGGTGATCGGCGCGGTCGGCATCGGCCTGTTTTCATTCAATGGCTACGGCCCGGCAGTGTTGCTGGCGGAAGACATGAAGTGCGGCGGCAAGGGCGTGCACAAGGCGGTGTTGTGGTCCCTGGGGCTGGTGGTGGTCATCGAACTGGTGCCGATCACCGCGCTGCTGATCGGTGCCCCGTCCCTCAGCGCGATGATCAGCAGCCCCGATCCGATCGGCTACCTGCTGACCAGCCACGGCAATGAAACCCTGTCGCGGCTGGTGAGTGCCGGGATCTTCCTGTCGGTGTTCAACGCCATCGTCGCCATCGTGATCCAGATTGGCCGGGTGGTGTTCAGCAGCGGCCGCGATGCGCTGTGGACGCCGACCATCAACAAACTGTTCACCCGGATTCATCCACGCTGGGATTCGCCGTGGTTGGCTACGCTGTTCCTGGCGATTCCTTCGGCGTTGCTCAGCTTCAGCTCCAACCTGGCGGACCTGACGTCCTTCAGTGTGCTGCTGATCATGCTGGTGTACCTGATCGTCGCGCTGAGTGCGCTGATGAGCCGGGTCGTGCTGCGTGACCGTGAGCACCCGTATCGCATGCCGTTGTGGCCGGTGCCGGCCTTGCTGGCGGTGCTGGGCGCCGGCTACCTGTTGGTGACCCTGGCGATTGCCGCCTCGGTTCGCGACATCATGATTATCATCGGCCTGCTGGCGCTGTCGGTGATCCTGTATTGCATCAGTGGCCGGTTGAGTCCGGCGTTTCAGAAATTGTAAGGAGTGGTTATGCGCGCACGTCAAATGGGCATTACGTTGGGACTGGGTACGCCCGGTGAGTTGAATGCCATCACCGACGTTCCAGGGGTACGGGTCGGCCACAGCACGCTCAAGACCCGTATCGACGGCAAACAGGTGCGTACCGGCGTGACGGCGATCCAGCCGAGGGCCGGTGCTGCACGGCACCAGCCATGTTTTGCCGGCTACCACGTGCTCAACGGCAACGGCGATGCCACCGGCCTGGAATGGATCAGCGAGTCGGGGTTGCTGACCACGCCGCTGGCCATCACCAACACCCACAGTATCGGCATCGTGCGCGACACCTTGATCGCCCTGGAGCGCGAAAGCCTGGCAGACCCGGCGGTGTACTGGTGCATGCCGGTGGTGATGGAAACCTACGACGGTTTGCTCAACGACATCTGGGGCCAGCACGTCGGCCCGGAGCATGTGCGCGAGGCGTTGGCCAACGCTGAAACCGGGCCGGTGGCGGAGGGCGCCGTGGGCGGTGGCACCGGGATGATCTGCCACGAGTTCAAGGGCGGCATTGGCACCGCGTCGCGGCGGCTGTCGGCGGAGCAGGGCGGCTGGACCGTGGGCGTGCTGGTGCAGGCCAACCATGGCAAACGCCAGGAGTTGCGGGTGGACGGTTACCCGGTGGGCCGGCAGTTGATGGACATCCCGTCACCGTTTGCCGATCGCGGTACACCCGGCATGGGCTCCATCGTGGTGATCATCGCCACCGATGCGCCGTTGTTGCCCCATCAATGCCAGCGCCTGGCGCAGCGCGCGTCCATCGGCATTGCACGCACCGGCGGCGGCACCGAAGATTCCAGCGGGGACCTGTTCCTGGCGTTCGCCACCGGCAATCAGGATTTGCCGGTGGCCGATTACGGGCGCAAGGGGCTGCCCCTCAGCACGCGGCTGGACATGGTCAATAACGACCATATTTCGCCGTTGTTCAGCGCGGCGGCGGAGGCCGTGGAGGAAGCGATCATTAATGCGATTCTGGCCGGCGAAGAAATGACCACCGACCACGGTGTGCGGGTACCGGCACTGGATGCGCAAACACTCCTGCAGGCACTGCGCCAAACAGGCTGGCGCGATCAATAAATAGATTAAGTCTTGTCCCGGTAATACGGGACAAGTACTTAGATGGTGGCCATTCACTACTAACAATGACACGGTGACACTTTCTTAGTGCACCTCAATCAATACTTTGGATCCATTCCTCGCAAAACCACTTTAGCGGTATTTAATATTTAAATAGTTGTCTTTTTATAAGTCGCTACTAGCCAGCGTTTGCAGGAATTGTTCGCCGCGCCATGTTTTACCCTGCAAAAATAGCGCTGGACGAATGATTTCAAGTTGTGTCAGTTTTCTTTCGCCTTCAAAAGGGGCGAGTGATAGGACTTACTCGCCAGAGTGGGTTCTATCGGACAAAAACTGTTCCACTTGCAAACAAGGAAGTACGTTTATGTCAAAAGTAAAAGACAAAGCTATTGTATCGGCGGCTCAAGCAAGTACTGCCTATACGCAAATCGATAGCTTTAGCCATCAATATGACCGTGGCGGCAACCTCACGGTCAATGGCAAACCCTCGTTCACCGTTGACCAGGCCGCTGACCACCTGCTGCGTGAGAACGCCGCGTATCGGGACGTGGATGGCAACGGCAAGATCGACCTCACCTACACCTTCCTGACTTCGGCTTCCAACGCGACCATGAACAAACATGGGATTACCGGGTTCAGCCAGTTCAACACCCAGCAGAAAGCACAGGCCGTACTGGCCATGCAATCCTGGGCGGATGTGGCCAATGTCACCTTCACCGAGAAAGCCTCGGGCGGTGATTTCCACATGACCTTCGGCAACTACAGCGGCGGCCAGGACGGCGCAGCAGCCTTTGCCTACCTGCCGGGCACCAACGCCAAGTACAACGAAAGCGGCCTTGATGGCACTTCCTGGTACCTGACCAACAGCAGCTACACGCCGAACAAAACCCCGGACCTGAACAACTATGGCCGGCAGACCCTGACCCACGAAATCGGCCACACCCTGGGCCTGGACCACCCTGGCGACTACAACGCCGGGACCGGCAACCCTTCGTACAAAGACGCGGACTATGGACAGGACACGCGTGGCTACAGCGTCATGAGTTACTGGAGCGAGAGCAACACCAACCAGAACTTCAGCAAAGGCGGGGTAGAGGCTTACTCGTCCGGCCCGCTGATCGACGACATCGCCGCGATCCAGAAGCTCTACGGCGCCAACTACAACACCCGCGCCGGCGACACCACCTACGGCTTCAACTCCAACACCGGGCGTGATTTCCTCAGCGCCACTTCATCGGCCGACAAGCTGGTGTTCTCGGTGTGGGACGGTGGTGGCAACGACACCCTGGACTTCTCCGGTTTTACCCAAAACCAGAAGATCAACCTCAATGAGACCTCGTTCTCCGACGTTGGCGGCCTGGTGGGCAACGTTTCCATCGCCAAGGGCGTGACCGTGGAGAACGCTTTCGGCGGCTCGGGCAACGACCTGCTGATCGGTAACGCCGCCGCCAACATCCTCAAGGGCGGTGCCGGCAACGACATCATCTACGGCGGTGGCGGTGCAGACCAGTTGTGGGGCGGCGCAGGTTCGGACACTTTCGTGTTCGGTTCCAGCTCGGATTCCAAGCCGGGTGCGGCCGACAAGATCTTCGACTTCACCTCGGGTTCGGACAAGATCGACCTCACCGGCATCACCAAAGGTGCAGGCCTGACCTTCGTCAATGCCTTCACCGGTCACGCCGGCGATGCGGTGCTGTCCTACGCCTCGGGCACCAACCTGGGCACCTTGGCCGTGGACTTCTCCGGGCACGGAGTGGCGGATTTCCTCGTCACCACCGTCGGCCAGGCAGCGGTCAGCGACATCGTGGCCTGATACACGGGTAAAGGAGGGCGGCGCGCATGCGCTGCCCTCTGCCCTTGCATCCACCCCTTGAACGGGCGATGGTGATGACGTTATTTCGCACTACAGTGGCCTGGTGTTTCCAGGCATTGCTTATGTCGGCAGGAGCCTCAGCAATGGCAAGCAGTCTGGTTTTACCTACATCGGCGCAACTGGCCGGGCATTGGGCGCTGCACCAGCAGGAACAGGTGTGCGCGCTGGACTTGATCGAACAAGCCAACGCGCTCGGCGGTGATGTAGCGTGCGCCGGACAATGGCTAGGGGAAGCGCCCGTTAGTTGGACGCCGACTCCCGACGGTATTTGGTTGATGAATGCCGAAGGCACGGGCATTACACATTTGAATCGCCAGAAAGAAGGCGAATATGAAGGGCGCTCCAAATCTGGCGCGGTGTTGTTATTACAACGCGCACCTTAATAGGTCGTTATAACGATATAACCCGATTTTAATGTTTGCCCGCCCTTTAATGGGGCGCCGGGCAAACTATTGCGCGTCATTCGGCTCAGGGAAGATCAGGCAACATGGCGAAGACCACTCCCGTTGCACCACTGTTTAAAGCACTCGGTGATTACAAAAGTATTCTGATCAGTATTGGCTGCTTCACCGCATTGATTAACGTATTGATGCTGGTGCCGTCGATTTATATGTTGCAAGTCTACGACCGCGTGCTGTCGTCCCAGAACGAAACCACCCTGGTGATGTTGACGCTGATGGTGGTGGGCTTCTTCGCGTTTATCGGCGTGCTGGAGGTGATCCGCAGCTTTATCGTGATTCGCATCGGTAGCCAGTTGGAACGGCGTTTCAACCTGCGGGTGTACAAGGCAGCCTTCGAGCGCAACCTGCAACGGGGCGAGGGCCACGGCGGCCAATCCCTGGGGGATTTGACCCACATCCGCCAGTTCATCACCGGGCCTGCACTGTTCGCGTTTTTCGATGCGCCGTGGTTTCCGATTTATCTGTTTGTGATCTTCCTGTTCAACGTGTGGCTAGGGGTGTTGGCCAGCGCCGGGGCCGTGCTGCTGATCGGGCTGGCGTGCCTCAACGAGTACCTGACCAAAAAGCCCCTGGGCGAAGCCAGCGGGTATTCCCAGCAATCCACGCAATTGGCTACCAGCCACCTGCACAACGCCGAAACCATCCAGGCCATGGGCATGCTGGGGGCGTTGCGCAAGCGCTGGTTCAAGGTGCATTCGCAGTTTCTGGGCTTGCAAAACAAGGCCAGCGACACCGGCTCGATCATCAGCTCCCTGAGTAAATCCCTGCGCCTGTGCCTGCAATCACTGGTGCTGGGCCTGGGCGCATTGCTGGTGATCAAGGGCGACATGACCGCTGGGATGATGATCGCCGGTTCGATCCTGATGGGCCGGGTATTGAGCCCCATCGACCAGTTGATTGCCGTGTGGAAGCAATGGAGCTCGGCCAAGCTGGCCTACCAGCGCCTCGACAACCTGATGCGCGAGTTCCCGCCCCAGGGCGAACAGATGGCCTTGCCGGCGCCCAAGGGCCAGGTGAGTTTCGAGCAGGTCAGCGCCGGCCCGCCCGGGCGGCGTGTGCCGACCTTGCATCAGGTCAGCTTCAACCTGGCGGCCGGTGAAGTGCTCGGCGTGCTGGGCGCCTCGGGCTCCGGCAAGTCGACCCTGGCCCGTGTGCTGGTGGGCGTGTGGCCCACCCTGGCGGGCACCGTGCGCCTGGACGGTGCTGACATCCATCGCTGGGACCGTGACGACCTCGGCCCGCATATCGGCTATCTGCCCCAGGACATCGAGCTGTTCAGCGGCAGCATCGCCGACAACATCGCACGCTTTCGCGAAGCCGACCCGCAGTTAGTGGTGCAGGCCGCCCAGCAAGCCGGCGTGCACGAACTGATCCTGCGTTTGCCCCACGGCTACGACACCGTGCTCGGCGACGAAGGCAGCGGCCTGTCCGGTGGCCAGAAACAACGGGTCGCCCTGGCCCGCGCGTTGTATGGCGGCCCGCGGCTGATCGTACTGGATGAGCCCAACTCCAACCTCGACACCGTGGGCGAAGCCGCCCTGGCCAGCGCGATCATGCAGATGAAGGCCCAGGACAGCACGGTGGTGCTGGTGACGCACCGCTCCTCGGCGTTGGCCCAGGCCGACAAACTGCTGGTGCTCAACGAGGGCCGCTTGCAGGCCTTCGGACCCAGCCAGGACGTGCTGCGGGCGCTGTCCGGCCAGCAGGAAGCACCGCGAGAAAAGGCCGGGGTCAGCCTCAGCCGTCAGTATCAAGCCGGAAGGAATCCAGGCGCATGAGCAGCGACAGCAGCATTCAAATCAACCGCGATTACGAACAGGCTCACCCCGAACATGGCGCACGTTTCTTTGCCCGCATGGGCTGGCTGCTGACGGTGGTCGGCGCCGGTGGTTTCTTCCTGTGGGCCAGCCTGGCGCCGCTGGACCAGGGCATTCCGGTGCAGGGCACCGTGGTGGTCTCGGGCAAGCGCAAGGCCGTGCAAACCCTGAGCCCCGGTGTGGTCAGCCGGATCCTGGTGCGGGAAGGCGAGGCAGTGAAGCAGGGCCAGCCGCTGTTCCGCCTCGACCAGACGCAAAACCAGGCTGACGTGCACTCCCTGCAAGCCCAGTACCGCATGGCCTGGGCCAGCGTGGCGCGGTGGCAGAGTGAGCGTGATAACCAGTCGACGATCACCTTTCCGGCGGAACTGAGTGGCAACCCGGATCAAGCCCTGGCCTTGGTTCTGGAAGGCCAGCGCCAATTGTTCAGCAGCCGCCGCGAAGCCTTTGCCCGGGAACAGGCCGGGATTCGCGCGAATATCGAGGGCGCCACCGCCCAACTCAACGGCATGCGCCGCGCCCGCAGTGACCTGACCGCCCAGGCCCAATCCCTGCGCGACCAGTTGAACAACCTGCAACCCTTGGCCGACAACGGCTACATCCCGCGCAACCGGCTGATGGAGTACCAGCGGCAGCTGTCCCAGGTGCAACAGGACCTGGCGCAGAACACCGGCGAAAGCGGGCGGGTGGAGCAGGGCATTCTTGAATCGCGGCTCAAGCTGCAGCAGCACAGCGAGGAGTACCAGAAGGAAGTCCGCAGCCAACTGGCCGACGCGCAACTGCGCAGCCTGACCCTGGAGCAGCAACTGACCTCCGCGGGGTTCGACCTGCAGCACAGCGAGATCAACGCCCCGGCCGATGGCATCGCGGTCAACCTGAGCGTGCACACCGAAGGCGCCGTGGTGCGTGCCGGTGAAACCCTGCTGGAAATCGTGCCCCAGGACACCCGCCTGGAAGTAGAAGGGCGCTTGCCGGTGCACCTGGTGGACAAGGTCGGCGCCCACTTGCCAGTGGACATCCTGTTCACCGCCTTCAACCAGAGCCGCACGCCCCGGGTGCCGGGGGAGGTGAGCCTGATCTCTGCCGACCAGATGCTCGACGAAAAAACCGGCATGCCGTACTACGTGCTGCGTACCACCGTCAGCAGCAGCGCCCTGGAGAAACTCCATGGCCTGGTGATCAAGCCAGGCATGCCCGCCGAGATGTTTATCCGCACCGGCGAGCGCTCCTTGCTCAACTACCTGTTCAAGCCGCTGCTGGACCGCGCCGGCTCGGCGTTGACCGAGGAATGAACATGAAACCGATGTTCATCGCCTTGCTACTCGCCTGCAGCAGCGCCCAGGCCGCCATGGGCCCGTTTGATGTCTACGAACAGGCCCTGCGCAACGACCCGGTGTTCCTCGGCGCCGTCAAGGAACGTGACGCCGGCCTGGAAAACCGCACCATTGGCCGCGCCGGCCTGCTGCCCAAGCTGTCGTACAACTACAACAAGGGGCGCAACAACTCCCAGGCCACCTTGCCCGACGGGCGCGGCGGTAATTATCACGATGACCGCAACTACAACAGCTACGGCTCCACCTTCACCCTGCAACAGCCGCTGTTCGACTACGAAGCCTATGCCAACTACCGCAAGGGCGTGGCCCAGGCGCTGTTCGCCGACGAGAGTTTTCGCGACAAGAGCCAGGCGTTGCTGGTGCGGGTGCTGACCTATTACACCCAGGCCTTGTTTGCCCAGGACCAGATCGACATTGCCCGCGCCAAAAAGAAGGCGTACGAGCAGCAGTTCCAGCAGAACCAGCATTTGTTCCAACAAGGCGAAGGCACCCGTACCGATATCCTCGAAGCCGAATCCCGTTATGAGCTGGCCACCGCCGAAGAAATCCAGGCGCTGGATGAGCAGGACGCCTCGCTGCGGGAGCTGGGTGCGCTGATCGGCGTGCAGAGCGTCAACATCAACGACCTGGCGCCACTGAACCCGGGGTTTGCCGCCTTCACCCTGACGCCGGCCAACTACGACACCTGGCACGAACTCGCCCTGACCAACAACCCGACCCTGGCCTCGCAACGCCAATCCCTGGAAGTGGCGCGCTATGAAGTGGAGCGCAACCGTGCCGGGCATATGCCACGGGTGACGGCCTATGCCAGTTCGCGGCAGCAGGAATCCGACAGCGGCAACACCTACAACCAGCGCTACGACACCAACACCATTGGCGTGGAGATCAGCATGCCGCTGTATGCCGGTGGCGGGGTCTCGGCCTCCACCCGGCAGGCCAGCCGCGCCATGGAACAGGCCGAGTACGAGCTGGAAGGCAAGACCCGCGAAACCCTGATCGAACTGCGTCGCCAGTTCAGTGCGTGCCTGTCGGGCGTCAGCAAGCTGCGCGCCTACCAGAAGGCCCTGACCTCGGCCGAAGCGCTGGTGGTGTCGACCAAGCAAAGCATCCTCGGCGGCGAGCGGGTCAACCTCGATGCGCTGAACGCCGAACAGCAGCTGTACAGCACCCGTCGCGACCTGGCCCAGGCGCGCTACGACTACCTGATGGCCTGGACCAAATTGCATTACTACGCAGGCAACTTGCGCGACACCGACCTGGCCAAGGTGGATGAGGCGTTTGGCCCTATGAGCCGCTGATGCCTGGATGAGTATTGCTGGGTGCAGGGAGCTTGTTGTGGTGGAGGGAGCTTGCTGTGGCGAGGGAGCTCCCTCGCCACAGGAGGCAGCCTCGCTACAGGTATTTCAACAATAAGAAAAAGGACTCTTCATGATCACCGATTCACCTCGCTTCAAACCCTTCACCGCAGGCTCCTTGCTGCTGCTGTCCGTGGCGGCCCATGGGCAGTACCTCGAAGCCGGCAAACCGGGCGATCCCGCCAGTTGGCGTTCGGCCGAGTTCCAGAGCGACTGGGGCCTGGACCGGATGAAAGCCAACGAGGCCTACGCGGCCGGCATCACCGGCAGTGGCGTCAAGATCGGCGCGCTGGACTCGGGTTTTGACCCCAACCATCCCGAAGCCTCAAAAGACCGTTATCACGCGGTCACCGCCAGCGGAACCTACGTCGATGGCCGCCCGTTCAACACCACCGGCGCCCTCAACCCCAACAACGACTCCCACGGCACCCATGTGACCGGCACCATGGGCGCGGCCCGTGATGGCGTGGGCATGCACGGCGTGGCGTACAACGCGCAGATCTACGTCGGCAACACCAACGCCAACGACAGTTTCCTGTTTGGCCCCACACCGGACCCCCAGTACTTCAAGGCGGTGTACAGCGCCCTGGTGGATTCCGGCGTGCGCGCGATCAACAACAGCTGGGGCAGCCAACCCAAGGATGTCAGCTACCAGACCCTGGGCGACCTGCACGCGGCCTATGCCCAGCACTACCACCAGAACACCTGGCTCGACGCCGCCGCCGATGTGGCCAAGGCCGGGGTGATCAACGTGTTCAGCGCCGGCAACAGCGGCTATGCCAATGCCAGCGTGCGTTCGGCCTTGCCGTATTTCCAGCCTGGGCTGGAAGGCCACTGGCTGGCGGTGTCGGGCCTGGACAAGGCGAATAACCAGAAATACAACCAGTGTGGCATCGCCAAGTACTGGTGCATTTCCACGCCGGGAGCGTTGATCAACAGCACCATTCCCGAGGGCGGCTACGGGGTGAAATCCGGCACCTCGATGTCGGCACCCCATGCCACCGGCGCACTGGCACTGGTGATGGAACGCTACCCATACCTGAACAACGAGCAGGCCTTGCAGGTGTTGTTGACCACGGCCACCCAGCTTAATGGCGCGGTCACTGACGCACCCACCACACAGGTCGGCTGGGGCGTGCCGGACCTGGGCCGGGCGATGCACGGGCCTGGGCAGTTGCTGGGCCCCATGACGGTCACGCTGGCGGCCGGGCAGGGCGATGTGTGGAGTAACGCGATCTCCGACAAGGCGCTGATCCAGCGTCGGGCCGAAGACAGCGCCGAAACCCTGGCCTGGCAGCAAACCCTGCGCGACAAGGGCTGGGAAAACGGCGTGGGAGCCGGTGCGAGTCAGCAGGACCAGACCGACTACGCCGTTGGCACCGCCCGGGCGGCGGCAGCGGCCCAGCGTATCTACGAAGGCAGCCTGACCAAATCCGGCGCGGGCAGCCTGATCCTGACGGGTGACAATACCTACCGTGGCCCCACCACCGTGAATGGCGGCCGGTTGGCGGTGAACGGCTCACTGACCTCTGCGGTGACGGTCAATGACAGCGGCACCTTGGGCGGCTCCGGGCGTATTGCGGCGTTGCAGGTGAATAACGGCGGCACCGTGGCGCCGGGCAATTCCGTGGGCACCTTGCAGGTGGCCGGGGATGTGAACCTCGCCGCCGGCTCCACCTACGCAGTCGAACTCACACCCACCCGCAGCGACCAGATCGTCGCCACCGGCAAGGCTACCCTCGGGGGCGGCACCGTGACCCTGGCCCTGGAAAACAGCCCGACCCTGCTCAGCCAGCAGCAGGCCGAGAGCCTGGTGGGGCGCCAGTACACCATCCTGCAGGCGGCGGGCGGAATCCAGGGCCAGTTCGGTGCCGTGTTGCCCAACTACCTGTTCCTGGGCGGCACGCTGGACTATGCCGCCAACGGCGTGCAACTGGCCATTGCCCGCAGTGACGCGAGTTTTGCCAGTGTCGGCGCCAGCCGTAACCAGCGCTCGGTGGCGGCCGCCGCCGAGCAACTGGGCGCCGGCAACCCGGTGTATGAAAGCATTCTGCGCTCGGATTCACTGGCCACAGCACAACAGGGCTTCCAGCAACTGTCCGGAGAAATCTACCCGGCCATCGGCACGATGTTGATCAATGACAGCCGCCAGGTACGTGACGCCGTGGGCGAACGCCTGCGCCATACGCCGGTGGCCGGTGAGAGCAACGTGTGGGTCAAGGCGCTCGGCAGCTGGGGCAAGACCGACAGCCGCAGCGAAACCGCGGGCTACACCAGCTCCCTGGGCGGCATGCTGGCCGGCGTCGACGGCGCCCTGGACGAGCAGACCCGCGCAGGCCTGGTGGCCGGTTACAGCGACAGCTCCCTGAACATGGGCAGCGGCACCCATTCCTCGGCGTCCATCGACAGCTACCACCTCGGCGCCTATGCCGGGCATGAGCTGGGCAACTGGCGGCTGAGCGTCGGTGGCGCCTACAGCTGGCATCGCGGCGACGTGAAACGCGACTTGCAGTACGGCGAGGTCAGCGGCAAGCAGAAGGCCAAGCTGGATGCACGCAGCGCCCAGGTATTTACCGAGGCAGCCTACCGCTTGAACGTGCCAGCGGTAGCGCTGGAGCCGTTCGCCAACCTGGCTTACGTGCACCTGGACAACGAACGCTTTCACGAGAAAGGCGACGCCGCCGCACTGGCGCGTGGCAGTGACAGCCGCGACGCGGTGCTGAGCACTCTTGGCCTGCGGGCGTCGAAAACCCTGGCCCTCAATGACCGGCAGCAACTGGACGTTTCCGGTTCGTTGGGCTGGCAGCACAGCCTGAGCGCCGTCAAATCCGAGGAGCACCTGGCGTTTGTCGCCGGTGGGCCGTCGTTCGCTGTGCAAAGCTCGCCGCTGATGCGCGATGCGGCGCTGGTAGGGGTGCAGGCCAGCCTGGCGTTGAGCAAAAGCACGCGGGTCAACCTCGACTACACGGGCCAGTTGGCTGGTCGGGAGAAAATCCAGGGCGTGGGATTGAGCCTGAACTGGCAGTTCTGAGCAAGATCCTGAGGCCGACGTAATTCAAATGTGGGAGCGGGCTTGCTCGCGAATACGGTGGCTCAGTTAAAGGAGCATCGACTGACACACCGCATTCGCGAGCAAGCCCGCTCCCACATTGGGTCGGCGACGCCTGGAAGACATGTGATTTACACAAGTGCAATAAAAACTAAGGAAGGTCACCGTGAAAACAACAAAACGAGGGTTTCAATCCGCCATCCCGACAGGCCCGGGCTACCCGCTCAAGGCCCTGAGTGGCGTGCCATACGGCGCGTTGCTGTGTTGCCTGGCCAGCCTGGGTACCGCCCAGGCCGCACCCTACGTCGAAACCGGGAAACTGGGGGACGCTGCCAGTTGGCGCAGCAATGAGTTCAAGGCCGATTGGGGCCTGGGCGCCGTGCATGCAGACGCTGCCTACGCCGCCGGCTACACCGGCAAGGGCGTGAAGCTGGGGATCTTCGACCAGCCGGTGTACGCCCAGCACCCGGAATTCGCGAGCCCCGGCAAAGTGGTCACGATTGTGACCGAGGGCATCCGTCAATACACCGACCCGTACATCCCGGTGAAGGCCGGGGATGCCTTTCGCTACGACGGCACGCCGTCCCTGGGCTCCAACGGCAAGCTCGGCAATCACGGCACCCACGTCGGCGGCATTGCGGCGGGTAATCGCGATGGCGGGCCGATGCATGGCGTGGCGTTCGATGCGCAAATCATCAGTGCCGAAAACGGTGACCCGGGCCCCGAAGACGGGATCATCCTGGGCAACGACGGCGCGGTCTACAAAGCCGGTTGGGACGCGTTGGTGGCCAGCGGTGCGCGCATTATCAACAACAGCTGGGGCATTGGGATTGGTGACCAGTACGCCAAGGGCGGGCGTGATCCGGCGTTCCCCAACTTCACGGTCAATGAGGCCCAGGCCCAGTTCAATAACATCCGGCCGATCCTCGGCACGATCGCCGGCGGTGCCTATCAGGGTGCGATCGATGCGGCCCGCAGCGGGGTGCTGACGATCTTCGCCGCCGGAAACGACTACAACCGCAATAACCCGGATGCGATTTCGGGCCTGGCGTACTTCGTGCCGGAGATCGCACCCAACTGGTTGTCGGTGGCGGCCTTGCAGCAGAACCCCGACACCGCCAGTGCCGACCCGTACGTGATCAGCACCTTCTCCTCTCGCTGCGGTTATGCCGCGAGCTTTTGCGTCGCGGCGCCCGGCACCAAGATCTACAGCTCGGTGATCAACGGCACCACCCTGGAAAACCTGACCACCGACTACGCCAACTTCAACGGCACCTCCATGGCCGCGCCCCATGTGGCCGGCAGTGCGGCGGTGTTGATGGAGCGCTTCCCGTACATGAGCGGCGACCAGATTTCCACGTTGCTCAAAACCACCGCGACCGACCTCGGCGCACCGGGCATCGACTCGCTGTACGGCTGGGGCATGATAAACCTGGGCAAGGCCATCAACGGCCCGGGGATGTTTGTGACGGCTGAGGATATTCCGGCCGAGTTTCGAATCGACGGCGCCTACGGCTCCGGCCAATTCGTCGCGGACCTGCCAGGGATGGGCGCCGTGGTGGATGCCGGTAAACCGACCCAGCGCCTTTGCACCGATGTGCATTGCGGGCTGGACGTGTGGAGCAACGACATCGCCGGGCATGGCGGCCTGACCAAGCAAGGCATTGGCGCGCTGGTGCTGACCGGCACCAGCACCTACAGCGGCCCGACCCTGGTCAACCAGGGGTTGCTGGCAATCAATGGTTCGATCACCTCCGACGTCACCGTGGGCAGCAGCGGGGTAGTGGGTGGTTCCGGGCACATCGGTTCACTCACCGCCAACAGCGGCGGTACCGTGGCGCCGGGCAATTCCATTGGCACCCTGAACGTGGCAGGGGATGTGAACTTTGCGGCGGGCTCCACCTATGCGGTGGAGCTGTCGGCCACCAACAGTGATCGCATTGTCGCCGGTGGCAAGGCCACCCTCAGCGGCGGCACGGTGACCCTGGCCCTGGAAAACAGCCCGACATTGCTGACCCAGACCCAGGCCGAAAGCCTGATCGGGCGCCAGTACAACATCCTTCAGGCCGCCGGCGGCATTACTGGCAGCTTCGGTTCGGTGCTGCCCAACTACCTGTTTCTCGGCGGCACCCTGAACTATGCCGCCAACGGCGTGCAACTGGATGTAGCGCGCAACGCCAACACCTTCGCCAGCGTGGCGGCCACGCCGAATCAACGCTCGGTTGCAGCCGCTGCCGAACAGTTGGGCGCCGGTAACGCTGTGTATGAAAGTCTGTTGTCGGCGCCGAATGCGGCGTCGGCCCAGGGTGCATTCCAGCAGCTGTCCGGGGAAATCTACCCGGCGCTGGAAACTGCGCTGGTCAATGACAACCGCTACCTGCGCGAAGCCGTGGGCGAGCGTTTGCAGCAAGGCGAAATGGGCGCATCGACCGAGACTATCGACAGCCGCGGCAACGTTTGGGTCAAGGCCCTCGGCGCCTGGGGCAAGACCGACAGCCGCAGCGACACGGCAGGCTACACCACCTCCATCGGCGGCATGCTGGCGGGTGTGGACGGTGCGCTGGACGAAGACACCCGTTTGGGCCTGGTGGCGGGCTACAGCGACACGTCGCTGAATATGGGCAGTGACACCCACTCCCGCGCATCGGTCGACAGCTATCACCTGGGTGCCTATGCCGGGCACGAGATCGGCGCCTTGCGTTTGAGCGGGGGCGCAACCTACAGCTGGCACCGCGCCGATGTGAAGCGCGAGCTGCAATACGGTGAAGTCGCCGGCAAGCAAAAAGCCAAGGTCGATGCCCGCAGTACCCAGGTGTTTACCGAAGCGGCGTATCGCCTGAACTTGCAACCCCTTGCCCTGGAACCGTTCGCCAGCCTGGCGTATGTGCACCTGGATGCCGACGGGTTTACCGAGAAGGGTGATGCGGCGGCGTTGAAGGGCGGGGATGACAGCCGCGACCTGGTGTTGAGCACCCTGGGCGTAAGGGCGCTGAAAACCTTGAACGTGAGCGATCACCAGCAACTGGAGCTTTCCGGCACGCTGGGCTGGCAGCACAACCTGAGCAGCGTCGACTCCGAACGCCACCTGGCGTTTGCGTCGGGCAGCCCGTCGTTCTCCGTGGAAAGTTCGCCGATGGTGCGTGATGCGGCGCTGGTGGGCGCACGGGTCAGCCTGGCGCTGAGCAAGGACGCGAAGGTGAATCTTGATTACAACGGCCTGCTGGCCAGCAAGGAGAAAGTCCATGGCGTCGGCTTGAGCCTCGACTGGGCGTTCTGAAATACCGTTGTTTGGCTTTCTCGACAATTCCAACAAAAGAGAGGCAATACCATGGGTGTCTTTGACTATAAAAACCTCGGGACCGAGGGCTCCAAAGCGTTGTTCGCCGATGCCATGGCGATCACGTTGTACTCCTACCACAACCTGGATAACGGCTTCGCCGTGGGCTACCAGCACAACGGTTTTGGCTTGGGCCTGCCCGCAACCCTGGTGGGCGCGTTGCTGGGCAGTACCGATTCCCAAGGGGTGATTCCGGGGATTCCCTGGAACCCCGATTCGGAAAAGGCCGCCCTTGATGCGGTGCACAAGGCCGGCTGGACGCCCATCAGCGCCAGCACCCTGGGCTACGGCGGCAAGGTGGATGCCCGGGGCACGTTCTTCGGTGAAAAAGCCGGCTATACCACCGCTCAGGTGGAAGTGCTGGGCAAGTACGATGGTGACGGCAAGTTGTTGGAAATCGGCATCGGTTTTCGCGGCACCTCCGGCCCCCGGGAAACCCTGATCAGCGATTCCATCGGCGATTTGGTCAGTGACCTGCTGGCCGCGCTGGGGCCGAAGGATTACGCGAAAAACTACGCGGGCGAAGCCTTTGGCACCTTGCTCAAGGATGTCGCGGCGTATGCCGGCAGCCATGGGTTGACGGGCAAGGACGTGGTGGTCAGCGGCCATAGCCTGGGTGGCCTGGCGGTCAACAGCATGGCCGACTTGAGCGGCAACAAATGGTCGGGGTTCTACAAGGATTCTAACTACGTGGCCTACGCTTCGCCGACCCAGAGTGCCGGCGACAAGGTGCTGAACATCGGGTATGAAAATGACCCGGTATTTCGTGCCCTCGACGGTTCGTCGTTCAATTTCTCGTCCCTGGGCGTGCACGACAAGCCCCATGAGTCGACCACCGACAATATCGTCAGCTTCAACGATCACTATGCGTCGACGCTGTGGAATGTCCTGCCGTTTTCCATCGTCAATGTACCGACCTGGATCTCCCATTTGCCCACGGCGTATGGGGATGGCTTGACGCGGGTGCTGGACTCGCAGTTCTACGACCTGACCAGCCGGGATTCGACGATTATCGTGGCCAACCTGTCGGACCCGGGCCGGGCCAATACCTGGGTGCAGGACCTTAACCGCAACGCCGAGCCTCACAAGGGCAACACGTTCATCATTGGCAGTGACGGTGATGACCTGATTCAGGGCGGCAAGGGCGTGGACTTCATCGAGGGCGGCAAGGGCAATGACACGATCCGCGACAACAGTGGGCATAACACCTTTCTGTTCGGAGGGCAGTTTGGGCAGGACCGGGTGATCGGCTATCAGCCCACCGACAAGCTGGTGTTCCGGGATGTGGAGGGCAGTGCTGACTGGCGTGATCACGCCAAGGTGGTGGGGGGCGATACGGTGCTGAGTTTTGGCGCGGACTCGGTAACGCTGGTGGGGGTTGGACTGGCCGGGGTGTGGGGCGATGGAATTTCCATCAGCTAAATAGCGCTGCTGTTGTGGCGAGGGAGCTTGTTCCCGCTGGACTGCGCAGCAGGCCGATTTTTGGGTCCGCTTCGCGGCCCAGCGGGAGCAAGCTCCCTCGCCACGGGGTTAATCAGCGTCTGGGGAGGGGTTATCTCCAGTAGTGGCCGTGGTTCCAGTACGGGCGATGGGGTTGGCCGTAGCCGTAGCCGTAGTAATGACCGCGTGGCCAGTAGCCTCGCGGGCCGTAGCCATAACCCCAGTGGCCGTAGTAGCCGGGAGGAGGCGGTTGCACGATCACCACGCGCGCTGGCGCCTGGCGGATGATGAGGGTGTCGGCAAACACCGGCGTACTCGCCAGCGCAGCCCACATCACGGGAATGAGTAGCAGAGCGCGCACCGCTCGGGACATGAATGCCATGGCCATGGTTCTCCGTCGTACCGCTTTCGAAGATGAAGGCGGTTGATCGGTTAAACGCGGGAGCGGGGGAAATCCTTCGGTAAAATTTTGTTTATTTTGCCCAAGCCAAAAAAAACCGCGCATTTGCGCGGTTTTCTTTACTTCTCCTTGATCACGGTCGCGACGTCGGCGGCCTTGACCCGTATGTGCTTGCCGGCGATGTCGGTGAATTCGTAGAAACCATCCGCAGTCTTCGCGTTCGGCACATCCCTGGTCAAATATTGGGTGCCGTTCTGCAACGTCACTACGGTTTGCGTGGAGCAACCGGCCAATACCAACATCGTCAACATACCCAGTGCCAGACCCAAATTCTTCATGCTCATAACCCTTACCCTGACCCTTCGAAAACCCCGCGCCTGAGCGGTCGGGGGAGACACATTTAATGTGGCTGACAGCCATCTGATCATTATTACGCAAAAAGTTGCGTGTGCCTTTGATCTATTACCGATTGCAACAGCCGGCCGGGGACGGCACTCTGTATGCATAACCAGTATTTGATCCAGCGCCTGAAGTGCCTGAAATGTCCAATCCCCTAGAAGATCCGCTCTATTACCTGCATAACTTCCGCCAAGTGCTCGACTGGCTGGGGCAGCGTTATGCCGATTTGCTGGCCCCTGACGAAGAGCATTTCATTCAGCAATTTGACAGCTTGCCGCAAGCGTCCCAGGCCTTGCTGGTGCGAATGGTAATGCGCAAGGGCGTGCATTTTCGCGCTGGCAAGCTCAACTATGTCGAGATCGGCGCAGTGCAGGAGGCGGTGGTGCCGTTGCTCGAGCAGGGCTGGGTGAGCGATCAGTGCCTGGTGTCGTTTGAAGAGCTGTTCGGCCTGTTGCAGAAAGCCGAAATCCTCGTGGCGTTCAAACCCTGGATCGAGCAACCCAAGGCCAGGAAGTCTGACTGGTTGGCGGTGCTGTCCGCCCAGTTCTGCGAAGCGCGCTGCTTCCAGGATTGGTGCCCGGACGTGGCCGATCAACTCTACAGCCTGACGGTGATGGACCTGTGCGACCGCCTGCGCCTGATGTTCTTTGGCAATCTGTACCAGGACTGGTCGGAGTTTGTGCTGGCAGACCTGGGGATTTTCACTTACGAGAAAGTCGAGTTCTGCGACGAGTCCCGCGGCTTGCGCAGCCGTGACGACGTGCACGGTTTCCTGTTCCTGCACCAGTGCCAGCAGGCTTTTGAAGCGGGTGAGGCGTTGGACGTGGTATTGGAAAACATCACCACCCTGCAGACTGACAACCCCTGGCTGGAAAAGCGCCGGGCCAAGCTGTTGTTTCAAGTAGGCCAGTACTGCGAGCGCAGTGCCGAGCTGGCCCTGGCCGAGGCGATCTACCGGGGCTGCGCTTATCCCGGCGCCCGGGCCCGATTGATTCGGGTACTGGAGCGCCAGGAAGACTACGCCCAGGCGATGCTGCTGGCCCGTGAGGCGCAGGTGGCACCGGAGAGCGCCGCCGAGCAGCAGCATCTGTTGCGGGTGATCCCCAGGCTGCGGCGCAAACTCGGCGAGCCGGCGATACCCAAGGCAAAGCCCCGCGAGATCGTGCGCCTGGACCTTGAGCTGCCGGCCCCGGAGCCGCTGATGTCGGTGGAGTATTGCGTGCAGGCGCACCTGAGCGACCACGGCGCGCCGGTGCATTACGTCGAGAACAGCCTGATCAATTCGTTGTTCGGCCTGCTGTGCTGGCCGGCGATTTTTGCGCCGTTGCCGGGCTCTTTTTTCCACCCGTTCCAGCGCGGCCCGGTGGACCTGCACAGCGAGGATTTTCATCAGCGGCGTGCCGAGCTGTTTGCCGCATGCCTGGATCAACTGGGCGATGAGCGCTACAAGACCACCATCCGCCAGCGGTACATCGACAAATGGGGCATCCAGTCACCCTTCGTGTTCTGGAACGTTCTCAGCGAAGAGCTGCTGGACCAGGCACTCGACTGCCTGCCCGCCGCGCACCTGCGTCACTGGTTCGAGCGCCTGCTGCTGGATATCCGCGCCAATCGTGCCGGCATGCCCGACCTGATCCAGTTCTGGCCCGAGGAAAAAACCTACCGCATGATCGAAGTCAAAGGCCCCGGTGATCGCCTGCAGGACAACCAATTGCGCTGGCTGGAGTTCTGCGGCGAGCACCAGATGCCCGTGACGGTGTGTTATGTGCGCTGGGCGGAGCAGCAGGCTTGAGCTACAGCGTCGCAGTGCGTGCGCTATGTGAGTTCACCGCCAAGGTCGGCGACCTCGACTTGCGGTTTACCCCGTCCCCCAGCGCCCAGGAAGGCATTGTCGGCCACCGCACCGTGGCGTCGCGGCGCAGTGCCCAGTACCAGAACGAAGTTGCGCTGGAGGGCGAATACCGGCAGTTGAAAGTCCGGGGCAGGGCAGATGGCTACGACCCGGACCGCAACCAGCTGGAAGAAGTGAAAACCTATCGCGGCGACCTGGACAAGCAGCCGGCCAACCACCGCCAACTGCACTGGGCCCAGGTCAAGGTGTACGGCTGGCTGATGTGCCAGAAGCTCGGGTTATCGGAGATTGTGCTGGCGCTGGTGTACTTCGACATCGTTGGCGAGCACGAAACCCTCTTGAGCCAACCCTTCCAGGCCGCCGACCTGGAACACTTCTTCAACCAGCAATGCGCGTTGTTCCTCGGGTGGGCCGAACAGGAAATGCGTCAGCGCGAAGCCCGCAACGCCGCAGCGGCGGCCCTGGGCTTTCCCCATGCGGCGTTTCGCCCGGGCCAGCGCTCCCTGGCAGAAACGGTCTACAAGGCCGTCAGCACCGGCCGTTGCCTGATGGCCCAGGCGCCTACCGGGATTGGCAAGACCGTCGGCACGATTTTTCCGATGCTCAAGGCCCTGGCGCCGCAGCAACTGGACAAGGTGTTCTTTCTCACGGCCAAGACCCCCGGCCGCAAATTGGCGCTGGACGCCGCGCAAGTGCTCTATGACAGCAGCCCGGAGCTGCCGCTGCGGGTGCTGGAACTGGTCGCGCGGGACAAGGCCTGCGAACACCTCGACAAAGCCTGTCACGGTGACTCATGCCCTTTGGCCAAGGGCTTTTACGACCGCCTGCCCGCCGCCCGCCAGGCCGCTTCGCAGGTGCGCCTGCTGGACCAGCGCAACCTGCGGGACGTCGCCCTGGCCCATGACGTGTGCCCCTATTACCTGAGCCAGGAAATGGCGCGCTGGACCGACGTGGTGGTTGCCGACTACAACTACTACTTCGATTTCGGCGCCATGCTGTTCGGCCTGGCCCAGCTCAACCAGTGGCGGGTGACGGTGCTGGTGGATGAAGCCCATAACCTGGTGGAACGCGGCCGTTCGATGTACAGCGCCGCCCTCGATCAGTACAGCCTCAAGACGTTTCGTGACACCGCCCCGGAACCGCTCAAGAAGTCCTTGCAGCGCCTGAACCGAGAGTGGAACGCCTTGCACAAAGAACAAGTCGCGCCGTATCAGGCCTATGCCCGCAAACCCGAGAAACTGCTGCAAGCGTTGAGCCTGTGCACCAGCGCCATGGGCGAGTATTTCAACGATCACCCCGAAGCGCTTAATGGCGACCTGCAGGCCTTTTACTTCGAGGCGTTGCAGTTCGCCAAGGTCGCCGAACTGTTCAACGAACACTTCATTTTCGACATCAGCAAGCGCGAACTCAGCGGCAAACGCAGCTCATCCAATCTGTGCCTGCGCAACGTAGTGCCCGCCGAGTTCATTCGCCCGCGATTGACGGCGGCCCGCAGCAGCGTGCTGTTTTCCGCCACCCTGAGCCCGCGGCATTACTACGCGGACTTGCTCGGAATGCCGCCCGACACGGCCTGGGTCGATGTGGAGTCGCCGTTCAAGGCCGAGCAATTGCAGGTGCATATCGTCGACCGGATCTCCACCCGGTTCGTGCATCGCCAGGCGTCCCTGGAACCCATCGTCGAGCTGATCGCCACACAGTTTGCGCAGGCGCCGGGCAACTACCTGGCGTTTTTCAGCAGCTTCGATTATTTGCAGCAAGTGGCGCAATTGTTGGCCGAACGGCACCCGCACATCCCGCTGTGGCAGCAATCACGGGGCATGGCCGAGGCCGAGCGCCAGGCGTTTCTCGACCAGTTCACCCAGCACAGCCAGGGCATCGGTTTTGCCGTACTGGGCGGTGCATTCGGCGAAGGCATTGACCTGCCGGGAACGCGACTGATCGGTGCGTTTATCGCCACCCTGGGCCTGGCACAACTGAACCCGGTGAATGAGCAGCTCAAAGTGCGGATGGGCGCGATTTTCGGCGCCGGTTACGACTACACCTACCTGTACCCGGGCATTCAGAAGGTGGTGCAGGCCGCGGGCCGGGTGATTCGCAGCCAGCAGGACCGCGGCGTGGTGATGCTGATCGATGACCGTTTTGGCGAAGCCCGAGTGCGGCAGTTGTTGCCACGCTGGTGGTCGATCACTGCGGCGGATACACCGCGTCCCGCAACTGGTGGGTGAACAGCCCGGACATGCCTTCGTACGCGGTATTGGTCAATGCGACCACTGTGAGCTTTTGCTGCGGGTCGACAAACCAGCTGTGACCGTAGGCACCGCCCCATTCAAAGGTGCCACGGGATTGCGGCGTGCCCGTCAGCGCCGGGTCATTCAGCACCGCCCAACCGTAACCGAACCCCCAACCCGGGCCCTGGGTTTGCGCCATGGCGCCGACCTGATCGGTGACCATCAACTGCACGCTGTGCGCGGACAGGATCGGTGCGCCGCCCTGGCGAATGGTTTCCAGGAACCGCGCAATATCACTTGCCGTCCCGGCCATGCCGGCGCCGCCGGAAGGGTAGGCACGGGGATCAAGAATCCGCCGCACATCAAACAGCGCGGTGCTGTTGCCCGAGGTGATGGTGGCCTTGTCGACCATACGCAACGGCTGCGGTGATCCATCCTGATACGCGGCGGCCAGCCGCGTGAGGTCGGTCACGGCAAACCCGGTATCGCGCAGGCCCAGAGGCCCGGTCACCGACTCATGGAGCAATTCCGGCAAGCGCTGGCCCGACGCTTTTTCCAGCACCGCACCCAGCACATCGGTGGCCATCGAATACTGCCAGCCGGTACCCGGCGGGTAACTCAAGGGCACGCTGGCGATGCGCTTCAGGTTCTCGGCAAAGCTGATTTCCGGCTCGCCCAAACCATCGGAAACCCCGGCGGTGCGGTAGGGTCCGTGCGGGCTTTCCAGAAAACCGTAGCTGAGGCCGGCGGTGTGGTTGAGCAATTGGCTGACGGTGATCACCGGGGTGGTGCCATCCGCCAGCTTGGGATTGAAGTCGGGCAGCCAGCGGCTGACCGGATCGTCCAGGCCCAGGCGGCCTTGTTCCACCAGGTGCATCGCGGCGGCGGAGACCAGCGGCTTGGTGACCGATGCCAGGCGAAAGATCGTGTCCTCCGTCATCGGCCGCCCGGCTTCCCGGTCCGCCAACCCGGCAGCACGGTGGTAAACCAACTGCCCATCCCGCAGCACCAGCACCACTGTGCCCACCAGGCGCTTGTCGGCAATGGCGCTGTCGACTACCGCATCCACCCGTTGCGCGAGCAGCGGGTCCTGGCTGTCGGCGCAGGCGAGGGTAGTGCAAAGCGAGGCGGCGAAGGCCACAAGGTGTCTGGTAGACGGCTGCATGGGTCAGGCTCTCTCATCGGTAGTGCATGACCAACAAATATGAACACAAGGGCCCCAAACTACAACGAGACACTGCACAGTTGCTGACTCAGTCCCCACAAACGTTCGGCTTGCTCCGGGTCGACGGCCCAAGCCCGTACTCCGTTACGCCGGGAGTCATCCTGCGACGGCGCAGCCACATCGCAATCTTCGCAGTAGACTCCGCCCAGACCCTCTAGTTGCGGGCTGACGGCGCACCATACCGACGTTGCGGCGCCTTGCTCGGGGCTCTTGTAGTGACTGGCGCGACGGATATTGCCTTGGTCATCCAGGGCACCGACGAACGCCAGGTCGTCCTTGTTCAAATAGCGGATCAAGTCAGTGAGAATTTCCCCAGGATGCACGGAGAATGCGCGCACACCATCAGCTATACCGCGTCGGTCGAGCGCTACCGCGAACAGCGCGTTGGCGGTTTTTGATTGGCCATAGGCGAGCCACTTGTCATAGGGGCGGCGCTCAAATTGCGGGTCATCGAAGTGCACAGGGCTGAGCCGATGGCCGAGGGACGACACCGAAACCACCCGTGCCCCGCGGGCCTGGCACAGCGCCGGCCACAGCCTTGCGGTGAGCTGGAAGTGGCCCAGGTGGTTGGTAGCGAACTGAGCTTCGAGGCCTCGTGCATCCCGTTGCAGTGGCGTGGCCATGATTCCGGCGCTATTGATCAGCAGGTCCAATGCCCGCCCGCTGGATAGAAAGTTTTCGGCAAAGCGATCAATTGAGGTCGGGTCGAGTAAATCGAGGCTGGTATGTTCAACGCCGATAATGCCCGCAAGATTGCGTTCGGCCTTTTGAGGATCCCGTGCGGGAACGATCACCTGTGCACCGGCGTTGGACAGCACGCGAACAGTTTCCAGGCCAATGCCGGAATAGCCGCCAGTGACGATCACAGTCTTGCCAAGCAAGTCGCAGGCCGCCAAGGCTTGCAGGGCGGTAGTGCAGGCGTTGAAGCCGCTGCCAACCGGGATTTGTTTTTCAGTCATGAAAGATCTCCTTAAGGGAGGCCTAGGTTCCCCGCTGGAACCCGGACGCGGAATGCCCTAGAGTCCGTTTTTCTGTCGCGATCGTCCGGAGCTTTTATGGATACCCTTTCCGATGTGCTGGCACTGTTAAAAAGCCATCGCTCGACCTTCGCCGGCCTGAAGGCCGGAGGCACATGGGCCATTAACTTTGCGGCGCCGGACGGCATCAAGTTCAACGCGGTGGTGGAGGGCAGTTGCTGGCTGGAGGTGGAAGGGCTGGTGGTGCCGATGCGCTTGTATGAGGGTGATTGTTTCCTGTTGACCCAGGCACGCCCGTGGAGGCTGTCCAGTCATCTGTCGGGTGAAGGCGTTGATGCACGGGAGGTGTATGCCGATGCGGTGGGCGGTATCGCCACACTGGGGGACACGGTGGATCTGTTTTTGATTGCCGGGCGCTTTATCTACGGGGATGACGCTCGGCTGTTGCTGGACAGCCTGCCGCCGGTGCTGCGGGTGAGCGCCCACTCCGAACAGGCCGCCGTATTGCGCTGGTGCCTGGACCGCCTGGCCCGGGAATATGCCAGCCCGCTACAAGGTGCGGCGCTGATGACCGAGCATTTGGCGCAAATGATGCTGGTGCAAATCCTGCGGCTCTATCAATCTTCCATGGGCGCGAACGCCACTGGCTGGTTGGGGGCATTGACCGATCCAAGGCTGGCTCCGGTGCTGCGGGAAATTCACGCGGCACCTGCCCGGCGCTGGACATTGAATGAAATGGCCGCCGTGGCGAGTCAATCCCGCTCTACCTTTGCCTTGCACTTCAAGCAACGGGTAGGACTGGCACCGCAGGAATACCTGACCCGCTGGCGCATGCACCTGGCGGTGCAGGCCTTGAAAGCCAGCGATAACAGCGTGTCCACGATCGGCCAGTCCCTGGGTTATCAGTCAGACAGCGCGTTCAGCAATGCTTTCAAGCGGGTGATGGCCTGCTCTCCCCGGGAATACCGCGAGCGAACCCCACACAAGGAACCCAGTGATGAGCGAGATCCAGCAGCAGAAGGTCAAGGTCAACGGCATTGAATTGAACGTGCACATCGCCGGGCCCGAGAACGGTCCGCCGGTGTGGCTGCTGCATGGGTTTCCCGAGTGCTGGTACTCCTGGCGCGAGCAGATTCCGGCGCTTGTCGCGCTGGGTTATCGGGTGTTTGTGCCGCAAATGCGCGGTTATGGACAGTCCAGCGCGCCGCCGGAGGTGGCCGACTATGAGCTGCTGACCCTGTGCGCCGATATCCAGGGCGCCATGGACCTGTTCGGGCATCGCCAGGTCGTCATGGTCGGCCACGACTGGGGCGCAGTGGTGGCCTGGCACCTGGCGTTGCTGGAGCCTGAGCGGGTCACCCGGCTGGTAACGATGTCGGTGCCGTTCGCCGGGCGCTCGCGCAGGCCGGTGATCGAGATCATGCGCGAGCTGTACGCCGATCGCTTCAATTACATCCTGTACTTCCAGGCCCCGGGCGTGGCCGAAAAGGAGCTGGATGCCGACATTGAGCGAACCCTGCGCCTGTTCATGCAGGACCAGGACGTGTTCCTGCAGCAGAAACCCGCCAGCGCGAAACTGCTGGAAGGTGTCCCGCTGCCGGGCAAGCTTCCGGCCTGGTGCAGCCAGCAGGATCTCGATGTGTATGTGCAGACCTTCGCCAATGACGGCTTTCGCGGCCCGTTGAACTGGTACCGCAACTTCGAGCGTAACTGGCAGCGCACCGAGTTCATGGCCGGCAAACAGGTGCTGCAACCGACGCTGTTCCTGATCGGCGACCGCGACCCGGTGGGCGTGTTCGAAGCTCACACCCTCAAGCGCATGCCTGAGGTGGTGCCCAACCTGCAGCAAGCGGTCCTGGCCAACTGCGGCCACTGGATTCAGAACGAGCAGGGGGCCAGGGTCAACGAGTTGCTGGTCGGGTTTCTAGGGCGAACGTGAACGTCGCGCCGCGTCCTGGCACGTCGATCAGGCGGATTTCCTGACCGTGCAACTGCAGGATCCGGTGCACGATGCGCAAGCCCAGGCCGCCATCGCGTCGGGCACCGCCAATGGTGAACGCACGCAGGAACAGACCTTCGCGCAAATCCGCCGCAATCCCCGGGCCGCTGTCGCTCACCGTCACTTCAACAACGCCGGCCCTGGGCGCCAGGGTCACTTCAATTTCGCCATTGAGCGGCGTATGGCGCAAGGCATTGTCCAGCAGGTTGGTGAGCACCCGTTCGATCAGGCCCAAATCCGCCAATACGGTCGGCACTACCGGCGGCAGGCTGGCGGTGAGGGTGATGCTGCGGGCTTCGGCCGTGAGTTCGAACTTCTGGAAGATGTCCTGCACCAGGTCGGGCAACGAAAAACCTTCGATGACCGGCTGCACAAACCCGTGTTCCAGGCGCACCAGCTCCAGCAGCGACTGGGCAAGCCCACCGACCTTGCGACTCTGGTCCAGGGCGATACCCAGGTAGCGCCGGCGTTCCTGCGGGGTCAGGCTGGCGTCTTTCAGGGACAGGGTTTCCAGGTAGCCATGCAAGGAGGCCAGGGGCGTGCGCAGGTCGTGGGAGATATTCGCGACCATCTCCCGGCGTTCCTGCTCTTGATGAGTGATGGCCCGCCACTGTTCACCCAGGCGGTTTTCCATCTGCACGAAGGCGTGGTCGAGCACCGCAATCTCATCCTGGCTGGCCACCTCGGGGGCCACGGCTTGCGGGACTTTCGGTGCGCCGTTGATATCGAACTGGCCAACCTTTTCGGTTAACTGCCGCAGGGGCCGGGTGATCCATGCAAACGCGGTCAAACCCGCCAACAGGCACAGCAACGCCACCAGCGCGATGGACCACAGGGCGATATTCAGGGCCATGCCGGTGGCGTCCCGGGCGTCGAATACATCATGGGCCTCGCCCAACAGCACCACATACAGGTAGCCGGCCTGCTGGCCATTGACCCGCAGCGGTGCGGCGCTGAACACCTTGAGGCCGTCGACGCTGCGCGGGTCATCGCCGAGGATCGGCAACATTGCTCCGCTGAGGAACCGCCGCACCGGTGCCAGGTTGACCTGGTCGCGGCGCAGGTGGCCGCTGGGCGCCGCATTGCCAACCACGCGGCCGTTGATGTCCAGCAGGTACACCTCGACGCTCGGGTTCACCAGCATCAATTGGCTGAACAGGTTGCGCACCGCCTCAGGCTTCAGGCCGTCGGCGTCCATCAGTTGGGTGTCGCGGGCGATGTGCGCGGCGAGGTCGCGGGACAGGCCTTGCACCACTTCCAGCTCATGCATGTGGTTGGAGCGCACTTGCAGCCACGCCGAGGTGCCGCTGCAAATCAACAGCAACAGGGCGAACACCAGGGACAGGCGCTGGGTCAGGGTCAGCCTCATGCGGACTGCTCGGCAAATTTGTAGCCACGGCCCCACACCGTGAGGATGCGCGCCGGGTTGGCCGGATCAGCCTCGACCTTGGCCCGCAGGCGGTTGATATGGGTGTTGACCGTGTGCTCATAGCCTTCGTGGCTGTAGCCCCAGACGGCGTTGAGCAGGTCCATGCGCGAAAACACCTTGCCCGGCTGGCGGGCGAAAAAGTACAGCAGGTCGAATTCCCGGGGCGTGAGGTCCAGCCGCTGGCCTTGCAGGGTGGCGTCGCGGGTCAGCGGGTTGATGAACAACTGGCCGAGGTCAAGGCTGCCGGCGTCCATCTTCAGGTTGCGCGCCATGGCGTCGACCCGACGCAGCAGTGCCTTGACCCGCGCCACCAACTCCGGCATGGAAAACGGCTTGGCCAGGTAGTCGTCGGCCCCCAGTTCCAGGCCCAGGATGCGGTGCAGCTCACTGGAGCGGGCACTTGTGATAATGATCGGCGTGTAGCGCGTCATGGCCCGGGCCCGCCGGCAGATTTCCAGGCCGTCGACGCCGGGCAGCATCAAGTCGAGGATCAGCGCATCCCAACCGCCTTGCTCCAGCAGGCGCAGGCCTTCGTCACCGTCGGCGCTGTGGACCACCTCGAACTGCTCGTCCCGCAAGTGCAGGCAGATCAAATCGGCAATATGGGCATCGTCCTCGACCACCAGGACACGTTTGGGCTGATCCATTGATAGAAACCTGTCTTCGTAATTCGCGCATTGTGCGGCTTTTGCAACAGTGTAGTTATCACGAATTGTTTAACTCTGCGTGAGGATTCCGCGACCACCCCGGGCCTAACCTTCACTCATCGCAATGGCAAAAATTGTGGCGAGGGGGCTTGTCCCCCGTTGGGCTGCGTAGCGGCCCCAAAAAAAGCGGGAGCGCTGCGCACTCCAACGGGGGACAAGCCCCCTCGCCACAGGGTTATTTGCCGGCCGTATAGCGTTGGAACTTAGGAGAAGGTCATGTATTCACGTCGACAGATCTTGCTGGCCGGCGGCGGCCTTGGGCTCGCGGTCATCGCCGGTGGCCTGCTGCAAAAAATCAACGCCGGCCCCGGGCTGATCGCCGAAGCCGAGGCCGCCGAAAACTTCGAAGTCAGCCACACCGATGCCGAATGGCGCACCCTGCTGACCGCCGAGCAATACGCGATCCTGCGCGAGGAGGGCACCGAACGCCCCTACAGCAGCGCGCTCAACAGTGAACACCGCAATGGCACCTTCGCCTGCGCCGGTTGCGCACTGCCTCTTTATTCCTCGACCACCAAGTTTGAAAGCCACACCGGCTGGCCCAGCTTCTGGCAACCGCTGGAAAACGCCGTGGCCAGCCACGTCGACACCTCCTTTGGCGTGGTGCGCAAGGAAATCCACTGCCGGCGCTGTGGCGGCCATCAGGGCCACGTATTCGACGACGGCCCGGCCCCCACCGGCCTGCGCTACTGCATGAACGGCGCAGCCATGACGTTCACCGCGGCTTAATTCAATGTCGTCTTATAAGGGAATACCCCATGTGGCTTTTGGTTCTCGCGTACCTGGGCGGCGTGCTGACAATTGTCAGCCCCTGCATCCTGCCGGTTCTGCCTTTTGTCTTCGCTCGCACCGGGCAGCCGTTTTTGCGCAGTGGCTTGCCGCTGTTGCTGGGGATGGCGATGACCTTCGCCCTGGTCGCGTCGCTCGCGGCGGTGGGCGGCGGTTGGGTGGTGCAAGTCAATCAGTACGGTCGCTGGCTCGCGTTGCTGTTTGTTGCGCTATTCGGGCTGACGCTGCTGCTGCCCAGCCTGTCCGAGCGCCTGACCCGGCCACTGGTGGCCGCGGGCAGTCGCCTGTCGGAAGCCGCCGGGGCCGATTCGCGGCCGCGTCCCGGCGCATCGTTCCTGATCGGCGTGGCCACCGGGCTGCTGTGGGCACCGTGCGCCGGGCCCATCCTGGGGCTGGTGCTGACGGGCGCCGCGCTGCAGGGCGCCAGTATCGGCACTACCTTGCTCTTGCTGGCCTACGCGGCCGGGGCTGCCACCTCCCTGGCCTTGGCGCTGCTGGTCGGCGGTAAAGTCTTTGGCTTCATGAAGCGCTCGCTCGGTGCCGGTGAATGGCTGCGTCGCGGCTTGGGCGCGCTGATGCTGGCGGGTGTGGCGGCGATTGCCCTGGGCCTGGACACCGGGATTCTCGCACGCTTGTCGACGGCCTCCACCGGCGGCCTGGAACAGAGCCTGGTGGAAAAACTCAGCGCCAAGCCTGAACAGAAGAGCGGGGCGATGATGGCCGGTGGCGCGATGATGATGTCGGCCAACCACAGCGACACCCTGCCGGTGGAAGGCCAGTTGCCGCCGCTGGACGGCGCCGTGCAATGGCTCAACTCCGAGCCGCTGACCGCCGAGGCGTTGAAAGGCAAGGTGGTGCTGGTGGATTTCTGGACCTACTCCTGCATCAACTGCCTGCGCACCTTGCCGTACGTGAAAGCCTGGGCCGAGAAGTACCGTGACCAGGGCCTGGTCGTGATCGGTGTGCACGCCCCGGAATTTGCCTTCGAGCGCGACGTCAACAACGTCACCAAGGCCATGAAGGACCTGGGCATTACCTACCCGGTGGCGATCGACAACAACTACAAAATCTGGCGCGCGTTCAACAACCAGTACTGGCCGGCGCATTACTTTGCCGACGCCAAGGGCCAGATCCGCTACCACCATTTTGGCGAGGGTGATTACGCCGAGTCCGAACGGGTTATCCAGCAACTGCTGCGTGAAGCGGGCGCCACCCAGGTGGCGGGCGGTTTGATCGAAGCCGACGCCAAGGGCATCCAGGCCGCACCGGACATGAACGAAGTGCAATCGCCGGAAACCTACCTGGGCTTCCAGCGTGCCGAGAACTTCGTGTCCACCGGCACCCTGGCCACTGACAAGGTCGCCAACTACCCGGCAGCCGGCAATCTCGCGCTGAACAACTGGACCCTGGAAGGCCAGTGGAACGTCGGTGGGCAGCAAGCCACCCTCGCGGCGGCCAACGGCAAGATCGTCTACCGCTTTCACGCCCGTGATTTGCACCTGGTGCTGGGCCCTGGCGCCGACGGCAAGCCGGTGCGCTTCAAGGTCACCGTCGACGGCCAGGCGCCGGGTGATGCCCATGGCACCGACGTCGCACCGGACGGCAGCGGCACCGTGACCGAACAACGCTTGTACCAGCTTGTTCGTCAGCCGGGCGCGGTCAAGGATCGTACGTTCAGCATCGAGTTTCTTGACCCACACGTGGCGGCTTACGCCTTCACCTTCGGCTAACCCGGCGACGTAACGCTTGAACTGAAAACCCAATCAATGTGGGAGCTGGCTTGCCTGCGATAGCGATGTTGAATTCACCACCGCCATCGCAGGCAAGCCAGCTCCCACCGTTGACCGTGTTTATTCTGATGTCTTGGAGTGAATGAGATGAAACTGCTTAATTACTTACCGGCCCTCGCGTTTGCTGCCTTCGTCGGCCACGCCTCGGCGTTCTCTTTCGGCCCGTCCGACGACGCCGTGGCCATCGCACCACCGGCCATGGACCTGCCGGCAAACGGTAGCAATCTGCAAACCGCGGTGTTCGCCGGCGGCTGCTTCTGGGGCGTGCAGGGCGTGTTCCAACACGTGCAGGGGGTGAAAAACGCCGTCTCCGGCTATGACGGCGGCGCGGCCAGCACCGCCCAGTACGAAAGCGTCAGCGGCGGTGATACCGGCCACGCCGAATCCGTCTCCGTGACCTACGACCCGAGCAAGGTCAGCTACGGCAAGCTGCTGCAGATCTACTTCTCGGTGGCCCACAACCCCACGGAACTCAATCGCCAGGGGCCGGACAGCGGCACCCAGTACCGCTCGGCGATCTTTGCCCAGAATGCCGAACAGCAAAAAGTCGCCCAGGCCTACATCGACCAGCTCGACGCCGCCAAATCCTTCGACAAGCCGATCGTGACCAGGATCGAAATGGGCAAGGCGTTCTACCCGGCGGAGTCCTATCACCAGGACTTCCTGACGGAAAACCCGTCCTACCCGTACATCGTGATCAACGATCTGCCCAAGGTGGCCCAGCTGAAAAAACTGTTCCCCGATCAATACCGGGCAGAGCCGGTGCTGGTGAAAAACCAGTAGGCTCTCAGCCCTTGGCTTTTGCCAGGTAGGGCGCCAGGCGCCGGCCCATTTCCTCACCCAGGGCTTGCAGCCCGCTCAAGGGGCGGATCATCACTTCAAACTCGATGATCTGCCCTTGCTCGTTAAAGCGAATCAGGTCGATGCCCTTGAGCTGCTTGTCACCCACCCGTGCGCTGAACTCCAGCACCACGCTTTGACCGTCGGCGGTGGCCAGCTCGCGGTGATAGGTGAAGTCTTCAAAGACGTTGAACACGGTGTTGAGGATCATCGACACCACCGGCGCGCCCGGGTAGGGCGTGTGGGCCATGGGCGAGCGGAATACCGCGTCGGGGGCCAGCAATTCGGGGAGGGCTTTCAAATCACCGGCAACCAGCATGGCGTGCCAGCGCTTGAGGCTGTGGGCGGCCTGGGGCGATAGGTTCAGTTGTTCGGACATGTCGGGCACCTGTTCTTATGATTGGCGGGGCGTTGCACCCCACCAACATAAGAGCGGCACCAAGGCCGATCAATGATCCAAATTGACAGTTATATGATTGAGCCGCACATCAGACCACTTCCAGGTACGAGCTATGAATCGCCCGCGCCAGCTCGCGCACGGTGTCGATAAACTCCGTCAGCCGGCTGTGCAGCCCGTCCTCCAGAATCTCGTCAATCCCCGTATACCTCAGCCGCGCTTCAAACTCGGCCGCCAGGCGCTGGGCCGTGCGCCCATAACTCCCGGGCAAATCCGCCAGGATGTGGCTCAACTCCTCGATACACGCATGCAACGAGCGGGGCACATCACTGCGCAACAGCAACAGCTCCGACACTGACCGCGCATTCAACGCATTCGGGTACAGCTCCGTATACGCCTCAAACGACGACAACGCCCGCAGCAACGCGCTCCACTGGTAATACCCGCGTGCCGACAGGTCGCTGACCTCTTCGGACTCTTCGCCAAACATCTCATACCGCGCATCCAGCAGGCGCAGGGTGTTATCCGCTCGCTCGACAAACGTGCCCAGCCGGATAAACCGATACGCGTCATTACGCATGATCGTCCCGGAAGTGGCCCCGCGAAACAGGTGCGAACGCTGCTTCACCCAGTCACAAAAGTGGCTGATGCCATGGCGCGCCAACCCGCCGGCCGCGATGCTGCGCATCTCCAGCCAGGTGGCGTTGAGGTTTTCCCACATGTCGGCGGTGATCCGCCCGCGCACCGCATGGGCATTCCCGCGAGCGGCCCGCAGGCAGTTGTAGATACTGGCCGGGTTTTCCTCGTCGAGGGCGAAGAAGTGCAGCATGCGCTCGGCGTCCAGCTGTTGATGGCGCTCAAGGTAACTGTCCAGGGTGCCGCTGCTGAGCAACGACATGGCCAACTCGTCCAGCCCGTCACTGCGCCCGGCCTGGGGCATCAGCGACAGCGAATAACTGACTTCCAGCATGCGCGCCAGGTTCTCGGCGCGCTCCAGGTAACGGGACATCCAATACAAATCTGCGGCGGTTCTACTCAGCATACTCAGCCCTCCACCACCCAGGTGTCCTTGGTTCCGCCGCCTTGCGACGAGTTGACGATCAATGAGCCTTCGCGCAGTGCCACGCGGGTCAAGCCACCGGGCACCAGGCGGGTTTCCTTGCCCGAAAGCACAAATGGCCGCAGGTCGATGTGCCGGGGCGCGATGCCGTTTTCGACAAAGGTCGGGCAGGTGGACAGGCTCAAGGTCGGTTGGGCGATGTAGGCGTGGGGGCGGGCCTTGATGCGTTGACGGAAGTCCTCGATCTCGGCGGCGCTGGAAGCGGGGCCCACCAGCATGCCGTAACCGCCGGAGCCCTGGGTTTCCTTGACCACCAGTTCCGGCAGGTGCGCGAGGACGTGGGACAACTCGTCCGGCTTGCGGCACTGGAACGTCGGCACGTTTTGCAGGATCGGCTCTTCATCCAGGTAGAAACGGATCATCTCCGGCACATACGGGTAGATCGACTTGTCGTCCGCCACGCCGGTGCCGATGGCGTTCGCCAGCACCACGTTGCCCGCACAATAGGCGGCCACCAGCCCCGGGACGCCGAGCATCGAGTCGGGGTTGAACGCCTGCGGGTCGAGGAAGGCGTCGTCGATGCGACGGTAGATCACATCAACGGCCTTGGGGCCATCGGTGGTGCGCATGAACACCTTGAGGTCGTGCACGAACAGGTCGGCGCCTTCCACCAGTTCGACGCCCATTTCCCGGGCCAGGAACGCATGCTCAAAAAACGCGCTGTTGAAGCGGCCCGGCGTCAGCACCACCACATTCGGGTTGTCGAGGCGGCTGGAGCTTTTCAGGGTCTTGAGCAGCAGGTTGGGGTAGTGGTCCACCGGGGCGATGCGCTGCTTGGCGAACACCTCGGGGAACAGGCGCATCATCATCTTGCGGTCTTCGAGCATGTAGCTCACGCCGCTGGGGGTGCGCAGGTTGTCTTCGAGCACGTAGTAAGTGCCGTCGCCATCGCGAACCAGGTCGACCCCGGAGATGTGCGAGTAGATATCGCGGTGCAGGTCCAGGCCGACCATGGCCTTCTGGTAACCCTCGTTACCGAGCACCTGATCGGCGGGGATGATTCCGGCCTTGATGATGCGTTGGTCGTGGTAGATGTCGGCAAGGAACATGTTCAATGCATTGACCCGCTGGATACAGCCGCGCTCGATGACGCTCCACTCGCTGGCGGGGATGCTGCGGGGGATGATATCGAAGGGGATCAGGCGCTCGGTGTCTTGCTCGTCGCCATACAGGGTGAAGGTGATCCCGGCGCGGTGAAACAGCAGGTCGGCTTCACGGCGGCGCTGGGCCAGCAGTTCTGGCGGCGTATTGGCCAGCCAGCGGGAGAATTCCTGATAGTGCGCACGGCAAACGCCTTGTGCGTCATTCATTTCATCAAAGAAAGATCGAGCCATTCCAATTACCTTGTCAGTGCCGGGACTAACTGCGCTTTGGCACTGCCGCTTTAGAAAACGCATTTTTTTATGAGCCCGTGGCTGATGGTGCCAACAGGCCTGGTCCTTACTTTCTTTTGGGGTGGGCTCTGGGTCGAGGGGTAACGATTGCTCCTGTATTCAGGCGGGGCAGGTGGATGATTGAAGGAACAAAGCAATGCCTGTGCCATCCACCCGTAGCGACTCCCCTGTGGCGAGGGAGCTTGCTCCCGCTGGGGTGCGAAGCGCCCCCAGGAAGCAGGTAGGCTACGCAGTCCAGCGCGAGCAAGCGCCCTCGCCACATAGAACGCACGATTGCCTCAAAACGGTGCATCGATTACTTGAACTTTGCACCAGCGCGGTTCTTCTAACGGGCTTCAACTACCTGCGTGGAGCACTGATCGTGCCCAGAATCATTTCCCCACAGAACCCTGAGTCGGCCGTGACCGACCACAGCGAACACTCCGCGAAGATGTTCGGTTCACCCAAGGACCGCCTCGACTTCTACCGGCGCGAGATCCAGTACGAAACCAGCATCCTGGCCAACCGCACCGATGCCTACCTCACGGCGCAGTCTTTCCTGGTGATCGCCTTTGTGTCCGGCATGGGCAACCTCAACCCGGAATGGGGCAAGCTGTTCACTCTGGTGGTGCCGGTATTCCTGGCGATGCTGGGCATCCTCAGTTCCCTCAACGCCTGGCCAGGCATTCGGGCGGCCTACGACATCATTGACCACTGGCACTACAAGCAAAGCGAACTGCTGCGCAGTGAGCCGGTGATGGGCCTGGCGTATGACGAGTCGCCGCTGTTCAGCGAGACGGAGTCGTCCCACAAGGGCTATCGCAAGTCGCTGTTGTTCTCGATGCGTGCACCCTGGTTGTTCATGGTGTTCTGGGTGATCCTGGGGGCCTATGCGTTCTATATCCAGGTCGACAACCCGGGCTCCTAGGGAATCGGAATGAACTTCCACCCGGCGTGCGGCGCCTTACGTTTACGCAGGGCACGTTTCCCCAAGATCTGCGAAGAGGTGACCATGAACGCAACCGATAAAGACGACCCGCAAGTCAGCAGCCGCAATGACCCCGCCATCGACGGCGGTGAGCCTGCACCGGGTACAGCGGCCGACGCGCCGAAAGACCCAACGCCTGCCGCCGACCCCAAGGCGGCAGAAAACGACTACAGTCCAGACTTCAAGCCCGAGCGCGAGCCCAAGCCTGAAACCGATGCCGATATCGATACTCAAGGCGGTTAGAGGAGACGGTCATGTCAGTTGAAATAGACGAAGACGATGAACTCAATGACCCGGGCAATGAAGACCCGGGCTCACTGATGGATGATGCCGAAGTTCCGCTTAACGACCTGGATGATGCCGCCGACGTCGGCAACACCGAAAACCAGGAATAACCGTCATTGTTGTGCCTGGGCGCGTCGTTCATACCACGCCAGCATCGGCTGTGTGCTGAGGCCATGAACGATGATGCTCAGGGCAATGACTGACAGCGTCAGGTTCACCGCAACGGTACTGCTGGTGCCCACCAACCCATGGTTGATGGCATAGAACAGGTAGTAGATGCTGCCGATCCCGCGAATCCCGAACCAGCCCACCAGCCCGCGCTGATTGCGATCCAGCAGGCGGCCCCAGGGCACCGACAACACGCTGAGCGGGCGAATCACGCAAAACAGCAAAGCGCCCACCGCCAGCGCCCGCCAGTCCCAGTGACTGACCAGCACCACGCCCAGCAGGGTCACCAGAAACACCTCCATCGAACGCTCCACCAGGCCGCCAAACGCGAGCATGTCGCCCATCATCACGCCGGCAGCGATCTGCGTGTCTTGCAACTGCCCGACGTCACCGTGCAATGCGTGCTCCGGTTCCACTTCCATGTGGCCCACTAACGGTTTTGCCAGATGCTCGGCAGGGGTTTGTGAGTTGCCGGTGGACTTGAACTCTGCCTGGCGCAGGCCGAGGCCGGCGGCAAATACCGACAGAAAGCCATAGCCGCCGATGGCCTCGGCCACCACATAGGCCAGGGCGATCAGGGCCAGCGTCAGGTAGTCATTCGGGGAGAGGGTGCTGTCGGCATTGGTGATGCGCATCTTGAGGGTCAGCCGGCCGATGCCCCGGGCCATCCAATAACCGGTCAACAAGCCGGCCGGCACCGCCCACAGCAGGTTTTTCAGGACCCACCCGCCAAGCCAGTCACCGTCGAACCCACCGTGCTGCATGAACATCAGCGCGAAGATCACAAACGGGAAGGCGGTGCCATCGTTCAAGCCGGCCTCGCCGGAGAGGCCGAAGCGCAGTGCGTCATAGTCCTGAGCGTTATTGACCTGCACCAGGCCTGCGAGCACCGGGTCGGTGGGCGCGAGAATCGCCCCCACCAACAGCGAAACGCCCCACGACAACCCCAGCAGCCAATGCAGTACCAGGCACGTCCCGAGTATGGTCAGGAGCATGACCGGACCGGCCATGCCAAACGCAATGCGCCAGGTTCGATGTTTGAGGGGCAGGCGCAGCTTCAAGCCGCTGACAAACAGCGAAAACAGCACCGCGACCTCCGTCAGGTGTTCCATCCAGCGGGCGGAGTCCTTGATGTCCAGGTGCAGCAGGTCCGCGCCCAGCGGGCCAATACCCACGCCAAGCAACAGGCACACCGCCGAGGTGGTGACCGGCATCCAGCGCAGGTAGGAGGAGGTGAGGGCGAGGGTGAGCAACACCGCGCCGAGTACGGCCATCCATAGAATAAAAGTCATCGGGTGTGCACCGGGCCGTGGTCTGTCCAGGTTTGAGGACCACGGCCGGGCCCAGGTTCAATGTGATTCCAACAACTGTGAACCGATGGTTTTCACACGGATCATGTCTATCAACTGCCGCAACCCTGGATGAGACTGACGCCGGCTGGGGTAATACATGCACAGTGGCGCGCCGATGCAGGCCCAGTCGGGCAGCACTTCCACCAGGCGGCCGTCTGCCAGTTCCGATAACACGCGATTCTCCAGGCAGTAGGCGATGCCCACGCCTTGCAGGGCCGCGTCGACGATGGTTTGTGTGTCGGCCGCGCTGAAGTGGCCGGGCACATCCAGGCGCTGTTGGCGGGTGCCGTTGCCCAGCTCCCACTTGTAGGTGGTCTTGTCGCCCAGGTACATGCGGATGCAAGCGTGGGCGAGCAGGTCCTTGGGCACGGCAGGCCTTCCGGCCTTTGCAAGGTAGGCCGGGGAGGCGACCATGATCCAGCGCAGCTCGCCGGTCAGCGGCACGGCCACCATGTCCTGGGGCACGGTGGCGCCATAGCGGATACCCGCGTCGTAGCCTTCGGCGATGATGTCGAGCATGCGGTCTTCGATCATCACGTCCAGGCGCAGTTGCGGATAGGCGCGGGTGAACTCGCCCAACAGTGGCGAGATCAGCAGCACCGCGGCGTCCCGGGGAACGTTCAGGCGCAGCCGGCCAATCGGTGCCTCGCGGTACAACTCCAGGGTGTCGAGGCCATCCTGGATCGTCGCAAAGCCCGCACTGAGTTTTTCCGCCAGCACCACACCGGCGTCGGTGGGCTCCACCGCACGGCTGGTGCGGTAGAGCAACTTGACCCCCAGGCGGGTTTCCAGGTTGCGCATGGTGTGGCTCAGGGCCGAGGTGGTGACGCCCAGTTCATGGGCGGCATGCCGGAAACTCCGGCGACGGATGATCGCCATGAACACATTCAGGTCGGCCAACTCGGAGCGGTTGAACGCAGCCATATCAAGCACCTTTTGTACGGTTTGGGTTTCACGCGGCGTTGAGCCCGATTCAACCACGGATGATCTAGAGTAATCGTTTTTTTACTGAATGTTTCTGGCGGAGGCTTTTTAATGAGTATCGAAACCATCAAGATCCCGGGGATCGACAAGGCCGTCTCGCGGATTGCCCTGGGTACCTGGTCCATGGGCGGTTCGATGTGGGGTGGCGCCGATAATGAGGTGTCGATCAAGACCATTCGCCATGCGCTGGCCAGCGGCATCAATTTTATCGACAGTGCGCCGGTCTACGGCCTCGGTTTGTCTGAAGAGCTGATCGGCCGTGCCCTGCGCGGCGTGCGCCATACGGCGGTGATCGCGACCAAGGCCGGCCTGCAATGGGACGACGGCACCGTGCGCCGCAACGCCACGGCCCAGCGCATCCGCAAGGAAGTCGAAGACTCGCTGCTGCGCCTGGAAACCGACTACATCGACCTCTACCAGATTCACTGGCCCGACCCGCTGGTGGCCCAGGAAGAAACCGCCGGCGAGCTGGAAAAACTGCGCCGCGAAGGCAAGATCCTGGCGGTGGGCGTGAGCAATTATTCCCCCGCGCAGATGGACGACTTCCGCCAGTACACCCACCTGGACACGGTGCAGCCACCCTACAACCTGTTCGAACGGGCGATCGACAGCGACATCCTGCCGTACGCCAGACAAAACGCCCTGGTGGTCCTGGCCTATGGCTCGCTGTGCCGGGGCCTGTTGACCGGCAGCATGCACGCCGCCACACGCTTTACCGGTGATGATGTGCGCAAGCTCGACCCGAAATTCAAGGCGCCACGCTTTGAGCAATACCTGGCGGCGGTCGCGGCGCTGGATGTGTATGCCCGCGAGTGCCACGGCAAGTCCGTGCTGGCCCTGGCATTGCGCTGGGTGCTGGACCAGGGTCCGACGGTGGCGTTGTGGGGCGCCCGTCGCCCGGAACAATTGAAAGGCATCGAGGACGCATTCGGCTGGCAACTCAGCGCCGATGACCTGCAACATATCGACCGTATTCTGGCCAACACGATAAAAGATCCGGTAGGCCCGGAATTTATGGCCCCGGCCAAACGTTAACCTTTGCGACAGGGATGTCTGGCAGTTGTAAAACAACAAAAGACATCCCTTTGGCGTTGAGGTTTTTGGCATGAAGCGCGGTACCGTATTCAAGAGCATCGGTGGTTTGCTGTGTGTGGTGGCGTTGGCGGGCGCCTGGAAATGGCGGGGCAATCCCGATGTGTTGTGGCAGATCGTCAGCCGCCAATGTGTGCCCGACCAGAGCCAGCATCAAAACCCCAGCCCCTGCCTCAAGGTCGACCCGGACAAGGGTTTCGTGTTGCTCAAGGACCTCAATGGCCCGTATCAGGACCTGCTGATCCCCACCGACAAAGTCACCGGCATCGAAGACGTCGCACTGACCCGCAACCTGCTGCCGCATTACTTTGCCCAGGCCTGGAAAAACCACGACGTGCTCTCCACCGGCCTGCAAACGCCGATTGCCGACCGCTATGTGTCGCTGGCGATCAACTCGCGTTACGGCCGCTCGCAAAACCAGTTGCATATCCATATCGCCTGCCTGCGCCCCGACGTGTTCAACACCCTCACCGAACGCGCCGCCACCCTTAACGAGCAATGGCAAACCCTGCCGGTCAAACTGCAGGGGCATACCTACAGCGCCCGCACCTTGTCGGCAGCCGACTTCGACCTGCGTGACCCGCTGGCGATCCTGAATGACTACGTGCAGGACCAGGGCGATGCCATGGCCAGCTACAGCCTGCTGCTGGCACCCGAGGCGGATGGCAACTTCGTGCTGCTGGCCACCCGCTTGACGCTCAAGGAGTGGAACCTGGCGTCCGCCGAGGAGCTGCAAGACCACCAGTGCAAGCTGATGACCCAGACTGCCGGCTGAATTCATACCCATCTGGAGGTATCCACCACAACGACCTGTTTTAACTGTTTACGACATCCGCGACGCTACCCGTTGAACGAGTGTTCAGTTTCAATTATGTTGGCTGCAACCCCCCGCTGGGCAACCATCGGGCTTGCGCTTTTTCTGATTGAACGAGAGGCACTGGAATGCGGTTTTCACCCTTTGTTGAGCGAATTGCAGGGCAGGGCGTAGCCGCCTGGGACATCCACCACGCCGCGTTCCAGGCCAGCAGCAAAGGCGAAGACATCATCATCCTGAGCGTCGGCGACCCGGATTTCGCCACCCCCTCGTTCATCACCGACGCCGCCGTCGAAGCCCTGCGCCAGGGCGATACCCACTACACCGAAATCCCCGGCCGCCCGGCACTGCGGGATGCGATCGCCGCCCGTTACAGCCAGTCCCTGGCTCGCCCGTTAAACGCTGAAAACGTCATCACCGTGGCCGGCGCGCAGAACGCGTTGTTCGTCACCTCGCTGTGCCTGTTGCAGGCCGGTGATGAAGTGATCGTCCTCGACCCGATGTACGTCACCTACGAAGCCACGCTCAAGGCCAGCGGCGCAACGCTGGTGCGGGTGCCGTGTGCTGCCGATTCGGGCTTTCGCCTCGACCCGGCGCTGCTGGCCGCCGCCATCACGCCGCGCACCCGGGCGATTTTCTTCTCCAACCCCAACAACCCCACCGGCGTGGTGCTCAACCCCCAGGAGCTGCAGGCAATTGCCGACCTGGCGATCGAGCATGAACTGTGGGTCGTGGTAGACGAAGTCTACGAAAGCCTGGTGTTCGACGGTGAGTACCACAGCCTCGCCGCGCTGCCGGGCATGGCCGACCGCTGCATCGTGATCGGCAGCCTGTCGAAATCCCACGCCATGACCGGCTGGCGTATCGGCTGGATCGTTGCCGAGCCTGCCATGGTGGCCCACGCCGAAACCCTGGTGTTGAGCATGCTGTACGGCTTGCCGGGGTTTGTGATGGAAGCCGCCACCGCCGCCGTGTTGGCCCACGATGAAGTCACCCAGGGCATGCGTGAAACCTACCGGCGACGCCGCGACCTGGTGGTCGCCGGCCTGAGCGATTGCCCGGGCATTCACGTACGCGCCCCCCAAGCCGGCATGTTCGTGCTGGTGGATGTGCGGGACACCGGCCTCAGTTCCCTGGATTTTGCCTGGCGGCTGTTCCGCGAAGCGGGCGTTTCCGTATTGGATGCTGCCGCTTTCGGTGAACCGGCCCAGGGCTTTGTGCGGCTGTCGTTCACCCTGGGTGAAGCGCGACTGGCCGAGGCCTGCGAGCGCATCAGCCGCTTCGTCGCCAAGCTCGCCGGCGAGCCGCGAATAAAGCCTGCTGCGAAAATCATCAGCGTGCAGCCGGCGGCCGCGAAGAAGATGATCGAGGTGCTCGACCTGCACAAACGCTTCGGCAATATCGAAGTGCTCAAGGGCATCTCCCTGACTGCGCACGAAGGCGAAGTCATCTCGCTGATCGGCGCCAGCGGCTCGGGTAAAAGCACCTTGCTGCGTTGCATCAACATGCTCGAAGTGCCGGACCAGGGCAGCATTCATGTCGACGGCGAGAGCATCAAGCTCAACTACGGTCGCCCCGGCGCACCACTGGTGGCCGACGCCAAACAGCTGGTACGGATTCGCTCGACGCTGGGCATGGTGTTCCAGAACTTCAACCTGTGGCCCCATCGCACCGTGCTGGAAAACCTTATCGAAGCGCCGATCCAGGTCCTGCGCGAAAGCCGTGCCGAAGCCATCGAGCGCGCCGAAGCCTTGCTCGACCGGGTTGGCCTGGCCGCCAAGCGCAACGAATACCCGGCGTTCCTTTCCGGCGGCCAGCAACAGCGGGTGGCCATCGCCCGTGCGTTGGCCATGCGCCCCAAAGTCATGTTGTTCGACGAACCCACCTCGGCCCTCGACCCGGAGCTGGTGGGCGAAGTGCTGCGGGTGATTCGTTCCCTGGCCGAAGAAGGCCGCACCATGATCCTGGTGACCCATGAAATGGCGTTCGCCCGGGACGTGTCATCCAAAGTCGCGTTTTTGCACCAAGGCTTGATCGAGGAAACCGGCTCGCCGGACTCGGTGTTTATCGACCCACGCAGTGAACGTTGCCGGCAGTTCGTCAACGCGCATCAAACTCGCTAACTCCAAAAAAGACGGGGCAAGATCATGAAATCCAAACGATTGGCAAAGTGGTTGAGCAGTGCAGTGTTGATGCTGGCGGCAGGTACTGCGTTGGCGGCGGAGAAACCCATCGTGTTCGCGGTGGCGGCGGAGCCCTACCCACCGTTCACGGTGAAGGGCGGCAACGGCGAATGGACAGGGTTTGAGGTGGACCTGATCCACAAGCTCTGCGACTTGATGAAAGCTGAGTGCCAGATCAAGGAAGTGGCGTGGGACGGGATCATCCCGTCGTTGCTGGCGAAGAAAATCGACGTGATTTTCTCCTCGATGTCGGTCACCGAGGAGCGTGAAAAACAGATCGCGTTCAGCCGCGCCTACTACGATTCGCTGCTGGGCATTGCCGGTCCCAAGGGCACCACCGTCGACGTCTCGCCGGCGGGCCTGAAAGGCAAGATCATCGGCGTGCAGATCTCCACCGTCAGCGCCAACTACCTGAAGAAGTACTACGAGAAAATTGCTGACCTGAAGTACTACGACACCCAGGAGTCGGCCAACGCCGACCTGATTGCCGGGCGCACCGACCTGATGATGGCCGACGGTGTCGCCATCGCCATGATGGTGAAAACGCCTGAAGCCCAGGGCCTGGCCGAGATCGCCGAAGTGCCTTACGACCCGATCATCGGCCGTGGCGTGGGCGCCGGCCTGCGCAAGGAAGACACCGAACTCAAGGCACGGCTGGACAAGGCCATCGGTGAGCTGCTGGTGAGCAAGGACTACGCTGACCTCTCGCAGAGTGTGTTTGGTGTGTCCGTCAGCCCGTGCAAGCGCGCCGACACGCCAGCGTACGTCAGCAAGGTATGTGACAGCCCCTACACAAACTGACCTGTGACCTTCCTGTGGTGAAGGGGCTTGTCCTGTGGCGAGGGGGCTTGTCCCCCGTTGGAGTGCGCAGCGCTCCCGCTTTTTTGGGGCTGCTCCGCAGCCCAACGGGGGACAAGCCCCCTCGCCACAAGGGTCATTGCGCATCATTGAAATAGGGAGCGCCGATGTTCGATCTACTCAACTTCAGCGAGCAAGGCTGGGGCAACGCATTGCTCAAAGGGTTATGGATGACCCTGCAGATCTCCGCCGGCTCGTTTGCGGTGGGGCTGCTGATCGGCCTGGTGGTTGCCTGCGCCAAGCTCAGTGCGCCGCGCCCGATTGCCATGCTGATGCGCGGCTACACCACGGTGTTCCGCGCGGTGCCCGAGTTGCTGCTGATCCTGTTGCTGTATTACGCAGGCTCCATGGCCCTCAATGCGCTGATGCTGTGGCTGGGGTTCGAGCAGTTCAACATCAGCGGGCCGCTGGTTGCGATCCTGGTATTGGGGCTGGTGCAGGGCGCGTACGCCTCGGAGATTTTCCGCGCGGCGATCCTGGCGATTCCCCACGGGCAGATCGAAGCGGCACGGGCCTTCGGCTTGAGCGGCTTGGGTCTGTTTCGCCGGGTGACCCTGCCGATCATGGCGCCGTACGCGCTGGCCGGCATGTCGAACCTGTGGATCAACCTGATCAAGGACAGCGCGCTGATCAGCGTGGTGGGCACCAACGAACTGCTGTACACCGCCAAGCAGGCGGCGGGCTCGACCCGGCAATACCTGTTGTTCTACCTCACGGCCGCCGCCTTGTATTACCTGGTGACACTGGCCTCCAACTACCTGTCCGGGCGCCTGGAACGACGTATTCGTCGCTGGATGCCGGTTGTCGAGTGAGCCGCACATGCCTGAGTGGATAAGTTATTACGCAGGACTGATCGCCAAGGGCTTGCAGACGACCCTGTCGTTGCTGGTGATCTCGGCGCTGCTGGGTTTCGCCCTGGCGGTGCTGGTGGCGCTGGCACGGCTGTCGCGGCGCAAATGGCTGGCGCGGTGTGCGCTAGGGTACACCAGCGTGCTGCGGGGCACGCCGTTGTTGATCCAGATCTACATTTTCTACTACGGCCTGGGCAGCCTGTTTGCCCAGTTCCCGATGATTCGTGGCAGCTTTTTCTGGCCGTTCCTGCGGGACGGCTACTGGTACATCGTGTTCGCCCTGGTGCTGTCGGTGGGGGCGTACGTCGGTGAGGTGATTCGCGGCGGCCTGCTGGCGGTGCCCAAGGGCGAAATGGAAGCCGCCTCGGCGTTTGGCATGACGCCTCGCCAGGCGCTATTGCGCGTGCGCCTGCCACGGGCCATGCGCCTGTTGCTGCCCACACTGGCGGGGGAAACGGTGATGTTGCTCAAGTCCACGGCACTGGCCTCCACCATCGCGGTGGTCGACCTGCTCGGCGCCGCCAACGTGGTGCGCGCCCAGACCCTGCAGATCTACCAGCCACTGCTGCTGGTGGCCGGGGTTTACCTGTGCCTGACCTTTTTGATTGAAGCCCTGTACGCGATTGCCGAGCGGCGTGGCACACCGTTGCGCAGGTCTGCCGGATGAAAACCGATCGCTCGTTGCAAGGGATTGCCCTGTGCTCACTGGCCTATGCGTTCCTGGCGTTGCAGGACGCCGGGATCAAATGGCTGGTGGCCGACTATTCGGTGTTCACCATCCTGTTCTGGCGCAGCCTGGTGGTGGTTTCCGCCTGCGTGATCGCCGGGCGCCTGGGCCTGCTCAAGCGTGCCTGGCACTCGGTCAGCCGCAGGCTGTTGATCATCCGGGGCCTGTTGTCGCTGCTGGCCTGGCTGCTGTACTACACCGCCGCCAAGGACCTGACCCTGGCGGAAATGACCACCCTGTATTTTTCCGCGCCGATCATGGTCACGTTGCTGGCCGCGCTGATCCTCAAGGAGCGCGCCAGCCGTGGCCAGTGGGTTTCGCTGATCATTGGCTTTGTGGGCGTGGTGATTGCCTGTCGCCCCAGCAGCATGGTCGACCCGCTGCCCATTGGCCTGACGCTGGCCGCAGCGCTGTGCTGGGCGTTTACCTATATCCAGCTGCGCCAGGTGGATGACAACACCTCGGTGCTCGAACAGATGCTGATCACCAACGTGGTGTTCGTGATTTGCATGGCGGTGACATTGCCCTGGACGCACACACCCTCACCGACACCGGCATGGCTGGGCATGCTCGGCGCCGGGCTGGTGGGCGGAATTGGCCAGTTCCTGTTGTTTGCGAGTTTCCGCCGGGCCACGGCAACGCTGTTGGCGCCGTTCGAGTACACCGGGTTGATTTGGGCGTTCCTGCTGTCGAGCCTGGTGTGGGGCACGCTGATGGATGTATCGCTGATCTTCGGCGCCGTACTGATCGCCATCAGCGGCACCCTGGCCATGCTCAGCGCCCGGCACCCTGTGTCACAAGACGTGGTCGGCGCTGAATGCTCCGTGACGCAGCCCTTGTATCCAGCAGCGGCAGATGTGCAGCCCGTCGGCGGGGCTGAAGGTGCCGGGGTTGAGGCACCACTCGAGCCAGAGTCCGTCGAGCATCGCCGATAAGCCGATGGCCGCCAGACGCGTGTCGTGGATCACGAAGCCTTCGCTCGCGGCCAGGTCGTCGAGCAGTTGGCGAATCAGTTCGAGGTAGGCGCGGTAGCTGTTTTCGTGGGAGTCGTTCACGGGGTCTGAATGGCGGATCAGGCTCCAGAACACCACCCACACCCCCAGCAATTTCGGGTCCATGACCCGTGAGGAAAACGAGCCGGCGAGGAACGCATCCAGCCGTGCGGCAGGGCCCTGGGCCTGGTCGACTTCCTGCCACAGGGCGGTGGTCAGTTCGCTGGCGAGCTTGTGGTAGGTCTCGGCGATCAGTGCATCGATGCTGCCGAAATGGTGATTGAGCAACCCCACCGAAACCCCGGCTTCAGCGGCGATGCGCCGCACGGAAATGCCGGCATGCCCGTCCCGGGCGAGGCTGGTGAGGGTGGCGGCAATCAACAGGTCGCGACGGTCTTCGGTCACAGGCACACCCTTGGTAAAAGTACATGGTTGAACGTGTGTTCAATATATACCCACAGCTCCAACAAGAGGAGGGCAGCGGCATGGCAAAAGACCTTTCGTGGCAAGTCCCGGGCGATTCGGGGAACACCCTGCACATCGGCGCCTGGCGCTTTGAGGGGGACGGCAGCGGCCCGCGGGTGCACCTGCAAGCCGGCGTGCACGCCGATGAAATCGCCGGGATGCTGGTGTTGCACCAACTGCTGCCGCGTTTGCAGGCGTGCCATGACCAGGGGCGGCTCAAGGGCACGGTGACAGTGGTGCCCCAGGCCAACCCGTTCGGCATTGGCCAGTTTCGCCAGGGGCGGTTGCTGGGGCGCTTTCATGAAGCCACCGGGCAGAATTTTAACCGGGCGTTCGATCATTCATTGGCGATGGAGCGCCCGGCCAGCAACCTGGCGCAATGGCAGAAAAGCCTGGTGCAACTGGCGGCCGATGCCGAGTTGGTGCTGGACCTGCACACGGATGATGAAGCGCTGCCGTACCTGTATATCCACCGCAGCTTTTGGCCCGAGGGTCGGGCATTGGCGGCGGCGTTGCAGGTGGACGTGGTGATTGTCTGGGACGAGGGCGGCGACGGGTCGTTTGAGGAAACCATCATCAATCACGCCAACCCGCGAATGGCAGCGACCATTGAATTGCGCGGGCAGGCGGATGTGAGTGACGCCCTGGCCGGGCAGGATGGCGATGGTATCTGGGCCTGGCTCTGTGCAAGCGGGGTGATCGACGAAGCCCCGGCGATTGCCGATTGGCAGGGGCAGGTGGTGGACATGGGGTGCATGGAGACCATCCTGGCGCCGTGCCCCGGGGTGTTGGTGTTTGAAAAACGCCTCGGTGAACAGGTCGAGGAGGGCGAGCGGTTTGCACGGATTATCCGGCGGCCCGGGGACCCGGCGTCTGAAGTGGTACTGCATGCCGTGCAAACCGGGCGCATGGTGACGGGGCATCGGGAGCGCCTGGTGTCGCAGGGGTCGGTGGTGGCCAAGTTTACCGGTTCGCGGTTGTCTGACAGCTACAGCGGTGGGGTGTTGGATCCTTAGTAGAGGTGTACATATCCGTTTTTTTTGTGATGGCTTCGATGGGTTCCGCTCTTACAGCGGGTCACTTTTGAAAGGAGCCCAAAAGTAACCAAAAGGCTCTTGCCCCACCACTCGGCACCTCGCTAATGCTCGGTGTGCCCTCACTCCGGTATTACTACGCGGGCCGCCGCGACGGGGCGTCCCTGCCCCGTCGCGGCTAAACCGGCGTCCTGCCGGTTTACCCGCTCCGTACTACCTGCGTTCGGCCAGCGTGGTTTAACGGGGCGCCTAAGATCAAGATCAAATCAAGATCAA